>CAZUJE010000087.1:0-9786 GCA_964620215.1 uncultured Hyphomicrobiales bacterium
GGATGATCGGCGTCTAAGCAAACCATTTTGGCCGCGCGGCGAGTCGTGCCGCCAGACTTAATCGCACCGGCAGCTCGGTCACCGATTCGCAGGAAGCTCATTAAGCCACTGGAATGACCACCCCCTTAAAGACCTTCCTCTTCGCCGCGCAGCTTCGAGAAATTGGTGCCGGTGCCGGAGCCGTATTTGAACAGGCGCGCTTCACGCACCCACAGGTCCATGATGCCGTTCTCATTCACGAGGTCGTCCTCGACCGACTGGATGAAACAGGCATGGGGCTGCGGATGCTCATAAGCAGAAGCGGATTGCGTCAGCTTGCCGGTGAACGGGTCCACATAGAAGTGACCCTGGCTCGGACCGTCGATGCCGTAAGCCCAGTGCAGGCCGGTGTTGAACCATTGCGGCGAGTTCGGTGCGGCCATCTGCTGGGCCAGCATGTAGCGCATCTCGTCATAAAACGCGCTCGCGTCTTCCTCGGATTCAAAATAGCCGCCCTTCCAGCCCCAATAGGTCCAGGTGCCGGCGAGCCGGTCGAATACCTGCTTGGCGGAAGTCTCGCCGATGATGCGTTCTTTTTCGTCGAGCTTTGCGAGCGCGGCTTCATCGGCGGCAGCGCGCCAGAGGAAAGAGGGGACGGTTTCCTCTTCCACGCGCTTCAGCTTCGCCGGAACACCGGCCTTGCGGAAATATTTCTGCGCCAGAACGTCGGTCGCCACCTGCGACCACGCTTCGGGAACTTCCATGCTCTCGAGGCGGAAAACAATCGAGCCGTCGGGGTTTCGAATCTCGCTGGTCGCCGTGCGGAAGGCGATTTCGGCGTAGGGTGAAGATCCGGCTTTGGTGTAACGGCGCTCGATGCGCATGTTTTTCGTCCCCTTGACTGTTTTTGTTGGCCGAACGCTTTAGGTCACCGACGCATTGGACCCAGAAGAGTCCGGCACAGATTTGGCCCTTGCGAGGCCAACCGAAACCGAGGACTTCTCATCCACAGTTTCCGCCCGGAGCGCGGTGAATCCAAGGGCTTGCGCCGGGACGGTTTTTTCCGTGCGGCGCGTTTGGAATCGTGGCTCTCAGGAGGCCCGAAACGTACACAAGACAGCGCTTCGAACGGGAAATAACCCTAGGCCGACTCGGTCGAAAGCGTCAAGCCCTAGTGTCAGGCCTGCCTATTATTACAACATATGGTGGGTATTGTGGGGAAAAGCCAGAAGGGCGGCTAGCCGCCACCCATCACTTTCCGACAGCCAACAGATGCGGATTCGCGGGCCGCGTAAAGCGCTATTTAAGCAACGGAGGTGAATTGCGCGGATTACGGGCAAAGATTTTTTTGCCGCGAATTTTCAGGCCGGAAAAATCAGCCTCGCAGTGGTGCCTTTGCTGCCATCGACGCTGAAATTGCCGCCGAGCTGCGTGGCGAAGCCTTCCAGCACCCGCATGCCGAGGCCTTTTTCTTTCGGCGGCGTTGCGTCAGCGGCAAATCCCGGCCCGTCGTCGGCGATGATGAGGGCCAGCTTGCCGTTGTCGCTCTGGAGATTGATCGAAATCGTGCCCTGATCGCGGTCCTTGAAGGCGTGTTTCAGGCTGTTGGTGATAATTTCGGTCACGACGAGCGACATGGTGAGAAGCCGCTGCACGTCGAGGCGGATGCCTTCGGGAATCTGCACGAGGCAAACGATGTTTTTCGCTCCGCTTGCGTCGATCATTTCGCGGCAAAGTTTTTCCAGATATTCGCCCATCGGTTTTTGCAGCGATTCAGGATCGTAAAGGTGCCGATGCACGCGCGACATGGCGTCGAAGCGGGAGCGGGCCTCGTTGAGCATGAGGGCCGCCGGATCGTTGCCGAGCTTTTTTGATTGCAGCGCCAGCAGCGCCGAAACGAACTGCATGTTATTGGCAACGCGGTGTTGCAACTCGCGGAACAGGACGGCGGAGTTGTCGCGTTCGTGAGAAAGCTCGTCCATCGCCCTGTTGAGATAATGCGCCGTCGCGATCATCACCGCGGATGTCACGGCGAAGAGCGCCATTGCGAAATATCCCCAAGGCCAGGAAAGCGTGAGCGTTCCGTAAGGCGGGATAAAGAAATACATCGCCGCAAGCCCGGACAGGATAGCGATTACAATTCCAGCCCGCGCGCCTCCGAACAGTGCGGCCAACAGGATGGCCGGGAAGAAAGTGATGAACGGAACGTTCGGGTCGTCCTGCTCTCCGAAGGTCAGACGCAGCAGAAACGCGGCCACGAAAATCGCACTGGCGATCGCGTAGCCATGCCACGGGTGATGGCGGAATTGAGAGATGGTTTTTATTGGAGTCATTAGAAAGCCCTGCACCCGGAAAAATAATCCTCTACCACGGCGCCGCAAGAGCTTTAGTCAGGTACACGACACAGCGCGCAGTGCCGCAGGGAGGCTTTAAGGCTTCGCCTCGATTTTGCTGATCGGCCCTTCAATCGGCGCGGCGGTATCGGCATCCACGACCTTGCCCTCGCGCTTCGGCCGCGTGAGCGGCGTCGGGATGGAAACGTTTCCACGCAATAAGGTCAGGCCGGCATAGAGCCCGCCGGACACCTGCAATTCCAGCCGCTCTTCGTCGCGGCGGCGATTGTCCGCGGTGATTTCGGCGGCTTCTTCCGGCGGCACCCCAAGGCCTTTCAGCACTTCCTCGCCGAATACCATGGCTGATTCCAGCGTCTCGCGGATCTGATAGTCCACATCCTCTTTAATCAGATGCAGGGCGTGGGTGCGGTCGAAGGCGCGGACAAATAATTTCGTGAGCGGAAATTCCGCCTTCACCAGCTCGACAATCCGGTTGGCGGTTTCTGCTTTCTCCACGCAGACAAGCACGGCTTCCGCGCGCCCGGCACCGGAAGTGCGCAGCACATCGAGCCTTGTGCCGTCGCCGTAATAGACCTTGAAACCGAAATCGGCGGCGGCGGTAATCATCTCCACGTCGCGCTCAATAATTGAAACATCGATGCCGCGCGCCAATAAATGTTGAGACGCAACCTGGCCGAAGCGGCCGAAGCCGATGATGAGGGCGCTGCCTTCCAGCCCGTCCGCCTTATCGACGCCGTCCAGCGATTGTTCTTCCTCGCCTTCCTTCGGCAGCAGCCAGCGCAACGACACCACCAAGAGCGGCGTCAGCGCCATCGAGATGATGACGGTGGCGGTGAGGGCGGCGTTCTGCGAGGCGGAGAAAATTCCCGCTCCCGCCGCCGCGGAATAAAGGACGAAGGCGAATTCGCCGCCCTGCGCGAAAAGTGCAGTCCTATAGATCGCTTCGGTGTGGGTGGATTTTGTCAGCCGCGCGACGGCGTAGATGCCAAGACCTTTCAAAAACATATAGGCGAGTACGGCAAGAATGATGAACAGCCATTCGCGAATGACTTGCGACACGTCGAGCGACATGCCGACCGCGATAAAAAACAATCCCAGCAGGATGCCGCGGAACGGCTCGATGTCGGCTTCGAGTTGATGCCTGAAAGTGGATTCCGAAAGCAGAACGCCGGCGAGGAACGCGCCCATCGCCATGGAGAGGCCGCTGAACTGCATCACCATGGCGGTGCCGAGCACGACGAGCAAAGCCGCCGCGGTCATCACCTCGCGCGCTTCGGCTTGCGCCAGCACATTGAACATCGGATTGAGGAGCCAGCGCCCGGCCGCGACCACGCCCGTAACGGCGACAATCGCGATCAGCACATGCTCCAGGTTCGAGCCTTCGCTCACCAGTGAAGTAACCGGCGTCAGCAGCGCCACGATCGCGAGCAGCGGCACGATCATCAGGTCTTCCAGCAGCAGAATCGAAATGGCCTGCTGGCCGAACGGCGTGGACTGGTCGCCGCGCTCATCCAGGATTTGCACCACAACGGCGGTGGAGGTGAGGGTGAAGCCCATTGCCCCGATGAAGGACGGGATCAGCGGAAATCCGGCGAGGACTCCGGCGGCGGTCAGGAGTGCCCCGGCGGTCGCGACCTGCAAGCTGCCGAGCCCGAAAATCTGCTTGCGCAACGCCCACAGCCGCGAGGGCTGCATTTCGAGTCCGATGATAAAGAGGAACATGACGACGCCGAGTTCGGCGATGTGCAGGATGGTGGAGGGCTCGGTGAAAATCTTCAGGCCGAACGGGCCGATGGCGAGACCGGCGGCGAGATAGCCCAGCACGGAACCAAGCCCCACGCGCTTGAACAGCGGCACCGCGAGCACGCCGGCGCCGAGCAGCACGACGACGCTCGTCAGTTCAACGCCCTGTGCCGCATCCGAAGCTGCCACATTTTTCTCCGTTCGCTAGTTTCACAATAGCAAATCGCATCATCGAGGCCGTGTGGAAAGTGCTGCAAGTAGCGGTCTGCCATGCGGCAAAAGCGGCGAAATTGCTCAAATTCCCGGCTTTGACGCGCCGCGCCCCAGACCCTATGTTGCCGCCCGCAACCGGATTCCCATGAAAAATTTTTTCCTCAAATTATTCACCTGGTGGAACGGCCAGACTTTCGGCACCCAGCTCTGGACCTGGCTTTACGGCGAGGCCGTGGGCGAGGACGAGTTCGGCAACCGCTATTTCCGCACCAAGGGCGGGGCGGTGGACAAGACGCTCGGCTTTCAGCGCCGCTGGGTTGTCTATAATGGTGTGGCGGAAGCCTCGCGCGTGCCGCCGTCCTGGCATGGCTGGCTGCATCACACCGTCGATACGCCGCCCACGCAGGAAAATTACAAGGCGCGCGGCTGGCAGAAGCCGCACCGCCCGAACATGACCGGCACTCCGGGCGCCTGGCGTCCGCGCGGCTCCACGCTCGCATCGGGCCGCCGCCCGCGCGCTACAGGCGACTACAAGGCCTGGACGCCGAACGAATAATTTTCCGCCGCTGACCTTTAAGGTTGAAGCCGTGTTGATCGTCGAACTATTGGTGGTGTTGGCGCTGACCCTGTTGAACGGGTTGCTGGCGCTGTCCGAACTGGCGCTCGTCTCCTCGCGCCGCTCGCGCCTGAAGACGATGGTGAACCAGCGCAAGTTCGGCGCGGAGGCGGCGCTGTCGCTCACCGCCGATCCGGGAAGATTTCTTTCGACAGTGCAGATCGGCATCACGCTCGTTGGCGTTTTGTCCGGCGCGTTTTCCGGCTCCACGCTGGGTCTGCGGCTCGCCGATTTTCTGGAGAGCATGGGCGTGCCGGATGCTTACGGCGAGCCGATCGGCGTCGGTGTTGTTGTTCTCCTCATCACATATCTGTCCGTAATTATCGGCGAACTGGTGCCGAAGCAGATCGCACTGCGCGACCCCGAACGATATGCGGTCAAGGTCGCGCCGCTGATGAACGCGCTGTCGCGCATCGCGGCGCCTGTCGTGAATCTCCTCGACGTTTCCGGCCAGCTTGTCCTGAAGCTTTTGCGCATCAATCCCGACTCCACCGGCAAGATCACCGATGAGGAAATCCGCTCGCTCATCGCCGAGGCGGAGTCTTCGGGCGTGATCGAGCCCGGCGAGCGGTCGATGATTTCGGGCGTGATGCGCCTCGCGGATCGCCCGGTGAGTGCGGTGATGACACCGCGCAACGACGTGGACATGGTCGATCTCGACTGGGAGCCGGAGAAGATTTTCAAGAAGCTGCGCGAGAGCGAACATTCGCGGCTGCCGGCCTACCGCACCGATAATGAAAAAATCGTCGGCATTTTGCAGGCGAAGGAATTGCTGAACGCATTTATCGGCGGGGCTGAATTCGATCCGCGCGACTACATCCGCAAGGCGCAGGTGATGCCGGACACGATCGGCGCGCTCGATGCGATCGAGATGTTGAAATCGACGCCCGTGCATATGGGCCTCGTCCATGACGAGTACGGCCAGTTCAAGGGCGTGGTGACAACGGCGGATATTCTCGAGGCGATTGCCGGTGTGTTCCGCACCGAGGAAGCACCCGGCACCAAAGCGAAGCGCCGCGAGGACGGCACCTGGTTCATCGACGGCAACATTGCCGCCGACGAATTCGCCGAATTGCTTGGCGTGGTTCTGCCCGAGGATCGCGAATTCCAGACGCTGGCGGGATTCCTGCTGCACGAACTCGGCAAGCTGCCGGAAATCGGCGAGCATGTGCTGGCGCAGGGCTGGCGGTTTGAGATCGTCGATCTCGATGGCAAACGCATCGACAAGGTGATGGCGAAGCGCGTGCCGGAAGCGCGGCGGCGGGGGCGGAAGAAAGCACCGGCGGCGCCGAAAGTTTAGAGCACCACCACCCGCGTGCCGACCGGCGTGCGCAGATACAAGTCCGCCACTTCCTCGTTCAGCAAACGGATGCAGCCCGAAGAAACATTGGTGCCGATCGACCACGGCTCCGCCGTGCCGTGAATGCGGTACAGCGTGTCCTTGTTGTTTTCGTAGAGATAAAGCGCACGCGCGCCGAGCGGATTGGTCGGGCCGCCGAGCTGCCGCTCCGGCAATTCCGGCTGGCGCAGGCGCATTTCGGCGGGCGGCACCCAGTCCGGCCATTCGGCCTTGCGCCCGACATAGGCGCGGCCCTGCCAGCTGAAGCCTTCGCGGCCGACGCCGACGCCGTAGCGCACGGCGGTGCCGCCTTCGCGGATCGAATAGAGAAAGTGATTGCGCGGATCGACCACTAGCGTGCCGGGCGTTTCCGGCGTGCGGAAGTCCACTAGCTGGCGGCGGAATTCCGGGTCGAGCAGCTCGAAATTCACCTTGCGGATTTCATGCTGGCCATCGGGAACGGAGCCGATGTACCAGTCCTCGGGCTTGGTCGGCGCCTCGCGCTCCTGCACGGGCTCGGGCCGGCGCTGGCCGGTCCAAAGTTCTTTTACAAAATCCCCGAACAGATCCGGTTGATGCTGCTGGGCGACGAGCGCGCCGGGAAAAGCGGCCGAGGCGGCGGTGCCGGCCAGAAAACGTCGGCGGGAGAGGGGCTTTTTGAACATGGCTCAAACGTATCCGCAAAAATATATAGCTACCACTGAATATGGCTCCCCGAAGGCCGGGCGCCAGCAAAAACGCGTGACCCGCGCGCCCTTTCGCCGCCGCATTCGGCGTGATAACGAGCGTTCCATGCGGTGAGGAAACTCTTCCCCATCTCCGCGTTAGAGACCGATGCGCCCCCTCAAGCCGCTGCTTTTCTTTGCCATTGCCGCCCTGTTGCCGTTCCTCGGAACGGTGGCAGCACAGCAGCGTCCGCCGCAGACCATCGACGATCTCTTTAATCCCCGTCCTACCGCTCCGGTTCCACAGCAGCAGCAACCTGCCCAGCAGCCGCGTCCGGGGGACATTCAGAGCGAGCCTTTGCCGCCTCCGCCGGATGCCGGGGCGAAGCAGCCGTCCGCCAAGGCGAAAAAGAAGCGGGACGACCAGAAGCAGCTCGAAGCCAAGGATCAGCCCGGCGGCGTGCGGGACATCATGGCTCCGCCTCCCGCGCAGAAGGGCGACGTTGCGCGCAAGGGCAAGGCGCTGCCGGAAGTGCCGGTGGAACAGGCGCAGCCGGATCAGAAAATTCCGAACGCGACCGCGGTTTTTTCCGGCCTCGATAAGATCACCGGCCGTATTTATCCGTTCGAGGTTTCGGTCAAGGAGACGGTGCAGTTCGGCGCGCTGCGCGTGACGCCGCAGGCTTGCTACACGCGGCCGCCGACCGAGCCGCAGAATACGACCGGATTTGTCGAGGTGGACGAGATCACGCTGGAAGGAAAAATCCGGCGGCTGTTCACCGGCTGGATGTTCGCCGCGAGCCCCGGCCTGAACGCGGTTGAGCATCCGATCTATGACGTCTGGCTCGTGGACTGCAAGCAGACGCCGCCGGATGTGGCGAAGTCGGGCTAATTGTCATTCCGGGGCGGGCCGAAGGCCCGAGCCGGGAATCCATAAACACCTCGCGATATTATTTTTTTCTGGGGCTATGGATTCCGGGCCCGGCGCTGCGCGCCGTCCCGGAATGACTCATATGTTCTTAATTATCTCCAATGCCTCCGCGCCGCTCATCGCGCTCTTTCCGAATGCCGCGTCACCGCGCACGGCGTCCGCCAGCATGTTCTGGTAGCGGGCACCATCCACTTCCACCGCGCCGAAGCCTTCCAGATGATGGGTGAGGAATTGCGCGTCGAGCATCACGAAGCCGCCCTTGATGAGTTTTGCCGCGAGATGGACGAGCGCCACCTTGGAAGCGTCGCGCTCAAAATGAAACATGCTCTCGCCGAAAAACGCGCGGCCTAATTTTACTCCATAAAGCCCGCCCGCGAGCATCCCGCCGCTCCACGCCTCGACCGTGTGGGCGTGGCCGCGATGGAAGAGTTCGCGGTAAAGCTTGTGGATGCGCCGGTTGATCCAGGTCTTGCCGCGGCCGGGGGCGGGCGACGCGCAGGCGGCAATCACGGCGTCGAAGTTGTGGTCGATGCGGATTTCGAATTTTTCCGAACGCACGGTGCGGGCGAGCCGGCGCGGCACGTGAAATGATTCGAGCGGCATCACGCCCCGGTATTGCGGCTCGATCCAGTGCAGGGTTTCGCTTTCAGCGCTCTCCGCCATCGGGAAGATGCCGCAGGCATAGGCCTTCAGGAGCACTTCCGGCGTGATCTCGACTTCGATGTCGCCGTGGCGAGTCATCTTGCCTCCGCTGCCAGTCTATCATGGCGCGGATCGCGGCGGCTTGTGGGCGAAGTCTCAGGCGGCTTTTTCTACTTTCGTGCCGGGGGCGAGACGGATGCGCAGCCCGTCCAGCGCTGGAGTCATCAGGAGCTGGCAGGAGAGGCGGGAATTTTTCTCGACCGCGAATGCCTCGTCGAGCCGGTCGATTTCATCCTCGCGCGGCGGGTGCAAACGGCCGGTCCAATCCTCATCCACATAGACATGGCAGGTGGCGCAGGCGCAGGCGCCGCCGCACTCGGCTTTCAGGCCGATTCCCCAATCGCGGATCACTTCCATGATGCGCCAGCCTTCCAGCGCCTCCAGGCGGTGTTCGCGCCCATCGTGATCCACAACTACGATGTGGATTGAATTAGCTTTGTTTGCAGTCATTTAGGCGTATTCCACTGACGAAAAACCCTATTTCACATTTAAAACACGATATTGAATGTGTTTTTCATATTTACACTGTATAAAAACGTAGTAGTCTGTAAAAGAACACAACGTCAAGTGAAATTCGCCATGCGCTTCCTTCCAATCTTCATCGATCTCTCCGGCCGCGATGTTTTGCTGGCCGGCAGCAGCGACGCGCTCCGCAATAAATTGCGGCTGGTGCGGGCAGCGGGCGCGAATGTGCGCTGGTACGCGGCGCCCAAAAATTTCGAAGCGGAAGCGGGCGTCGAACTCTTTTCCCGCGCCCCCAACGAATTCGATCTCGAAGGTGCCGCGGTGGTGATTGCCGCGGCGGGCGATCCCGTCGACCGGCAGATTTCGGAATGGGCGAAGGCGCGGCAGGTTCCGGTCAACGTGGTGGACCGGCCAGAACTCTCCACTTTCATCATGCCGGCGATTGTCGATCGCGGCGAAGTGGTGGTGGCGGTCGGCACCTCCGGCCATGCGCCGGTGCTTGCGCGCCGCATCCGCGAAAAAATTGAATCGCTGTTGCCGGACCGGATCGGCGAATTCGCCGCACTGCTTGGCCGCTGGCGTCCGCAGGTGCAGGCGAGATTTACGGAATTTTCCGAGAAACGGAAATTCTGGGAGCGCGCGGTGGACGGGCCGGTGGCCGCCGCCGCACTCGCCGGGAAAACTTCTGAAGCCGAATCCCTGATGATCGAGGCGCTCGCGCGTCCGGACGGCGACAATGCCGGATCGGTCGCGATTGTCGGCGCCGGGCCGGGTGATCC
>CAZUJE010000087.1:9886-12313 GCA_964620215.1 uncultured Hyphomicrobiales bacterium
TTGCCGATCCGGCGACGACGGTCGTCGTTTACATGGGACTTGCCGCCGCTGCCTCCGTGCGCGACGGGCTGATCGCTGCGGGCCGCGAACCCTCCACGCCCGCAGCGATCCTTTCCCGCGGCACCCGGGAGGATTCCAAATCGGTGGTTGGCCGTCTCGATGCGCTGCCGGCCCTTGCCGCGCAGGCAAAACAGGGACCGGCACTCATTGTGATTGGCGAAGTGGTGGCGCATTCCGCGCCCTGGCGCGCGGCACTTCTGGCAAGCGAGGTCGCATGACGTCTCCCTTGCAGCAGAAGCTGAAAATTCACGGCCCCGTGGTGATTACCGCGAACCGCCTCGGCGACGGTGCCGTGGTCTATCGCACCGGAGCGGGCGAATGGGCGACGGAAATCTCGCAAGCCGCCGTCACCGCCGATGTGGAAGAGGCGCGGAAACTTTGGGCGGAAGCAAGCGCTGATTCCGTGCGCGCGGTGGATTCCTACGTGGCGCCGGTCGAACTGGTTCAGGGAAAAATTCTGCCTGGCAACCTGCGCGAAAAAATCCGGCTGACCGGCCCCACCTTTGAATTGCCGGGAGCCTGAAATGTATCTCTATGACGATTTCGATGAGAAACTGCTGAAGGAGCGCGTCGCCGAATTGCGCGATCAGGTGAAGCGCCGGATTGAAGGCGAACTGACCGAAGACGAATTCAAGCCGCTGCGCCTGATGAACGGCGTCTATTTGCAGCTTCACGCCTACATGCTGCGCATCGCCATTCCCTACGGCACGCTGTCGTCGAAGCAGTTGCGGATGCTGGCCCATGTCGCGCGCAAATACGACAAGGGCTACGGCCATTTCACGACGCGGCAGAATATCCAGTTCAACTGGATCAAGCTGGAAGAAATCCCCGACGCCATCGCCGATCTTGCGAAAGTGAAGATGCACGCGATGCAGACGAGCGGGAACACGATCCGCAACATCACCACCGACCAGTGGGCCGGTGTCGCGCCGGATGAAATCGAAGACCCGCGCATCTGGGCGGAAATGCTGCGCCAGTGGTCCACGCTGCATCCCGAGTTTTCGTTTCTTCCGCGCAAGTTCAAGATCGCAGTGACGGCGGCGGCGCATGACCGTGCCGCCGTGAAGGTTCACGATATCGGCCTGCGCATGCACAGGAATGGTGCGGGCGAAACCGGATTCGAAGTGATCGTCGGCGGCGGACTTGGCCGCACGCCATTCATCGGAAAAACGATCCGCAAATTCCTGCCGAAGCGGGATTTGCTGAGCTACGTCGAGGCAGTCCTGCGCGTCTACAACCAGTTCGGTCGCCGCGACAACATCTACAAGGCCCGCATCAAAATTCTAGTCCACGAGATCGGCGCGGAAGCTTTCGCGAAGGAAGTCGAGGCCGAGTGGGACAAAATCAAGGACGGCCCGCTCGCGCTTGATGCCGCCGCCATCGCCGAGATTGCCGCGCGCTTCAAATATCCGGTCTATGAGCCGAGCGAGGAAGAAAACGCGCTGTTGCAGAAGGCGCGGGCGTCCAATCCGGACTTCGCGCGCTGGTTCGGCAATTCCGTCTGGAACCACAAGGTGCCGGGCTATGCGATCGTCACCCTCTCGCTGAAGCCGACCGGCGGTCCTCCGGGCGATGCCACCGCCGACCAGATGGATGCGATCGCGGAGCTTGCGGATAAATACAGCGCCGCTGAAATCCGCGTTGGCCACGAACAAAATCTCGTGCTGCCGCATGTGAAGCAGGCGGACCTGTACGCGCTCTGGAAGGAACTGGATAAAATCGGGGTCGCGACGCCGAATGTCGGGCTTGTTTCCGACATTATCGCTTGCCCCGGTCTCGATTACTGCTCGCTGGCGAATGCGCGAGCGATTCCGGTGGCGCAGGAAATCACCAAACGATTCAAGGATCCCGCACTCGCCGGCAATCTCGGCCGCCTGCACATCAATATTTCCGGCTGCATCAATGCCTGCGGCCACCACCATGTCGGCCATATCGGCATCCTCGGCGTCGAGAAGAACGGCGAGGAATTCTACCAGATCACGCTCGGCGGACAGGCCGACGAGGACGCGCAGCTCGGAACGCTGCTCGGCCCCGCCGTGCCTTACGCGGAAGTCGCGGATGTGGTGGAGGACGTTGTCTCCGCCTATCTCGAACTGCGCGAGCGGCCGGATGAAATCTTTCTCGACACAGTGAAACGAACGGGCATCGAGCCGTTCAAGGAGCGGGTCTATGCCACTCGTTAAGCGCGGAAAAATCGTTGAGGACAAATTCGTGCGCGTGCTGGACGACGCAGCCTTGCCGGAAAACAAGCCGGTGATCGTGCCGGCGGCGCGGCTGCTCGCCGACGCCGCCGAGCTGTTTCAGCGGAATGAGCCGGTCGGCGTGTTGTGGCCGAACGACAAGCGGGTGGCTGAACTGGCACCGCTT
>CAZUJE010000088.1:0-12190 GCA_964620215.1 uncultured Hyphomicrobiales bacterium
ATTCGCATAGCCGCCGGTCGCGAAGGCGCGCAGCAGATTCAGCGTCGCCGCCGACTGGCGGTAGGCGTCGAGCAGCCGGCGCGGATCGGGGATGCGCGCCTCCTTCGTAAATTCGGTGCCGTTGACGATGTCGCCGCGATAGACCGGTAGCTCGACGCCGCCGATTTTTTCCGTGGGCGACGAACGCGGCTTCGCGAACTGGCCGGCGACGCGGCCGACCTTCACCACCGGCGAGGAGCCGGCGAAGGTCAGCACCACCGCCATCTGCAAGAAGACGCGGAAAAAATCGCGGATGTTGTTGGCGCTGTGTTCGGCGAAGCTCTCGGCGCAGTCGCCGCCCTGGAGCAGGAACGCTTCACCGGCAGCCACGCGAGCAAGCTGGCGCTTCAGCGCCCGCGCCTCGCCTGCAAATACCAGCGGCGGGAAGGTCGAGAGCTGTTTCTCGACTTCGCCCAATGCTTTCATGTCCGGATAGTCGGGCAACTGCACGACCGGCTTTTTCCGCCAGGAATCCGGGCTCCAACGCTCTGCCATTACACCCTCATATTGGTATGGGGCGGGGTTATAGCGAGGCCGGGCGGAAGATGCCAGCAATGCGTTTGGGCGTTTCAGGCTCGGCAGTTAATCCGAGACGATTGAAGAAACCGGAAAACGCTCATACCGTCCCAATTTCCAAGCTTTCAAGGTTTCTGCTCGTCGAAAAATCGGGGGCACCACAACCATGTACATCAAAAGAACGCCGGGTATTGGCACTTACACGGCAATGCAGGTCTTGGAGAGCGGCCTGCATCGTACATACTACGAGCTGGTGCATCGTCTAATCGCCTGGGAGCCGAAGCTTGGATGGGAAGGGCCCGTCACATTGGCAAGCCGCGGAAAGAGCCGCACGGATATCTGCTGATTATGCGACGGGGCTTGGTCTTTCTTGCCCACACTTCGGCAAAAATTTCACCAACCGATATCGTCGAAGTTCTGTTCAATAAGACATCGGACGCCATTGCCGACAAGTTGTCTGACCTGCCTGCGTTCGGCTTGAGTGTGTTGAAGGATGTGGTGGCGGCCCACAAGAAATCGAAGGAGCATGAGCAAAAATTGAAAAAAATTGCCGAAGGAATCCAGCATCCGCAAACATTTGTAATTCCCTATCCAAATCTGGTCGGGGCGCTTACGGACTATACGGGATCATTCTGGAAACTGAATGGATATCCACGCAACCTGTTTACGCTCGATGCGGACGATGCGACCAATCAATTCAGTGTCGTCCGTGGCAATAAGGACTTGCCGATCCTGCTGATGTCGTTTCGGTTTGAGTGCGAAAAAGAAATGATGCTGATGAAGATACTAGACGAGGAAACTGGCTTTTTAAAACACAGGGATGAGCGTCGTGCAGAACTAAAATCACAACATGGAGTTGCGATTCCACAAGAAGAAGAGAAAAAACTTGCCGCCTCTCTAAAGCAAATCGTCGATGACGAATTGAAGGCGCGCAACATCTCGCTCGTGGAAATCAATGAGAGAGTGCTCGAGCGGCTGAGCCATTTCGAAGAAGTGATAAAGGCAATCCGGGCAGCAGCCCCTAAAGTCCGCTGAACCAGTTGTAGCCCTGATCTTCCCAGTAGCCGCCGCGATATTCGTTGAAGACAGCCATCTCCACCACATGCTTCGGGTTCTTGAAACCCAGTTTCGTGGGCATGCGGATTTTCATCGGGAAGCCGTAGGCGCGCGGGAGCAATTGGCCATCGAAGCCGAACGTCATCTGCGTCTGCGGATGCAGCGCGGTCGCCATGTCGATGGATGTCGAGTAGCCCTCGGCGCAGATGAAATAGATGTATTTCGCACTGGTGTCGGCGCCGACACGGGTGAGGAAATCGGAGAGCCGCGCGCCTGACCATTTGCCGATGGCACTCCAGCCCTCGACGCAGATGTGGCGGGTGATCTGGGTATTCTGCGGAAGCGCATGCAGCTCACTCAGCGCCCATGATTTCTTTTCCGCGACCAGGCCGCCAACTTTCAGCGCGTAAGTTGCGCCGTCCACCTTCGGCGCTTCGTCCTCGCCGT
This sequence comes from uncultured Hyphomicrobiales bacterium, assembly GCA_964620215.1. GTDB lineage: Bacteria > Pseudomonadota > Alphaproteobacteria > Rhizobiales > Xanthobacteraceae > JAUSIF01. The sequence goes on from CAZUJE010000088.1 coordinate 2,059, forward strand.
AATAGGCATTGAAGGGAAACGGGCGGGTGATGGCGCTTTCGGGATATTCGGGCGCGAGGCGGTTCAGGCCCATGATCGCGCCCTGGACCTTGTCGTTGAAGCGGGAGATCGCCATCAGGGCTTTTTCGGCGGACGCGCCATCGATCACGTCGCAGCCAGCGAGAAATGCGACCGCGCCGAGCGAGGCGCCGCCTTGCAGGAATTTGCGGCGAGCGGGATCGGGCAGCAATTTCGCCGCATCCCTGATGAGCAATTTCGGATCGACGCCGGGAGGAGCCTTGCGTTTACGGGGCATCGTTTTCTCCTCAGCGTCCGGCGATCATGGCGCGGATGCTTTTCGGGACGACGATCGCTAGCAGCACATGAATGACGAGGAAACCGACGATTGCCGCCATGGCGAGAAAATGCACGACGCGCGCGCCTTCATACCCGCCCATGATGAAGGCGAGTTCCTGCAACTGCATCGGCTTCCAGACCGCGAGGCCTGACAGCACGATCACAATGCCTGCGAGGATCACGCCAAGATACAGGAGCCGCTGGACCGCGTTATAGACGGAGAGATCGTCGTGGCTGAGTTTCAGCGTGAGCGCGTCGCGCACATTCGAGATGATTTCCGGGGCGCGGATGGGGAGCAGTTTTTTCTTGAAGCGGCCGGTGTAGAGGCCAAGTGAAACGTAAACGAGGCCATTCAGCACCAAGAGCCACATCGCCGCGAAATGCCATTGCAAGGCGCCCGCAAGCCAGCCGCCGATGGTGATGGAATTCGGGAAGTGGATGAATTCGAAAATGGGCGAAGCGTTATAGATGCGCCATCCCGACATCATCATCGTGACCATCGCGATCACGTTGATCCAGTGCGTCACGCGCACCCAGAGTGGGTGGATTTCCTTCGCGGGTTTTGCCGCAGTCCGTTTTGACCGGATTCGCGCTGTTGCCGTCGCCATGACAGGGCTCTAGCAGGTTGCGGCTTCACAGGAACTTCAGTTTTCCGTGACGCGCGGCGGGTTCACGCCTTTGTGCGCAGCGTGACGAGTTCCTCGGCGGCGGTCGGATGCAGCGCGACCGTGTTGTCGAAATCAGCTTTGGTGGCGCCCATCTTCACCGCGATGGCGGCCATCTGGATCATTTCGGCGGCGTTCTCCCCGACAATGTGAACGCCCAGCACTTTCTGCGTTTTCTGATCGACCACCATTTTCATCAGGATCGAGGTGGCGCGGCCCGAGAGCGTCACCTTCATCGGGCGGAACATGGTCTTGTAAACGTCGATCGGGCCTCTGGCTTTAGCGTCGGATTCGTTGAGGCCGACGACGCCGATTTCCGGTTCGGAGAACACGGCGGTCGGGACAAAATGCAGATCCACATTCCAGGGATGGTTGCCGAACACACTGTCAGCGAAAGCATGGCCTTCGCGGATCGCGACCGGCGTCAGTTGCAGCCGGTCGGTCACGTCGCCGATGGCGTAGATCGACGGGATGCTGGAACGCATTGTCTCGTCCACGGCGACGGCACCCTTTGAATTCAACGCAACGCCCGCCGCCTCGAGGCCCATATTCGCCGTGTTGGGGCGGCGGCCGATGGCGAACATCACCACGTCGGCGTTTTGGGAATTTCCGTCTGTAAAGGTTGCGCACAGCCCGCCGCCGATTTTTTCAATCGACGCGATATTGTGGTTGAGCACGAAATGAATTCCGCGCGCTTCCATTTCCACGCGCAGATGATGGCGCACTTCTTCATCAAATCCGCGCAGGATTTCATCGCCGCGGTGAACCAGCGTGACCTTGGAGCCGAGCCCCGCGAACAGACAGGCGAATTCCACGCCGATATAGCCAGCACCCTGAATCACGATGCGGCGCGGGAGCTGTTCCAGATGAAACGCCTCGTTCGAGCTGATCGCGAGTTCGCGGCCCGGAATTTCCGGCAGCACCGGATGGCCTCCGGTCGCCACCAGAATATATTTCGCGCGCACTTTCGTGCCGGTCTTCAGGAGGCGAACCGTGTGCGGGTCTTCCACCAGCGCGCGGCTGTCGACGATCTCAACCTTGTTGCGGGTGAGCGTCGCCCGATAGGCGGCTTCCAGGCGGCCGATTTCCTTGTCCTTGTTCGCGATCAAGGTGGGCCAATCGAATTTCGCGCCCTCGATGGTCCAGCCGAAACCGGCCGCGTCCACGAATTCATGCGCGTAGCGGCTGGCATAGACCAGGAGTTTTTTCGGCACGCAGCCGCGGATCACGCAGGTGCCGCCGACGCGATATTCCTCCGCGACCTGTACCCGCGCGCCATGGTTCGCGGCGATGCGAGCGGCGCGAACGCCGCCGGAACCACCACCGATGACAAAGAGATCGACGTCGAAGTCAGCCATTCGGCTTCATCCTAGCCGCAAGAAGAACAAAGAAAAAGCGCGCCGGTTATTCACCGGCGCGCGCCATCAAATTCAAATCATCAAATCGTGTGGCCTTTTTTCTTCATGTCGGCGCGGAGCTTGATTACGATCTCCTCGGAGAGTTTGCCGCCCCATTCCTGGGTCTTGCCGTAGCTCTCTTCCAGAATCGACGGAAGCTGCACGACGAATTTCTTGCCGGTGGGCGAACGGTAGAAGACGAGGATTTCCTTCAGTTCGGCCTCGGAAAAACGGGTCGCATAGACGCGCGCAACAATGTCGATGATCTCGACCCTGCGCTTCTCGTATTCGCCGGAGAGCGACTTCAGCGAAGCGACGATCTCTTTCTGGAGATCGGGATTCTGCTGCGTGAAGATGTTCGCGGTCTGCTGGATGATCGAAGGCACAACGCCGTCAAAGGCACGGGTGGCGCCCGAAGCCTCGACGATGTCGCGGCCGAGCTGCACGTTGGACGATGAAGGCTGCTGGGCGAAAGCGGCTCCGCTGAAGCCGGCAAGCACGATCACGAGTGCGCCTGCGCGAAGCGCGCCGGCTACGAAGGTACGGAACATCCTGGTCTCCCTCTGAGTCTAAAAGTCATTTCCGCTCGACCACACTGATCCCGCCGCTTCCAGCGATGATCACCCGGCGAGCAAGCCCGATGAATAAGCCGTGTTCCACGACACCCGGCACTTCCGCAAGAGCGCGCGCGAGATTGCGTGCGTCCGGGATCGCGCCAAGACCGGCATCCAGAATCAAGTGTCCCTGATCCGTGACGAAAACATGGCCGTCCGCCTTGTGCCGGAGACGCAGGGGGCCGGCGCATCCAGCGGCCTTTATGGCCGCTTCCACGGCCAAAGTCGTGGCTTGCAGGCCGAAATCCACCACTTCTATGGGCAGCGGGAAGCGGCCAAGCCGCTCCACCCGCTTCGATTCATCGGCGACAACGATCATTTCGTTTGATGCCGATGCGACGATTTTTTCGCGCAGCAGCGCCCCCCCGCCCCCTTTTATGAGGTTTAGCTGGGGGTCAAATTCGTCCGCGCCATCTACGGTAAGATCGAGCCTGGGTTCTTTATCGAGGGTGGTCAGCGGGACGCCCAGTTTTTCAGCTTGCGCGAGCGTTGCCTCCGAAGTCGGCACGCCGACGATCTTGAGGCCACCTTTTACCTTCTCCGCCAGCAGATCGACGAAGTGCGCTGCGGTCGAACCGGTGCCAAGACCGAGCTTCATGCCCGGTTTCACATAGTCGAGCGCGCGGGCGGCGGCCTCCCGTTTCAGGGCGTCGGCATCTTTTGCTTTCGCCAAAACGGTCATGCGTCAGCTGATCCCGCCGAGCATCAGATATTTCATTTCGAGGAATTCCTCGACGCCGTGGTGGGAGCCTTCGCGGCCGATGCCGGACTCCTTCACGCCGCCGAACGGCGCGCCTTCAAACGTGATCGCGCCGGTGTTCACGCCGATCATTCCGTATTCGAGCGCTTCGGCGACGCGGAAGCAGCGGCCGATATCGCGTCCGTAGAAATAGGAGGCCAAGCCGAATGGCGTTGCGTTCGCCATCTCAATCGCTTCGGCTTCGGTCTTGAACTTATAGACCGGCGCCAGCGGGCCGAATGTCTCTTCGCGCGTGACCAGCATCCGCGTGGTGACGCCCGCAAGCACGGTCGGCTCGAAGAAGCTGCGGCCAAGCGAATGACGCTTGCCGCCAACCATGACTTTCGCGCCGCCTTGCACGGCATCGGCGATATGGCGCTCCACTTTTTCCACCGCCTTCATATTGATGAGCGGCCCTTGCAGAACGCCGACCTCGGTGCCCTTGCCGACCTTCAATTTCATCACGGCGGCGGAAAATTTCTCGACGAATACGTCGTGGATTTTTTCCTGCACGTAGATGCGGTTCGCGCAGATGCAGGTCTGGCCCATGTTGCGGTATTTGGAGAACATGGCGCCTTCGACCGCGGCATCCACGTCGGCGTCGTCGAATACGATGAAGGGCGCGTTGCCGCCAAGCTCGAGCGCCACTTTCTTCACGGTTTCGGACGCCTGGCGCATCAGGAGCTTGCCGACCGCCGTGGAGCCGGTGAAGCCGATCAACCGCACGCGCGGGTCGCCGGTGAACACGCCGCCGATGGCGGGCGCGTCGCCGGTGATGACATTGACGACGCCCTTCGGGATGCCGGCTCGGTGCGCGAGCTCGATCAGCGCAAGTGCCGTGAGCGGCGTTTCGGGTGCCGGCTTCAGCACCGCTGTGCAGCCGACGGCAATCGCAGGTGCCAGCTTGCGGGTAATCATCGCCGCCGGAAAATTCCACGGAGTAATGGCTGCAATGACTCCGATCGGCTGCTTCAGCACGATCACGCGGCTGTCCACGCGCGGCGAGGGAATCGTCTCGCCGTAAATGCGCTTGGCTTCTTCCGCGAAGAGTTCAACGAAGGACGCCGAGAATTCGATTTCGCCCTTGGCCTCGGCGAGCGGCTTGCCCTGCTCCGAGGTCATGATGAGGGCGAGGTCGTCTTTATGGGCGAGGATCAGTTCCTGCCATTTTTTCAGGATCGCGGAGCGGTCCTTCGCGGTGCGCTTCGACCAGGCCGGGAAAGCCGCGTGTGCCGCAGCCACCGCCGCTGTCGCCTCGCCGGCGCCGAAACGGGGGACTTTGGCAAGAACCTCGCCGGTCGCGGGATTTTCCACCGGGTCGGTGCCTTTGCCGATCCAGGCTCCGTCCACATAACACTGGTCGCGCAGCAGCGCCGGGTCAGCGAGTTTCATGGGACACTCCGCTCACGCTTGAAGTATGGGGCGAGCGCGGTTCCTAGCACGAAGGAACATGCGCGCCAATGGACAGGCAACCGGCCGGATGGGGCGGGTCTGGAATACTAAGGTGTCTGGCGTTCAATCGGCCTAGGGGCGTGAAATCTTCCCGATAATCCTGAAGCCATCCCGGTGGTTGGCTGCCGGTTGCAGGACGAGACCCTCTCCCATGTTCAAACTGTCATGGGTGAGATTGCGAATGATCGGAGCATGGGAGACGAGCAACAGATTGCTTTTATCCCTCCATCCCTTGATGACCGACCGGATGGGCCGCAGAATTTTTTCGTCTTTTTCGCTGTTGCCGAAAATCTGCTCAATCAATGTCACATGGATCGAGCGCTCATTGAGATTGCTCATGGTCTCGATGGTTTCAGCGCCCAGAAGCTGGGCTGTCTCTTTCGTGCGGCAGTATTGCGAAGAAATGGTCTTCCCGATCCGGATGCCGCGATCACGCAGCCTCCGGCCAATCGCCCGCGCCTGTTCGCGACCTTTATCGCTTAAAATTCGCTGCGTCGAACAATTGGTTACATCCACCGAGGGTTCATCCTTGCCGGTGGTGGAGGCATGGCGAAGCAGGAGTACGTATCCGCCTTCGGCCAAAGCCGCCAAAGCCCGGTCCTCGGTGTTTGCTTGTGGCAGCGTGCTTTTTCCAAAGTGGAATGCGCCGACCGCGCACGAGGTCGCAAACAAAACCAGGATCGCCAGGATACGGGAAAGCTGCGTCCAGAAGATAATGCCGCTGACAATGAACAGGCCGAGCCATTGCGGCTCCTTGCCCACCCACTCCCAGAACGGCAGACCGTCGATCATCATGCCTTCGAGCGTCTCAAGCACGAAAAACATTATGCCGATCAGCGCGAACGTCACCGCTTCACGTTTGATCGCCGCGCGCCAATTGAATTCGGAGGATGGGGTTTGCCACGCTGAAATTTTCGGAACGACGAGCGGCGTGCGCGCCGCCCACGCTATAAAATCGTTTCCGTAACGCTCCAGCAGTATCCGCTCTTTCGCGAGCGTGAGGCGCTCATAATAAAGACAGGCGACCGCCGCGACGAGGACGGTGAAGAATATGTTTTTAAAAAGCAAAGAGCCTGAAAGCAGGATTAGGAAGTTCGCGAAAAAAACCGGATGACGAACGAGCGAATAGAACCCCGTCGTTTTGAGTTCGCCCTTCGGCAATAATTCACCGGCTTCCGCCATCTGCCCGTGGCCCGCCATGTGCATCCGCAAGCCGAGACCGATCAATGCAATGCCGAGACAGAATAAATCCCAGCTCACTTCAGCGAGCTCGCCTAAATATTGGGTCATCCAGCCGGAGCTTGTGAATGCATAGATGGCGAACGGAGACAGCAGCACAACGAGCGCGATCCGCCAGCGGCGGTGATTCACGCCCTGCAATTCCAGACGATTTTTCAGCATGAATCAGATTCCCCCGCTGCCATGGTATCCGGCGGCTTATTCAGTAGCGAAGTGAGGTATTATTGTGATGCAGATGGAGATGCGCGCTCTAACCGCAGGGGGACGGCGCGTAGTTTTTTGGTTACACGGTCATTTGCGCTTATGTGCATGTCTCGATGCATTCCCGGAATGAATGAAATGACCCGCCCCACCGTCGCATTCGACCTCGATGGCACGCTCGTGGACACGGCGCCCGACCTGATCGGTGCGCTGAATTACGTGCTGGGCCGGGCCAGGCTTGAACCGGTCGGCATGAAAGATGTGGGGATGCTGGTCGGGCGCGGCGCCAAGGTGATGATCGAGCGCGGCTTCGCCATGCGCGGCGTCACGTTGCCCGGCTCGGAAATCGACCGCAACTTCGATGCGTTCCTCGATTTTTACGACAAGCACATCGCCGATCATTCCAAGCCCTATCCCGGCGTGAAAGAGGCGCTGGATGAAATTGCACAAAGTGGCGCGCGGATGCTGGTCTGCACCAACAAGCCCGAAAAATATTCGGTGAAGCTGCTCGATCTCCTTGGCCTCGCGAGCCGGTTCGATTTCATCGCCGGGGCGGATACGTTCTCGATGAAAAAACCGCATCCGGGTCACCTTATCCATGCGGTCGAGAAGGCCGGCGGCGACATTTCGAGCGCAATTCTGATCGGCGACTCCAATGTGGATGTCGCTACCGCCCGCGCCGCGGGCGTGCCGGTGATCGCGGTGAGTTTTGGCTATTCCGACGTGCCGGCGGCGCAACTGAATGCCGACCGGGTGGTGGACCACTTTAAAGAGGTGCCCGCCGCCGTGTTCGATCTACTAAAGTTAAAGGCCGCCGCCAGCCGTTAAGAAGCGGTTAACCATATCGCGGCAACTTTACCTCCAGACCCCAGCAAGCCGCGCCGAAAGCGCGACATTCACTGGCGGCCTTGGGGGAAGCGATGGCTCTCTTCGCAAAATTAAAGCGCAGGGCTGAACAGTCCGCGCCGGAGCTGCAAGAACAGGCTCCCGCGATCGCGCCCGCCATTCCCGAACAGGATCCGGAGGTCACGAGGCGGCTTGAGGAAGCGCTCAAAGGCGCGCGCGAGTCGCTCGACTTCTTTGAAACGGACCTTGCCAAGCTTATTTCCGATGTCGGCAAAGCCGCCGGCGACGTTCACACCGGCATCGGCGCGTCCACCAAGGCGCTGGAATCGATCGGCAACCGCACCGGCGGCCTTGAACATCTCGTGCAGACTTCCGAAGAAGATGTGACCCAGCTCGCCACCGCCACCGAGGAACTCGCCCAGTCTTCCGGCGAAATCGGCAACCAGGTGGAGATCGCGGGCAAGCTCACCGACAAGGCCACGGAAGCCGCGAAGGAAGCAGGCGTCAGCGTCGATAGTCTCAAAACATCCTCAGGCGAGATCGGCGCGGTGGTCGGGCTGATTTCCAAGATCGCCAAACAGACGAATTTGCTTGCGCTCAACGCTTCCATCGAAGCCGCGCGCGCGGGCGACGCGGGCCGCGGATTCGCGGTGGTCGCCAATGAAGTGAAATCGCTTTCGGTGGAGACGCAGAAAGCAACCGATGAAATCTCAAGGCGCATCGAGAAACTGCAACACGACGCGCAGACCTCGATGGAGGCGCTTGGCCGTATCGCGGCGGAAATCGACAATATCCGCCCCGTGTTCACCGCCATCGCCGCCGCGGTGGAAGAACAAGGTGCCGCCGCGGGCGAACTCTCCAAAAACGCTTCCACGACCTCCGGCTTCGTGCGCCAGGTCGCGGCGGGCGCCAGCGACATCAAGAAAGCCGCCGATCAGGCGACCGGCGAGATCCAGGTCGTCGGCGAGGCAGGCAAGACAGCCGCCGATCTTGTCTCCAAACTGCGGATGCGCTTTTCGATTTTCCTGCGCCAGACCGAAATCGGCGACCGGCGCAAGCACGACCGGCTGCCTTGCAGCATTCCGGCGAGGATGGACATTGGCGGCGAGACGATCGGCGTGAAAACGGTCGATCTCGGCGAGCATGGCGCGCTGATGGCGCCGTCGAATGAGGTCAATGTAATGCCCGGTTCAAGCTGCGTCGTATCCATCGACGGGATCGGAAAATTCAAGGGCCGCGTCGTCAATCTCAGCAAGCTTGGGCTGCATATCCATTTCACGGAAACAGACGCACCCGTTCAGGCAAGGCTCACGGCACAGCTCGATGCGGTTCGCGAGGAGAACCGCGTTTTCATCGACCGCGCGATGAAATCGGCGCATGAAATTTCGCAAAAGCTGGAAGCGGTGGTGAAGGAACACAGGATTTCAACCGCCGATCTGTTCGACAACAACTATGTCCAGATCGCCGGCAGCAACCCGCCGCAATACACGACGAAATATCTCCCGCTACTGGAAGAAGTGCTGCCGCCGTTCATGGAGCGCTGCCTGAAAGAAGATTCCAGCATGTTGTTCTGCGTGGCGGTGGACCGGAACGGCTACCTGCCGGTCCACAACAAGGATTACTCGCATCCGCAGCGGAAGGACGACGTGAACTGGAACAACGCCCACAGCCGCAACCGGCGCATCTTCGATACCCGCGCGGGGCTTTGCGCCGCGCGCAACACAAGGCCTTATCTGATCCAGTCTAACCCGCGCGATCTCGGCGGCGGGCGCGTGGTGATGATGAAGGAAATCGCGGCTCCGATCCGCGTCAATGGCCGCCACTGGGGCGGCTTCCGAATGGCGTATCAGCTCTGATTTCAGGACCGCGGAAAATTTGACCCGCAGGGCTGTCGCTCTTACGCCGATCCACATGGCTTGCTAGAGTGGCAGGACATGGGAGGCGCTCATGTCATTCGCTGGCCTTTCGCGCATCGCGGCCTTAATCGCGGTTTCCTTTTTTGCAACCTTGCTCCTCGTGACCCAGCCCTTTGCCCAATCGGCGGGAAGGGTCGATTGTGGAAACGGCTTCTATTGTCCGCGCGACAACTCATGCCTGGTGGGCGGGCTGTGCGGGAAAGTTGTCGACGCGGTGCCCGGCGCCGTGAAGACCTCGCTGGGTACCTGGTGTGACCCCGGTTTCCGCGAAAGCAAATTTAAATCAGGCGGCTGCGTGCCGGGATCCTATACCGAATGTTCGGCAACCGTCATGTGCGCCCCCGGCGACACATGCAGCGCCGATGGCAATTGCCAAGCTGCGTCCACGCCTAAAGGTCCGGTCTGCGGAGAGCTCCGCTGCCACGAAGGCCGCATCTGCGCCAGCACAGGCAGGTGCATGAACACGCAGTACTTCCAGGACTGCGGCAACGGCACGATCTGCTCCAAATCGGCCGGCTGCGAGTTTCCAAAGGGTTGTGTCCTCGTCAGCAAGGCGAGGACAAAGCAGATCAAGATAGTCCGTTAGCATTCGGGGGCAACTTGAACTGACCAGCCATTCCCGGTTTCGCCGTTCTTGACTCGTTAAGCTCTCAAACCCTACATCACGGCCAACGGGCGCGTAGCTCAGCGGGAGAGCACTCCCTTCACACGGGAGGGGTCACAGGTT
>CAZUJE010000089.1:0-12154 GCA_964620215.1 uncultured Hyphomicrobiales bacterium
AATTACGCCGAACTGATCGCGGGCGACGAGCAGGGATACTCGCATGCGCTATTGGGAATTTTTGACGCGATTGCGCCCGCCGCGGCGGCAGCCTTGTCCGCGCTCGCGGCAAATGACGTGAAAACCTTTCACACGATCCTGGAGCCGACGGTTCCGCTTTCGCGCCATATATTCAAGGCGCCGACGCGGTTTTACAAAACCGGCGTCGTGTTCATGGCTTATCTCAATGGACTACAGGATCATTTCACCATGATCGGCGCGCAGGAGAGTATGCGCTCGACACTGCATCTCGCCGAACTGTTCCGGCTCGCCGATAAAGCAGGCCTCCTTTCCGACCCCGGCCGTGCGGTGGCGCGAATGAAAACCGTCATGGCAACCCACGGCGTCTCCTGAGGAAACGATGCGGGATTTCAGCCAAGATCATCGCTGGCTCTCCATCAACACCGCGACCTTGCGCAAGCAGGCCGATCTTATCGGCATCATTGATGCCTGCGCGCGCGCGGGCGTCGGCGCGATCGACCCATGGCGCGATCAGGTGGCCGCGATTGGCCTCGATAAGGCCGTGCGCGTGGTGAAAGACGCAGGCCTGAAATTGTCCGGCTATTGCCGCGGCGGGATGTTCACCTCCGACGATGCTCACAGCAAAGAAGCGCGCGACGACAATCGCCGCGCGGTGGATGAAGCGGCAGCGCTCGGCGCTTCATGTCTTGTGCTTGTCGTTGGTGGATTGCCACAGTATTCGCGGCCGAAGTCCGAACCCTCGAAAAACATTGAAGCGGCGCGCTCCCAAGTGGAAGAGGGCATCGCCCAACTTCTGGAATATGCGCGCGGCGTGAAAATGCCGCTCGCCATCGAGCCGCTGCATCCGATGTATGCCGCCGACCGCGCCTGCGTGAACACGATCCATCAGGCGCTCGACATCTGCGACCGGCTCGATCCGGAACAGACCGGCGAAATCGGCGTCACCATCGACGCTTACCATGTCTGGTGGGATCCGGAACTCATGTCCGGAATTGAGCGCACTGGCAAAAAACGCATCCTCGCCTATCACGTCTGCGACTGGCTGGTGCCCATGAAGGACATGCTGAACGACCGCGGCATGATGGGCGACGGCGTGATCGATCTGAAGAAGCTGCGCGCCGCCGTCGAGGCGCAAGGCTATTCCGGATTTTCCGAAGTCGAAATTTTTTCGGAAGCGTGGTGGTCGCTTCCGCTCACACAAGTGCTCGATACCTGCATCGCCCGCCACCGCGATGTGGTCTGAGACAAAACATGAAAAACATCTTCAAGGGAGAAAGCTCATGAAATCCAGGTCACTCTCACGCCGCTTGTTGCTTGCCGCGATGCTGGCAGCGGTTACGCTTACATCAGCGCCTGCTTTTGCGCAGGATTGGCCGAAGGCCCGTCCGATCAAGGCGATTGTTCCCTTCGGCGCCGGCAGCTCGACCGACATCATCGCGCGTCTCATCATGGATGAAGTCGGCAAGAACATTGGCCAGACCATCGTGGTGGAAAACCGCGGCGGCGCCAGCGGCACCATCGGCGCGAACGCTGTCGCGAAATCCGATCCCGACGGCTACACCATCCTCGTGCATTCGTCGTCGCACACGGTGACGCCTTCGACGGTGAAAGATTCGCAATACAATGCGGAGACGGATTTTGTCGCAATCACGCCGCTGACTTCGATCCCGAACGTGGTCGTGGTCAACCCGTCGCGCAAATACAAGACGCTGAAGGATCTGATTGACGCGGCGAAAGCCAAACCAGGTGCGTTCAACTACGCATCGGCGGGCGCCGGCAGCGCCACGCATCTGACCGCCGAGCGTTTGAAGTTGAGCGCCAAGATCGAAGGCACGCATGTTCCCTATAAAGGCTCGGCGGAAGCCATCGCCGACGTCCTTGCGGATCGCGTCGATTTCTACTGCTCGCCGGTGAACGCAGCGATCGGGCTCATCAATGAGGGCCGTTTGCAGGCGCTCGCCGTCAGCAGCACCAAGCGAGCCGCGACACTGCCGAATGTGCCGACCACCGTCGAAGCCGGTTTCCCGGATTCCGGCTACGAATTCTGGATCGGTGCATTGCTGCCAAAAGGCACACCGGCTGCCATCCGCGACAACCTGCATGCGGCGATCACCAAGGCGATGAACGATCCGGGCGTGGTGGAAAAACTCTCTAAGCTCGGGGCCGACAAGTTCATCCTGCCGCCGGCGGAGTTCGAGGCCATGATCAAGCGCGAAATCGCGGCCAACGCGGCTCTGGTGAAGGCGGCGGGCCTTAGCCCTACGAATTGATAGCCGCCCCGCTCAAAAAACAGGCTGCGCGCGTCCACGATGCGCGCAGCAATGCTTTACGGCTTCTTAAAATCGGGAACCAACGCCGTTTGCCAAGCTTATCTCCACGCGCCGCCCCTGAGCGCAGGAGATCAAGTTCATGTCACTTGGCACAATACTTCTCGTTGTTCTGGTTATTGCGCTGTTAGGCGGCTTTAGCGGTCTCGGCGGCGGGCCTTTTTATGGCACCGGTTATTACGGTGGTGGCGGGCTCGGCCTCGTTCTCGTCATCGTCTTGGTATTGGTCTTGCTTGGCAAGCTTTAGTCAATGATTGATCAGGTAAGAGTGGTGCCATGAGCTTTATGAGTTTTGCTGCTGTGTTTGTGTCCCTTTTCATCATGTCGAGGGCGTTGAGCATCCTTCGCGAAGAAGGATCTGTGCACGAGGTTCTGGCGCGGACCGCGCAGGGTCTCGGAGTCATCGCGATCATCGTGACGATGCTTGGGCTGATTGCGCTGACGGCTGAAGCGCGCATCGCCGTATAGGGAAATTTTCGGGATAAAGGGCCAAGGCGTTCAAAAACGCCTTGGCCTGTTTTAGCTGGACGGCAAAGGGGTTATCCCGAAGCCTTGATATTGTTCTCCCGGACAACCTGACCCCAGAGACTTACCTGCCTGGCGAAGAAGGCTGCGAAATCTTTCGCATCCGAGAGCAGCAGCGTCATCTGCTGTGTATCGCGCAATCTTGTAGCCGTCGCCGGCTCGCTGAGAGTTTCGCCAATTGATTTCGCCGTGACCTCGATCGCCGCGGACGGTGTGCCTTTCGGCGCAAAAACTCCCCACCAGGCCAGTGTCTCGAAATCGGGGAAGCCCGCTTCGATCGCGGTCTGCGTATCCTTGAGCGCAGGAAGCCGCTCGCGGCCCATCTGCATGATCGGGCGGAGCTTGCCCGACTGCAATTGCGTCGTGATGAGCGCCGCCGACCCCGCGATCAGATCGACATGACCGCCGAGCACGTCGCTCATGGCAGGCCCGCCGCCGCGGTAAGGGACGTGCGTGATCTCCACGCCGGCTTTCTTGGCGAGCAGCGTCATCGCCAGATGGCCGAGCGTGCCGATGCCGACCGATGCGTATTTCACCGAGCCCGGCTTGTCTTTCGAAGCCGCAATCACATCCGCGAAAGTCTTGAAGGGCCGTTCGGCATTTGCGGCAACGACATAAGGTGCCGTGCCGACGAGAAACACCGGCACCAGATCGCGTTCAACATCGAGCGGCGGCTGTTCGAGAATGGCGGGAATGACCGCATGGGAGTCGAACGTCACAAGAAAGGATGAGCCGTCCGGAGTGCTCTTGGCCACTTGCGCCGCGCCGAAAGCACCGGCGCCGCCAGACTTGTTCTCCACCACGACCGTTCGATTGAGCTTCATCTGCATTCCATTTTGCAGCACGCGCGCGAGTGCGTCCGTGGAGCCGCCCGGTGGAAACGGCACGACGAGCGTGATCGGGCCGCTTTGTGCAAACGCAGGTGCGACGACAAAAGCTGCCGTCGTCGCCAGCATCGTGCGTCTGGTGATCTTTTCCATTTCTTCCTCCCCAAAGTTGCTGCGTTTTTTGTGTTTTGTCCGCAGATCTACGATTTGCCGAACCCCGATCCCGGCTTTTTGTATTCCGGCCGTGGCGGGCTGAAAATATCAAGAACGCGCGCACCCTCCGGTCCCGCGCGCATGGTGTGCGGCACGTTTCCCGGCGTGCGCCAGAAATCGCCTTTTTTCACCGGAATTTTTTCGTCGCCCTGCATCCTGATGGCTGAGCCCTCCAGCAACACGCCCCATTGTTCTTCGGGGTGATGATGCATGGTTCCTTCCGCGTTCGGGGCGAGGGTCACCACGGAAAGCATTGCGTGTTCGCCGGCAAAAATTCTCGTCGAAAGGCCCGGAGCCAGTTCGCGCAACAGCCCGTCGTGGGGATTGTCCAAGTTGTGAAATTCTTTTTCTTGGCTCATCGTTTTTCCCTCGCGGCTAATGCTAATATTGTCTCAAGATTTTCCGTAGCTTCCCTGGTAGCGGCCCTCGCGGATCGAGATCAGTGTTTGCTCCTCGCGGGCAATCTGTTTTTTGACGGCTTCAATGAGCGTGTCCGCGATCGACTGGGGAAAGGACACGACGCCATCCTCATCGCCCACCACGATATCTCCGGGCGAGATGACCGAGCCGCCGATATTGACCGGCACATTGATTTCGCCGGGCCCATTCTTGTAAGGGCCGCGGTGGATGGAAGCGCGGGCAAAGCAGGGAAAGTCCGACGCTGCAAAAGCCGCGGCGTCCCGGATGGCGCCGTCAATCACGTAGCCGGCCGCCCCCCGATGCTCGGCGATGTTCTTCATGATCTCGCCGACCAGCGCCCGCGTCTCGTCTCCGCCGCCGTCAACGACGATCACGTCGCCCGGTCCCACCAGTTCAAGCGCTTTATGAATGGCGAGATTGTCCCCGGACCGCGTGCGTACAGTAAGGGCGACTCCCAGCAACTGGCCGCGGCGGTGGAACGGGCGCAGTCCCACGGCGCCGGGCAGCCGGGAAAGGTTGTCGCTGATGATGGATGTCGGCACGCCCTTGAACGCTTCAATCAATGCCGGTGCCGGTTTTGGCACGCTCGTCATTGCAGTCGTGACGCTCATTCAATTCAGCCCCGGTACAGGCCGGTTATCGGGTCCGGCACGGCCCATGATCCGACCTTTGGCGTCTTGCTACAAGACGCGCTGCACGGAAGAAATTTGTGTGAATCTGGAAAAAGAAAATGCGCTGAATCACCTTCGGCCAATTCTCATAGATCGCTTCCGCGCGATCTTCAAAACATGGACGTCAGCCGCGGACGCGCTGCGCTTGCAACGGTCACTATCGAACGGACTGTTATCAATAGTTGTGCGTGAAAAAAACTGACGTGGCAGCGTAGCAATGAATTATCCGCTGTGGCGTTCGCAGTTGATAAATCACCATGCAATTGTTTGAGTGACATTCGATAGTTTGCCGTAATTTTTATAGGCGGTGCTCCCATACCTAGCATATTTTATAAATGCACGCTAAAGTTTTATTGGGTGGAGGGCTAAAATGCTTGTTTTACAGCGGTTTTTCATTCGCGCCGGACTTTTGGTATGCGGAACAATATTCAGTTCACTACCGACTACGTCTCGTAGTGAAACTCTTTTTCTTCCCAATGTTTGGACTCTTAGCGGGAGCGTAGGAGCAGCCTACACAGACAATGTTAGATTTGCTCCGAACAATACTGTTGAAGACGGTTTGGCTTCTCAGACTTTGCGATTATCGTATAGCGGCAGAACCGCTGGCGGCTTTTTTTATGAAGGTTATGGATTGGGTTTGGCGGAGTCATACTTCGAAAAACAATCCTCAGATAATTCTCTATGGGGCATTGGTGCGACGTTCAGCCAAGTAATGCCCGACCGTTCAGTAGTCGGAATTAATTTTGAACCAAAGTTCAACTATCGCGATTTTTTCGAGGACAGATCGACAACGGTGTACGATCTGACCGCCTTCTGGACTCGAGTTTATAGCGACGTTCTGCCTGGTTTAAAAATAGTTCCTCGCTTCGTCGTTGGTAATAGATGGGCAGATATGGAAACTGTCGAGCGTTGGACCGTTGATGCCAGGCTAACCGCCATTCAAAAACTAACCGAACGTTGGTCTTTCGTCAGTACATCACGAGTCCAGTATCAATCTTTTTATCAGGGTGCGACAGCTGCTCCTCGCGATACGATCTTAACGCAAGCGTTCAATTTGCAGTACTTTATCGCGGTTTCAGACAAATATGAATATGTATTCAGTCCGGGAGTCTCCTTCACCAATAGAAACTCAAACATCGTTGCACGAGAATTCGATCGATGGGGCGCTGGTCCTAATATTGACTTTAAAATCGTTTTCTAAGGGTGCGGGAAACAGGTGCTAGCTATGACCATGAACAGAATGAAGTTCATATTATTGACCGCTCTTTTCTGCACTCTTGCTGTGAGAGCTTTTGCTCAGGACACCATTGGTCTTGACTCTGCTCTGGATCGTGCGGAGTCGAGGCGACGAGCTAATGATTACGAAAGTCAGAGCCGCGCGCTGTCCAAACAAGAACCGTATTTGAAGCAGGCTCCTTCAAAAACAACCGACTTCTTGTTTTTGCCCTCTGAGGAAAAAGGCTCGCAGCGAATAATTAAGAGCGGTAAACAGGTTCCACGTACTACACAGCGCGAAGTTTTGCCCACCAATTAAGAGTTACCTTAAAAGGTCTCATGCCATTTTTTACTTGATTGGCTCCGCGGGTAGGATTCGAACCTACGACCGATCGATTAACAGTCGATTGCTCTACCACTGAGCTACCGCGGAACAAGCCTGAACGGCGCTTTGTCGTATAGACGCCGCGAAAATGCTTGCCAAGCTGTAAAGGTCCAGCAGCGGCAAGTGAGAGTGGAGGCCACGCCCGGAATCGAACCGGGGTGCAAGGATTTGCAGTCCTCTGCGTAACCACTCCGCCACGTGGCCATGAAACCCGCGGATCAGGCAGCCGCAGGCGCGCGGTTATTAGCAAAGGCTTGTAGCGGAGCCAATGGCCGCCTTGCCTTTTCGCCGGGGCTCGATCAAATCTCTGGAAGTCACCCAATAGTCTGCCCTACAGGTTGAAGATGATCGATTTCGAGCAACTCCGGCGCGGAATGGTGGATAGCCAGGTCCGGCCCAATGACGTGACCGAACCCCGCCTGATCGCGGCCATGCTGGAATTGCCCCGCGAGCGCTTTGTTCCCGACGCACGCAAGAGCCTCGCCTATCTCGACGACGACCTGATCGTGCGCGAGGCGGCGGGCGGCAAGCCTGCCCGTTATCTGCTGGAGCCGATGGTGCTGGCGAAGCTGTTGCAGGCGCTGGAAGTCACCGCTGAGTGCCGCGTGCTCGATGTCGGCAGCGCGACCGGATATTCAGCCGCTGTCCTGAGCCGGCTTGCTGGCGAAGTGGTGGCGCTGGAAGAAGAAGACGAGCTTGCCGCGCGTGCGCGCAAAATTCTCGCCGAGTTGCGAATCGCCAACGTCACGATGGTGCCGGGAACATTGCAGGCCGGCTGGCCGGTGAAGGCGCCCTACGACGTGATCCTGCTGAACGGCTCGGTTGAAGTTGTGCCGGATGCGCTTCTGTCACAATTGAAGGACGGCGGCCGTCTGGGGGCCGTTGTGCGAACAGGCGTGTTGAGCCGAGCGATTCTGCATGTGAAGTCGGGCGGCGTTATCAGCAAGCGCCCTCTATTCACCGCCTCGGCACCGCCATTGCCAGGCTTCGACGCGCCTCGCGCATTCGTTTTCTGAGGGTTCCCGGGTCTTTCGGAGGTGTGGCTCGATTGCTGCGCATCTGGGGGAAAGTCCCGGATGCGCCAAACCGCCTGTTCCCAGCCATTTGACCAGTCTCTATCTTGTCCGGACTTGGCGGGCGGGCGAAAGTCCGGCCACGCGGATGCTTTGGTACCGGGGTCTGGAATGGGGCGGCGTACAGGTAGCGTGAGGAGATGGGCAGCGGCCGCGCTGGCTATAGCCGCCACGCTCGCGTTCCCGGCCTTCGTTAAAGCGGAAACGCTCGAAGAAGCCCTGCGCCTTGCCTACGAGAATAACCCGACACTGAATGCCCAGCGCGCTGCCCTGCGCGCGATCGATGAGAATGTGCCGCGCGCTTTGTCGGGCTATCGCCCGACCATTTCCGCGCTCGGCGATTACGGAGTCGTCACCCGCCGCAGCACGCTCTCGGGTGGCGGTGGCACCACGCGCAGCAGCAGCAATCCGGGCGGAGCTTCGCTGGTCATCGACCAGAACCTGTTCAACGGCTTTCGCACCATGAACGAAACGCGCGCCGCCCAGGGCGAAGTCGCGCAGGCGCGCGAAACCTTGCGCGATACCGAGCAGGCCGTGCTGCTCGCGGTGGTCACTGTTTTCATGGATGTGCTGCGCGACGAAGCGCTCGTCGACCTGCAACGGCAGAATTTGGAAGCGCTGCGCGAGCAGTTCCGCGCCACAAAAGACCGTTTTGACGTCGGCGAAGTTACGCGCACCGACGTGGCGCTGGCGGAAGCGGCGGAGGCGGGCGCCAGATCATCGCTCATTCAGGCGCAATCGAATCTCGCCTCGTCCCGGGCGGAATATCATCGGGTCGTCGGCAAGCCGCCGGGCCGCCTGACGCCGGGCAGGCCGATCGATCATCTGCTGCCGAGAAACATCGACGCGCTGCTGCAAACCGGCCTTGCCGAGCATCCCATCGTGCTGGCGGGAGAGTATGCGGTGGACATCGCCACGCTCCGCGTGAAGGTCGCCGAGGGCGCGATGCTTCCCACCGTGAGCGCGACCGGCGCGGTCAGCCGCGATTTCCAGCCGAGCGACGGCGTCCGCCGCTCCGACAGCGCTTCGGCGGCCGTGACCGCGACAGTGCCGATCTATCAAGGCGGACTTGAATACGCGAACATTCGCCAGGCCAAGGAAAATCTCGGCGACTTGAGACTGCGCCTCGATGCTACGCGCGACCTCATTCGCTCCACTATCGTGCAGTTCTGGACCCAGTCGGAGGCCGCGCGAGCCCTCATTGAGGCCGCGCGCACGCAGGTGAACGCGCAGAAAATCGCGCTGGATGGTGTGACCGAGGAATACCGTGTCGGCCAGCGCACGATCCTCGACGTGCTGAACTCACGCGCGCTCTATGTGACGGCCCAATCGAATCTGGTGACCGCGCAGCGTTCCCGTGTCGTCACATCCTACTCGGTCCTGTCCTCGATCGGCCGGCTCGATGCCGAACGGCTTCAGCTCAAGGTCGCCGTCTATGACCCGACCGAGCATTTCACCCAGGTCCGTGACAGCTGGTTTGGCCTTCGGACTCCGGACGGCCGCTAAAGCCTCCCGAATCAGTTCATAAAATCACAGTCAAATTTGCGCTTGCCGAGGCAGGTGCCATAGTGATTCCGTTGCGACGGAACGATTCTCTCCGTGATTCGCGGAACCCGGAGTGATTCTTTTTTGCGGGAGAGCGGCGAGTAATGTCACAGAGTGCGCGCGCACAGGAACCGTCGATGGAGGAAATTCTCGCCTCCATCCGGCGGATCATTGCGGACGAAGCGGACCCGTCACCTTCCACGGCGAAGGCGACACCCGCGCCTGCCGCGAAGCCCGCACCTGCTCCTGCACCCGCGACACCGCCAGCAACACCCGCGCCAAAACCTGCCGCCGCGGCACCCGCGAAGTCCGCGCCCGCCGGAAAGCAGGAAGACATCGATGCAATGTTCTCCGCTGCCGGGAGCAAGTCAGCCGAGCCGGATGTGCTGGAACTGACCGAAGCGGTCGAAGGATTCAAACCAGTCAATCCCGAAGACGTCATCTTCCGCGATGAAAGCAGCGAGGCGCGCATGCAATCTTCTCCCCAGCGCATGGCGGCTGCGCCCGCAACGGCTCCCGCCGCTCAACCCGCGCCGAGACAAACGATGCCGGCGCTGCCCGCAGACGATCTTTTGTCACCCGACACGACGCAAATGGTGAACGCAGCCTTCGGTTCGCTCGCCCATACGATGCTTGGGCGCGGTCGCACGCTGGAAGACCTCGTGCAGGAAATGATGCGCCCGATGCTGAAGGAATGGCTGGACGAAAATCTCCCCGGCCTCGTCGAGCGCATGGTGCGCGCCGAGATCGAGCGCGTCTCGCGCGGTGGAAGATAGCGCCTAGACGGTTTCCCGTTTTTTCAAGAGCGACGCCAGCCACAAGGCGAGCAGCGGAAACACGAGCGCTGCCGTGAGGTAAATCGGCAACGCGCCGAGCCGGTCGAAGAAGGGTGCCGCCGCCGCCACACCGGCACTTTGCCCCAGATACAAAGCCGACGAGAAAATTCCGACCGCAGTGGCGCGCGCCTGCGGACTCATTTGCGTGGCGTGTACCTGAAGCGTGTTGTGAACCATATAAAAACCAAGCGCCACGGTGACGATCGCGCAAAACGCGATCGCCCAATGGCTGCCGAAAGCAAGCGCCAGATAGCCCGCGCACAGAAGGACGCTTCCGCCGAGGATCATTCGCCGTTCGCCAAGCCGCGACACGAGCACTTTCACCATGGCCACATACAGCAATCCGCCTACGCCGAACGCTCCGAGTACCGCGCCGACCGCGCTGAAGCCGAGGCCGAGCCGTAAATTCAGATCCGCGCCGACATAGGCGAAGGTGCCGAACATCAGCGCGCCCTCGAGAAACGCGGCGAAGATTACAATTCGCGGCCAGTGTTCGGCGAAGACGGCGCGATAGCCGGCGGCAAGGCTGAGGCTTTCTCCGTCTTCGGCGGGCGCGGAGACGACGCGCGGGTCGCGGCGGATTTCAAGCGCGATCAGCGTGGTGGCGATGGCGAACAATGCGGCGAGCAGAAAGAACACCGAGCGCCAGCCGAAGAAATCGCCGAGCACGCCGCCCGCGATCTGGCCCGACACCAGGCCGGTGATCTGTCCCGTCAGGAAACGCCCGAGCACCGCCTGACGCCGTTCATACGGCACCACGTCTCCGACGAAGGCCATGCCGAGCGGGATAATCATGCCGGCGGTGACGCCGCATCCAGCCCGCGCCAGGGTGAGGGATGTGAGATCGGCCGCAAACCCGCAGGCGGCGGTCATCATCGCGGTGAGCGCGCACAGGATCGCGACCAGCCGGTATTTGCGGAAACGGTCGCCGAGCGGGCTGCTGACGCCTTGCGTAATGCCGTGGGCGAGGCCGTAGGCGGTCACGACAATCGATGCCGCGCCCACCGTCGTCCCGATGTCCTGCGCGATCTGCGGCAAGAGCGGGTCCGTCACGCGAACCATCGCCTGGCTGGCGAAGGCGGCGAAGGACAGGAGCACGATCGCCCGCGTGGGCGTGCGTGCGTCGATTGGCTGGTCTGGCAAGGTGAAAGTCCGCGGACAAAGCGTTGACAGTCAACGCTGTTACGGGCTTTTTAGCGCGCGACTCTGACAATACACAATCACATGATCGACAAAACTTACCAGCCTTCGGAAGTCGAGGACCGCATCTATCGCGCCTGGGAAGCGGCGGGCGCGTTCGATTCCGGCCGCCCGGAGCGCAAGGATGCCGAGCCCTATTGCATCGTGATCCCGCCGCCGAACGTGACCGGCTCGCTGCATATGGGCCATGCTCTCAACAATACGCTGCAAGACATTCTCTGCCGTTTTGAGCGGATGCGCGGCAAGGATGTGCTGTGGCAGCCGGGCACGGACCACGCCGGCATCGCGACCCAGATGGTGGTCGAGCGGCAACTGATGGAGCGGCAACAGCCGGGCCGCCGCGACATGGGCCGCGATGCGTTTGTGAAGCGCGTGTGGGAATGGAAAGAGGAATCCGGCGGCACCATCATCCGCCAGTTGAAGAAGCTCGGCGCGTCCTGCGACTGGCGGCGCGAACGATTCACCATGGACGAAGGATTGTCCAAAGCTGTGCTCGAGGTTTTCGTGTCGCTGCACAAGGCGGGACTGATCTATCGCGACAAGCGGCTGGTGAACTGGGATCCAAAACTCTTGACGGCGATTTCCGATCTGGAAGTGCAGCAGGTCGAATGCCGCGGCTCGTTCAAATGGTCGAACGACGAGAAGGATGAAGAAGGCAATCCGAAGCCGCTTGATGTTGCGGCACTTGAAAAGGTGCTGAAGCGCAATCCGAACGGCCATATGTATTATTTCCGCTATCCCTTGAAGGCGAAGGTCGCGGGCTACGACAAGGATTACATCGTCGTCGCGACCACGCGGCCGGAAACGATGCTGGGCGACACGGCGGTCGCGGTGAACCCGGAGGATGAGCGTTACACCGCGCTGCTGAAAGCGAATGCTTCCGTTGTGCTGCCGCT
>CAZUJE010000090.1:0-12108 GCA_964620215.1 uncultured Hyphomicrobiales bacterium
GACTGACCACCGCCGACTTGCGGCCGATGGTGGCGAGGTCGCCGGCGTGGCTGTACTTGAACGGCTTGTCGAATGTCTCTCCGGCGGCCCGCGCGGCGATCAGGCGGCCAACATATTTCCCCATCTGTTTCGCGGCGGGCGCGATGCCCGGCACCGGCTCGGCCAGCGCCGCCGTATCGCCGACCGCGAAGATTTCCGGGTGACCCGGCACGCTTAAATCCGGTCCCACCTTGATGCGCCCCGCTTTGTCCGTCTGCGCATCGATCCATTTCGCCGCCGGTCCGGCCATCACGCCGGCAGCCCAGACAATCGCTTCGGACGCGATTTTGCGCTCGCCGATGGACACGCCATCGCGGCGGCAGTCGGTGACGATGGAATTTGTCATCACCTCGACGCCCATTTTTTCCAGCGAGCGTTGCGCGTAGGCGGACAGATCTTCCGGGAAAGAGGGCAGAATGCGCGGGCCGCCTTCGATCAGCAAAATCCGCGCGGTGCGCGGATCGATGTGCCGGAAATCGTAACGCAGCGATTGCCGCGCGATTTCAGCAATCGCTCCCGCCATTTCGACGCCGGTCGGCCCGCCGCCGACGACCACGAAAGTGAGCAGCCGCTTGCGGTCGGCCTCGCTCTGCGCCACCTCCGCCCGTTCGAATGAAATGAGCACGCGGGAACGGATTTTGGTAGCATCGGTGAGCGTCTTCAGGCCGGGAGCGGCAGCCTGCCATTCGTCATGGCCAAAATAGGAGTGCGTGACGCCGGTCGCGAGCACCAGATAATCGTAGGGAAGATCGAGCGATTCCGCGTGGACGACGCGCGCCTTGGTGTCGATGCCCTTGATCGAGCACATCACCACATCGGCGTTTTGCTGTTTGCGAAGGATGCCGCGCACCGGCCAGGCGATGTCGGCGGGTGAAATCACCGCGGTCGCGACCTGATAGAGCAGCGGCTGGAAGGTGTGGTGGTTATGCCGGTCGGCGACCGTAACCTGCACCGGCGCTTTCTTTAAAGCCCGCGCGCATTCCAGCCCGCCAAACCCGGCGCCGATGATGACGATTTTTTTCTTCTCCAAGGCTTGCTCCTTAGAGTCTATTTCTTTTTGAGTTTGCCGCGCTTCAAATGCTCGTCCAGCCGCGGCATGATCTCCACGAAATTGCAGGGCCGGTATCTCAAATCGAGCTGGTGAACGAGAATTTCGTCCCAGGCATCCTTGCAGGCGCCGGGCGATCCGGGCAGGCAGAAAATATAAGTCGCCCCGGCGACGCCCGCCGTCGCGCGGGTCTGGATGGCGCTCGGCCCGATTTTAGGCGCGCTGACAAGCAAGAACATCGTCGAGAAGCCTTCCATTCTTTTTTCAAATAGAGGCTCGACCGCCTCCGGCGTCACATCGCGCCCGGTGAAGCCGGTGCCGCCGGTCGTAATCACCACATCGATTTTCTTGTCCTTGATCCACGCCTTCACCTGCGCGCGGATTTTTTTCACGTCGTCTTTGACGATGGCGCGCGAAGCCACACGGTGGCCCGCCTTCTCGATCCGCTCCTGCAAGAGCGAGCCGGATTTGTCCTCGGCCAACGCGCGCGTGTCGGAAACCGTCAGCACCGCGATTGCGAGCGGCTCGAACGGGCGGGACGGATCAATGCCGGGCATCAGAAAGTGTTGCAGCTCTTCAACTGGCCGGATTTCATTCCGGTGGTGAACCACTGCACGCGCTGCGCCGAGGAGCCATGCGTGAAGCTCTCCGGAACGACGCGGCCCTGGGTCTGCTGCTGGATGCGGTCATCGCCGATCGCGGTCGCCGCTGCCAGCGCCTTCTCGATGTCGCCGGGTTGCAGCGTCTTTAATTGCGAGTCGGCGTGAAACGCCCACACGCCCGCGATGCAATCCGCCATCAGCTCGACGCGCACCGAAAGCTGGTTCGCCTGCGCGCGGCCGACCTGCTGCTGTTGTTGCTGCACCTTCGGCAGCAGCCCCATCAAATTCTGAACGTGGTGGCCGACTTCGTGCGAAATCACATAGGCGGCGGCGAAGTCGCCGGGCGCGCGGAAGCGGTTGCGCAGATCGTTGAAGAAGGAGAGATCGAGATAGACCCGCCGGTCGAGCGGGCAATAAAACGGCCCCATCGCCGATTGCGCGGTGCCGCAGGCCGAGCGCGTGACGCCGGAGAAGATCACGAGCCGCGGCTCCTCATAGCGCCGTCCTACCTGCTCGGGAAAAACCTTGCGCCAGACGTCTTCGGTCTGCGCGAGCGTGGCGGCGACAAACTTGCCAAGCTGATCCTGCGGCGCGCCCTGCGTTCCCTTCGGTCCGGGACCGGCGGGAATCCGCGTCTGCTGTCCGGCCGGGGGCTGCTGGATAATGTCGTCGAGATTGCCCACCACGATCCGCGGGTCGATGCCGAGCGCCCAGGCGAGCAGGCCGACAATGATGATGGTGCCAATTCCCAGTCCGCCGCCGCCGAACGGAATGGGAAAGCCCATGCCGCCGCCGAACCCGCCGCCTCCGTCGCCGCGGCGGTCCTCAACGTTGTCGCTGGAGCGATAGTCTTCCCACTTCATCTTGCTCTCCCGGCGGCTTTTTGGTCTGCCGCAGTTTCAACAACAATTGTGCCTGAGCTGTGAACTACCGGCAATCCAGTCCGTTCCGGATTGCGAATAACCCCCGCCCGCTGCACTCTCGTGAATGAGTTAGGGGGCGGGAACTTGAGTCGCAAGGTCAAAAAAGCGAACCGCATGCTGCCGTCCTTCAGACGCGAAAGTAATGTCTATCGGCGGGGTCTGGCGCCGGTCGCGGGCTGCGACGAGGCGGGCAGGGGACCGCTGGCGGGTCCGGTTGTTGCCGCTGCCGTCATTCTTGACCCCGCCTGCGTGCCGAAAGGCCTCGACGATTCAAAACTGCTTTCGCCCGAACGGCGTGAGGAATTGTTCACGCAGATTTTGGCCTGCGCGGAAGTGGCGGTAGCGCTGGCGCCGCCATGGCGCATCGACCGTGACAACATTCTGCGCGCAAGTTTGTGGGCGCTCGCCCGCGCGGTCTGCGCGCTGCCGCGTCAGCCACGCTTCGTATTCGTGGATGGAAACATGCGGCCGCCATTGAACGACGACTATCAGGTGGAGCCGGTGATCGGCGGCGACGGCATCGTTGCTTCGATCGCGGCGGCTTCCATTGTCGCCAAAGTCACGCGCGACCGGCTGATGTGCCGGCTCGGCGCGGCCTATCCGCAATACGGTTTCGAGCAGCACAAGGGATACAGCACGGAAATTCACTATGCCGCGCTGGAACGGCACGGCACGACGCCGCACCACAGAAAGAGTTTCGCGCCGTGCCGTCCTGTATTGATTGAAACGAGCGTCGTGGAATTGACTGTGCTAACAGAAGGCTGATGCGTTCCACTTTCGCCAGCCCCCTCCAGGCATCCATTTTCGTCGAAGGCCTGCGCGCCCGCCCGGCGTTTTTCGTCGCAATGGCGCTGATCGCCCATGCGCTGGTCTGGACGCTTTGTGCATGGATCGCCGATCCGACGCCGCATCCGATGCTCGCCATTGGCACGGCTCTCGGGCGTGAATGGCAACTCAGCTATCTTGAAGCGCCGCCGCTTCCCTTCTGGATTTTGGAAATTGCATTTGGACTGGGCGGCGTGCCGGCGCTCTATGCGCTCGGGCCGTTCACGGTGGCACTCGCCGGCTGGTTCGTGTTCGCCTTCGCCCGCCGCATTGTCGGGGACCGCTACGGCGCGCTTGCGACATTCTTGATGGCGGGCGTGCATCCGGTCGCGTTTCCGGTTGGCGCGTTCGACTCCAACATCGTGCAGATGCCGCTCGCGGCGCTCGCCGTGTTGCTGTGGTGGATCGCCGTCACCGAGCGCAGCCGCATCGGCTGGATCGCGTTCGGTTTTGTGATGGGTGTCATGTCCTATGCGGGCGTGCAGGGGATCTTTCTGCTCGCCGTGCTGATCGCGCTGACGGCGGCAACCCCAACCGGCCGCGTATCCTTGCGCGCGCATGATGCGTTGCTCGCGGCGGTCAGCGCGCTGTTTGTGTTCACCCTCGTCATCACGCCGCGCGTGATCTCGCTCGCGGCGAAAAATTTTGCAGGCATCATTCCTGATTTTTCAACCTCCGTCGAAGGCGGCGAGACCGATGCGATGGGCCTGGCGCTTATCGTGCTGCTCGGCCATATCGGCGTTGCGGTATTGGTGGCGCTCAGTTCAAAATTCCGGGCGAAGGATCAGGAAAACGCGCCGCTGTTCGTGCGCCCGCCCTTGTTGCGTTTCGGCCGGATTGTCGTGCTTTGCCTCGCCACGATTCCGCTGGCGCTCGCGCTCATCGCGGCTTTTGTACTTGGACTGAGATTTCCACCGGCTGCCGCGGCGCCGTTGACACTGTATTCCGGCCTGCTGGTGATGGTGCTGGCGGAAAAAACAATGCGTATTCATCGCCAGCGCGCGGTCGCGGTGGCGGCGCTGACATTATTGTTTTTGCCGCCGGTCATGGAGATAGCTACCGCGATGGCCTCTCCTTACAGCGGCGAACGCGGCCGCGCGACCAACTGGCCAGCGGCGTCTGCATCGCGTTTCGTCACGGATGTTTTCCGCACGCGCACGGGACAAAAGCTTGAATATGTGATCGGCGATCTCACGCTCGCAAGCACGGTGGCGCTGCTCAGCCGCGACCGCCCGCATGTGTATGTGGATGCCGACAAGACGCGCTCGCCCTGGATCGATGACACGAAACTTCGCAGCGCGGGCGCGGTAGTGATCTGGCGTATCGACGGTGCTGACGCGGCTCCGCCCGCTGCGCTGACTTCAACCCTCCCGCCGCTCACGCTGGAAGCGCCGGTCAGCAACCGATGGGTCCGCCCGGGCAATCTCGATTTTGCGCGTTTCGGCTGGGCGATCATCACGCCGGAAAAGTCCGGCAACTAGCCCCAGCGGACTTTCATGTTTTCGGCGGCTTTGCTTGTGAGTTCCTCTCGCGCCGCGCGCCGCTTCTTTCCGTCTTCCAGCACCGCATCGACAATTTCCTTCGGCGAGGTTTGCGGCGTTCCGCCTTTGAACGGTGGGGCGGGATCGTATTCGATCGCAAGTTGGATTTTCCGCGCGACTTTTTCACCGGCGGCGTCCGCCACCACACGCAGCGCCATGTCGATGCCTGAAGTCACACCGCCGGACGTATAGAATTTTCCGTCCACGGTCATTCTCTCTTTTGACGGCGTCACGCCGAACTTTTCCAGCAGATCGCGCGCCTGCCAGTGGCCGCCCGCTTTTTTCCCGCGCAGCACGCCGGCCGATGCAAGCAGCAGCGAGCCGGTGCAGATGCCGAATACAAATTTTGCCCGCTCGGATTCACGTTTCACATAAGCGAGCCATGCGTCGTCGAGCAAAATCGCATCGATGCCCGCGCCGCCAGGGACGACGAGAATATCCGAAGGCTTCGCCGTTTCGCGCGTCTGCATGGGCAAAATCGTGAAGCCTCGATCCGTGCGAACTGGCTCCAGTGTTTCCGAAACAAGTTCGACATTCCATCCCGGCGTGCGCGCGAGCACTTCATAGGGTCCGGTAATGTCGAGCTGCACCATGTCCTTTACGGTGATGATGTTGATTTGCACTCAGTGATACCCCTCGCCCTCTTTCAGCTTGCCCCAGAACACCCAGTAGACGAGTCCGGTGTAGGCGAGGTTGATTGGCAGGAGAACGAGCGTTCCGATCAGCATGAATATCTGGCTCGCCGGAACGGCGGCGGTGTCCCAGACCGTGAGCGACGGCGGCACCAGATACGGATAATTGGAAATCACCAGTCCGAAATATCCCAGCAGAAAAAGTCCAATCGAAGCGAGGAAGGGCGGCAGGTCGCGCCCGTCGTTCAGCCATTTCCAAAGCATCAACGCGAGCGCGCCGGCGAGTGCCGGCACCGGCCAGAGATAATAAATGTTCGGCGTCGAGAACCAGCGCATTGCGATGCGGTCGAATTGCAGCGGCGTCCATAGGCTCACGATGCCCATGCCGATCAGCACGGCGATCAGCAAGAACTTCGCCTGTTCGCGCGAGCGTTTGTAGACACTGCCTTCGGTGCGAATGAGCAACCAAGTTGCGCCGAGCAGCGCATAGCCACAGACCACGCATAACCCGCACAGTAGCGTGAACGGCGTCAGCCAGTCGAACGCGCCGCCTGCGAACGCGCCGTTTTTCACGGTGATGCCCTGGATCAATCCGCCGAGGATCACGCCCTGCGAAAACGCGGCAAGTGCGGAGCCGCCGGCGAAAGCCAGATTCCAGTATTTCTTGCTGGTCTTCGCGATCCAGCGGAACTCGAACGACACGCCGCGGAAAATCAGCGCCAGCAGCATCACGATCACCGGCAGATACATCGCCGGCATGATGACCGCGTAGGCTGTCGGGAAGGCGACGAACAATCCGGCGCCGCCGAGAACCAGCCAGGTCTCGTTGCCGTCCCAGAACGGGGCGACCGAATTCATCATCAGGTCGCGCTCTTTTTCGGTCTTGGTGAATGGAAAAAGGATGCCGATGCCGAGATCGAAACCGTCGAGGATCACATACATCACGACGGCGGTGCCGATGATCGCGGCCCAGATGACGGGAAGATACCATTCCATGATCGTCCTCCCTCAGTTCAATACTTTGCGGCCGGCGTCTGCCGCCGATGAAATCGGCCGCAGCACGCCGCCCTTGCTCGGTTTTATCTCGATCGCTTCCGGTCCCTTCTCGATCAGGCGGTTGATGTAATAGATGCCCGCCGAGAACACGATGCCGTAGACGACGACGAACAGCGCGAGTGTTGTCGCCACCTGCGCACCGGAAACCGGCGAGATCGAATCCGCCGTTCTGAGAATTCCCTGCACGAGCCAGGGCTGCCGCCCGCTTTCGGTAACGACCCAGCCCGCCAACCCCGCGCCCAACCCGGGCCACCACCCCCTCCCAATCGGCTTCAGGAACCACTCGGAATTGAACAGCCGCCGTCGCCACCACAAGAACAGGCCGACCCATGAAGAGACGATCATGAACAGGCCGATGCCCACCATGATGCGGAAAGAGAAGAACACGTTCTTCACCGGCGGCCGCTCGCTCGGTGGCACGCTCTTCAGCCCCGGGAACAATCCGTTCGGGTCGTGCGTCAGGATCAGCGAGGCGCCTTTCGGAATGGAAATCTCGAACAGGTTGCGCTCGTTCTTCTCGTCCGGCCATGCGAACAGCACCAGTGCACCGGGTTTGGAGCCGTCCCAGTGTCCTTCCATAGCCGCTACCTTGATCGGCTGATACTTCAGCGTGTTCAGCCCGTGCTGGTCGCCGATGAAAAGCTGTAACGGCGCCACGATGGCTGCGAAGCCGACGCCCATCCGGAGCATGGTGCGGGCTTCCGGCATGTAGCGCCCCGAGATCATGTAGCGTGCGCCCACGGCCAGCACGACAAACGATGTGGTCAGATAGGCCGCCGTCAGCATGTGCGCGAGGCGGTAGGGGAAGCTTGGATTGAACACGATGGTCAGCCAGTCCACCGGATAGGCGATGCCGTTCCTGATTTCGTGGCCGACCGGCGTCTGCATCCAGCTGTTCGCCGACAGAATCCAGAACGCCGACATGGTGGTGCCGACCGCCACTGCGATGCAGGACGTCACATGCAGCCACGGCGGCACCCGGTTCCAGCCGAACAGCATGATGCCGAGGAACGTCGCCTCGAGGAAAAACGCCGTCAGCACTTCGTAACCGATCAGCGGGCCGATCACGTTGCCGGTCACTTCCGAGAAGCGGCTCCAGTTGGTGCCGAGCTGGTAGGACAGCACGATGCCGGAGACGACGCCCATCGCGAACGACACCGCGAAAACCTTCGTCCAGAAACGCGCGAGATAGTGATAGCGCCGCGTGCCCGTCCACAGCCACATCACTTCAAGCGTCGCGATGTAACTCGCCAACCCGATCGTGAAGGTCGGGAAGATGATGTGAAAGGCGATGGTGAAGGCGAACTGGATGCGCGCAAGCAGGACGGGATCGAAGTCCATGACGGCTCCTCACTGACCAAATTCCGCGCAACGAACTGCGAATCGGGACGCGCGCGATTATCGATTGCTGGCTGCAACGTAGATCGAGGCCAGTTTGCTCCGTTCAGCGCTGAGTGCAACCCGCCGCCGGTTGCCGTTCCAAAACGAAAGCGGAAACAAGCACTTCCATAACGCCGTCGGAGCGATTTGCTGCCGTCGCACTGTTTTTGGGCGCGCTTTGCCGTCGTGGAAAACCCGGTATTTCGGCGGGAAGCGGCGAGTCCCCGCCGCTATGCTCGTTTTCTGCGGCAGCTCATGGGCCGCCAGTGCCGCCAAGGGGGATTTCTGATGGCTAAAAAAGCAGTGAGACGCGCATCGTCCGGTTCCGGACTCGAAGGCGCGCTCGACAATTATTTCGGTTTGACCAAGGCGCGCACTAACGTGCGGACGGAGGTGATCGCGGGAATGACGACATTCCTCGCGATGGCTTACATCATTGTGGTCAACCCGCAGATTCTTGGCGATGCAGGCATGGACAAGGGCTCTGTGTTTGTCGCGACCTGTCTCGCTTCCGCGATTTTCACATTGATGATGGGGCTCTACGCGAACTATCCGATTGCACTCGCACCGGGAATGGGACTCAATGCATTTTTCACCTACACGATCGTCGTCGCTACGGTCGCCACTTACAAATTCACATGGCAACAGGCACTCGCGGCTGTGTTTCTGTCCGGCGTGCTGTTTTTCCTGATTTCGGTGTTCAAAATTCGGGAATACATCATCAATGCAATCCCGATGAATCTGAAGATCGCCATATCGGCGGGGGTCGGTTTTTTTCTCGCGATCATCGCGATGCAATCGGCCGGAATCATTGGCGATCATCCCGCGACCCTCGTTACCCTGAACGATTTGAGGATCCCAAAGGACGATCTGAAGCGCGCGGCTCCCTGGCTTGCGATTCTCGGCTTTGTGCTGATCGTCTCTCTCAATTACCGAAAAATTCCGGGCGCAACGCTAATTGGAATGATAATCGTCTCACTGATCGGGATTCCCTTGGGTATCACGCAATACGTGGGGGTCGTGGGCATGCCCCCGTCGATCGCTCCGACATTTTTAAAGCTCGACTTTTCGCGTGTGTTCGAACTGAGCTTTATTGTGATCGTGCTGACGTTGCTGCTTGTTGATTTGTTTGACAACGCAGGCACGTTGATCGGCGTCACCCACCGTGCCGGCCTCTTGAATCGTGAGGGCAAGTTACCGCGCATGCAACAGGCGCTGATCTCCGACAGTTTTGCGGCGATGGGCGGCTCTCTGCTCGGCACGTCCACTACCACGAGCTACATTGAGTCGAGCGCGGGCGTGCAGGCGGGTGGAAGAACTGGCCTTACGGCGGCGGTGGTTGCGATTTGTTTTCTGCTGTCGCTGTTCTTCTTGCCGCTTGTCAGCATGATCCCTGCCTACGCTTCCGCCGCAGCACTGCTTTATGTCGCCTGCCTGATGGCGCGCGGCATGGCGGAACTCGACTGGAGAGATGTTACCGACTTCGCGCCGGCGGTCGTGACCGCTATTGCAATGCCGCTGACTTATTCGATTGCCGACGGCATCGGCTTCGGCTTCATCACCTACGCGCTCTGCAAGATTTTCTCCGGGCGGCTGAACAAGCTCGATCCGGTGATTATCATTCTCGCCGCCGTGTTCGCGGTGAAGTTTTTCATTAAGTAACCACAACATGGTCATTCCGGGGCGCGAGCGAAGCTCGCGAGCCCGGAATCCATTCTGAAGCGCAGCATGGATTCCGGGTCCGGCCCTTCGGGCCGTCCCGGAATGACATTTTTATTTTTGGGCGAGCGCTTTTTTCAGCGAAAGAAAATCCCGCCATGCCTGCCGCGCCGCCGAGCGAAGCGAGGGACCGGCGCGGCAATAAAAAAATCGAATCTATTTCTCGGCGAGCGCTTTTTTCAGCGACAGAAAATCCCGCCATGAATGGCGTTTCTCAAGAGGCGAGCGCAGCAGATAGGCCGGGTGGAAAGTCACCAGCGCCTTGATGGTGCGGGTGCCGGTGTCGTAATCGTACCAGCGCCCGCGCACCGAACGGATGCCGTCTTTAATTTCCAACATGGTTTGCATCGACGGCTTGCCGAGACACACCAGAAAATCTGGATTGGCGAGTTCGATCTGTTTCCGGATGAACGGGAAGCAGATCGCCGTTTCCTGCGGCGTCGGCGTCCGGTTGCCCGGCGGGCGCCAGGGAATGATGTTGGCGATGTAAACCGAAGTTCGGTCGAGGCCGATCGCCTTCATCATCAGGTCGAGCAGTTTTCCGGAACGCCCGACAAACGGCAGCCCGTCGCGGTCTTCCTCGGCACCCGGCGCTTCGCCCACAAACATCACACGCGCCTGCGGATTTCCGTCGGCGAAGACGAGGTTCTTCGCCATCTGCTTCAGCGCGCAGCCCTCGAAGCGAGATAAAATCTCCCGCAACTCATCCAAGGTTTTCGCGCTTGACGCCGCCGAACGCGCGGCGGTGACCGCTTCCTCCGCGCCCGGCAAGGGCGCTGCGGGTGCGGCAGGCCGCTCTGGCATCGCCTTGAACACAGGCTGCGGAGCCACGCGGGCAGGGACAGGCGCAACGGTTGCCGGCGCTTCAATTTCCGTGAAACGGTTTGGCGCTTCTTCTGTTAATGCAATATCGACGCCCGCCTCCAGATGGAAAGCGAGGATGTCGGCCGGGCTGTGCGCTGTGTTGTTTCCGCTCATGACAAAGGTAATGTAGCCACGATAAGGATAAGCATGGCAAGCGAACTCCCTCCGCGCGAAAGCATGGATTTCGACGTCGTGATCGTGGGGGCCGGGCCGGCGGGCCTTGCGGCCGCGATCCGGCTGAAACAGGAAAATTCCGAACTCACGGTTCTGGTTGTGGAAAAGGGCGCGGAAGTCGGCGCGCATATTCTGTCGGGCGCCGTGATCGACCCATCCGGCATCGAGCGGCTGATTCCCGATTGGGAATCCGACGCCGACGCGCCGATCAAGCAAAAAGTCACCGACGACCGCTTCTATTGGCTGCTGGGTGAGCGCGCGATCCGGCTGCCGAATTTCCTGCTGCCGCCGCTGATGTCCAACCACGGCAATTATGTCGTGTCGCTCGGCAACGTGACGCGATGGCTGGCGAAACGCGCTGAGGCGATGGGCGTGGAAATTTATCCGGGCTTCGCCGCCACTGAGCTTCTCTACAACGATCAGGGCGCTGTCGCGGGCGTCGCCACCGGCGACATGGGCGTCGCGAAGAACGGCGAGCATCGCGGCGACTTCACCCGCGGCATGGAGCTGCGCGCGAAATACACGATCTTCGCCGAGGGTGCCCGCGGCTCGTTGACAAAACAGCTCATCGAAAAATTCAAACTCGCCGAAAACCGCGATCCGCAAAAATTTGGCATCGGGCTCAAAGAATTATGGCAGGTCGCCCCGGAAAAACATCACCCCGGCCGCGTGCAGCACACATTCGGCTGGCCGCTCGACAATGCCACCGGCGGCGGCTCGTTTCTGTATCATTTGCCGGACAATCAGGTCGCGGTCGGTTTCGTGGTTCATCTCAACTACGAAAATCCGTACATCGCGCCGTTCGAGGAATTCCAGCGCTTCAAGACTCACCCTCTGGTGCGCGACACGTTCAAAGATGGCAAGCGCATCGCCTACGGTGCCCGCGCGCTCACCGAAGGCGGCTGGCAGTCCGTGCCGAAGCTCTCCTTTCCCGGCGGCCTGCTCGTCGGCTGCGCGGCCGGTTTCATGAACGTGCCGCGCATCAAGGGTAGCCACAACGCGATGATCTCCGGCGCGATCGCGGCGGAATGTTTGGCGGCAGCGCTGCAAGGCGGCCGCAGCCTCGACACCGTCAGCGGCTATGACGAGGCCTGGCGCGATTCCGCCATCGGCCGCGACCTCTACAAGGTGCGTAACGCCAAGCCGCTCTGGTCGAAATTCGGCACGCTGCTCGGCGTGGCGCTTGGCGGTTTCGATATGTGGATGAACACGCTGTTCGGCTTCTCGCCGCTCGGCACGCTCTCCCATGGCAAGGCCGACGCCGATACGCTGACCATCCTCAGGGAGGCCATGAGCGACGAGGAT
>CAZUJE010000091.1:0-11884 GCA_964620215.1 uncultured Hyphomicrobiales bacterium
GCTTGATGCCGAGCATGACCGCTTTTTTCCGTGCGGGCTCGACTTCCTCGCCCTGGCCAAGATCGGCGGTGAAGGTCACCACTTCGCAGCCATAGGTGGTTTGCAGCCACTTCAAAATGACAGAAGTGTCGAGGCCGCCCGAATAGGCGAGCACCACCTTTTTTACGTCCTTCTTCATGGTTCGCCCCGGAAAACGCGCTGGCCGTCAGTGAGAACGCGCTCTTATAGGCGGGCAGCAAGCGCTAGCAAAGTGAGCCTAGCTATCGCGCCAGACACCCGCTCGGCGGCCTGCGATCAGCCAATAGACGAAGCCAGCGGCAATGCCGGCGGCGGCCATCAATTCGGCGTTGCCCATTTTCGGCATTTCGACGCCGACATCGGGCCGCCATTCGATGAATCCTGCCGATGAGGCGCAGAACAGGCCAATCAGCGCCCCCGCGACGGCATAGAGAACCAGATAGCGCCAGCCGAAGGCCTCGGTGAACAGGATCGCGATGACCGATGGCAGGAAGGCGACAGCGGCGACGACGGTGCTGGTGACAATGACCAGAAACCAGATCACCGGCCATCCGTCGGAGCCGGACATGGGCGTGTTGAGGGCGGGGCTGGTCGCGCCAAATACCAGCACGACGCCGGCGGCGATGGCTGCCAGCCAGTAGGCGAAGAGAACGACGAAGAAGCGGAAGAGAACGTTCACCCGATCAATCCGTCATAGCCATTGCGCGCAATGCCATGCGCTCACGCGCGGATAATTTCTGCGTTTCGGATTTCAGCTGGCCGCAGGCGGCGAGAATATCCCGCCCGCGCGGCCTGCGCACCGGGCTGGCATAGCCCGCCTTGAACACGATATCGGAGAAACGCTCTATGGTTTCCCAATCGGAGCATTCGTATTTCGTGCCAGGCCAGGGATTGAACGGAATGAGATTGATCTTGGCCGGGATGCCCTTCAGCAGGCGCACGAGATCGCGCGCGTCCTTTTCGGAATCGTTCACGCCTTTCAGCATCACATATTCGAAGGTGATGCGGCGCGCGTTGGAGACACCGGGATAGTTGCGGCAAGCGTCGAGCAATTCCTTGATGTTGTATTTCCGGTTCAGCGGCACGATTTCGTCACGCAACTCGTCGCGCACCGCATGAAGTGAAATCGCGAGCATCGTTCCGGTGGCGTAGCCGAGCTTGCCAATTTCCGGCACGACACCGGAAGTAGAAACGGTGATGCGGCGTTTGCCGATGCAGATGCCTTCGGCGTCCGCGATTGTTTCAATGGCACCCGTTACATTATCGAAGTTGTAAAGCGGTTCGCCCATGCCCATGAAAACGATGTTGGTGATGAGGCGAGGCGCGTCGGTTTCAGATGCGGTGCCTTCCGCGCGGTTCGCGCCCGGCCATTCACCCAGACGATCGCGCGCGATCATCACCTGCGCGACGATCTCGGCGGCGGTGAGATTGCGGACGAGACGCTGCGTGCCGGTATGGCAAAACGTGCAGGCCAGCGTGCAGCCGACCTGTGATGAGATGCAAAGCGTGCCGCGGTCGGCTTCCGGAATGTAAACCGTCTCGATGTTGTGCGGCTTTTCGCCCGCGTGATCGGCGGGCAGCTGGATCAGCCATTTGCGGGTACCGTCATTCGACACCTGTTCGACGACGACTTCGGGGCGTTCCAGCGAAAATTTTTGGGCAAGCTGCGCGCGGACTTCCTTCGAGACATTGCTCATCTCATTGAAGTCGCGCGCACCGCGAAAATAAATCCAGTGCCATAGCTGCGCGGCGCGCATCTTGAGCGCGCGTTCCGGCACGCCGATTTCGGCGAGCGCCTGGGCGAGGCCGGCACGAGCGAGGCCGACGAGCGATGGTTTCATTGCATCTGTGTTCATGTGTCAGCTTTCAGCGCGAGCGCTTACTTGCATTCCTGCGCAACCCGGTCGAGTGCCTGCGCCAGACCAGACAACGAGTAGCGGTCGATGGTCTCGTTGCCGCGAATCGAAGTGATCTTCATCACTAGGTCGCGGCCTTTGCGCAGCGTATCGATCAGCTTGGTTTCCTCGGCGACGTTGCGAATCCAGACGGCGCCATCCTTGCGAGCGTATAAAATATACGAGTCGGTACCGATCTGGACGCTCGGGTCCGCATCTTCCTTTAGCGGAAAACCGACGATGACGCTGAATTCGTTGCGGACGTTATCGCCGGGCCGGGTACTGATGAACATATAGGCGGGATCGCGCTTCAGACCAGCGGGCTGGCGGTCCTTGGGTTGCGATAACGCGAAACAGTTTTTTCCGCCGCCCTGGCCGACATACACGCCCCAGTCGCCATACTGGCCGATCATGGAGGCGGAGCCTGCTTGCGCGTGCGCTTGCGTGGCGCTCATCGCTGCAACGGCAATCAGAAAAAATGCGGAGACAATCGAACGGGGCTTCATTTCATTCCTTCCGGACCTTGTTACAGGCTAATCCCCTTGAACTCATAGATAAACGCCGCTGCCGAAATCGCCAAGCTTTTTGCGATGGAGCAATGGACGTGCCCCGGAAAATGGCGCTAACACGGCTTTCGAAAATATGAGGTTTCGCGATGAAGGCTGTGCTCTGCCGCCGTTTTGGACCGCCCGACACGCTTGAATATGCCGACTTGCCTGATCCCGTACCGGGCAATGGCGAGGCGGTGGTGGATGTCGCGGCGGCGGCGCTCAACTTCTTCGACACGCTCATCATCGAGGGGAAATATCAGATCAAGCCGCCATTCCCCTTTTCTCCGGCGGCGGAATTCGCGGGCATCGTGAGTGCGGTGGGCACGGGCGTAAGCGTGGTGAAAGTCGGTGATCGCGTTTGCGGCTATCACGCTTATGGATCGGGCCGCGAGAAAGTGCTCGTGCGTGCCGATACGCTTGTGAAGGTGCCGGAGAAAATCGAGCTTGAGCGCGCCGCCGGCATGATCGTCACCTATGGAACGGTGCTGCATGCGCTGCGCGACCGCGCGCTGCTGAAAAAGGGCGAAACATTCGCGGTACTGGGGGCGGCGGGCGGAGTGGGTCTTGCGGCGGTGGAGATTGGAAAAATTTATGGGGCGCGGGTGATTGCGTGTGCATCGTCGCCGGAGAAACTCGATTTCGCGCGCAGGCACGGCGCCGACGAAACGATCAACTATTCAAAAGAAAATCTGAAGGAGCGGCTACGTGAACTGACGGATGATCGCGGCGTGGATGTGGTTTTCGATCCGGTGGGCGGTGCTTACTCGGAAGCGGCGGTGCGAGCGGCGGCATGGGAGGGGAGGCATCTGGTCGTTGGATTTGCAGCGGGCGAAATTCCGAAGCTGCCGCTCAATCATGTATTGTTGCGCGGATGTTCCGTTGTAGGCGTCGCTTGGGGAAATCTCACGCGCCGGAATCCGGCGCGTTTGCGGGAATTCATCGAGCAGACCATGCAATGGGCCATAGAGGGAAAAATCTCCGCCCATATCGACAAGGTTTACCCGCTTGCGAAAACTGCGGAAGCTCTCGGCGCCATTTCCCGGCGGGAGGTCAAGGGCAAGATCATCCTGAAAATCTGATCAGGATTTTTTGCCGTCCAGTTCGATTTCCGAGAAAGCACGTTTCGCCGCTTCCCGGTGCTCTGGCTTGATATGCGATGAAACCAGTTGCAGCGTCGCGGCGATGACGGCCGCGTCGTCTCCAAAGCCGAGTGCGGGTAGAAAATCCGGAATCAGGTCGACCGGCACGATGAAATAAGTGAGTGCCGCGATCAGCGCGCCGCGCACATGCGAGGGCGTCTTTTTGTCGAAGGCGCAGTAATAGGAAGCGAACGCATCCTCGGCGAATGGAATATGTCCCATCAGCGGACGGATTTTATTCCAGAATCCGCGCGCGACGCCGGCGGC
The DNA here is from genome assembly GCA_964620215.1 of uncultured Hyphomicrobiales bacterium. GTDB lineage: Bacteria > Pseudomonadota > Alphaproteobacteria > Rhizobiales > Xanthobacteraceae > JAUSIF01. Next base: position 3,871 of record CAZUJE010000091.1, read on the forward strand.
GTCTCCCGCCATCTGGCTCGAATACTGCTGAGCTTTGTCAAAAGCGGACACAAGTTCCTCCGTCGCCCGGAATCAACCTAACGCAAATGGCCCCTGAAGGCCGCTACCGCAAGGGGTCAGGAACCCGCGAGCTTGTCCATTGCCTCGGCGAGTTTCACGTCGAGCGCGGTCAGGCCGCCCGCGTCATGGGTCGAAAGCGTTACCTCGACCGTCTTGTAGACATTGGACCATTCGGGATGGTGATCGAGCTTTTCCGCCACCAAGGCCGAGCGGGTCATGAAGCCGAAGGCCTCGACGAAATTCCTGAACACGAATTTCCGGGTGATGGCGTCGCGGCCGGGCAACTCGCTCCAAGCGGATAATTTCGCAAGCGCCTGCTTGCGTTCGTCTGCGGAAAGTTTTTGAGGGCGCATCGGTTTCTCCTCAGCCTTCCAGCGGATAGGCGGCTTCCACCACATAAGGCCCGCCGCCGGTGGAAGCGCGCGATGAAAACAGCACGAAGCGGGACACATGGAAAGGCGGACTGCGATAGGGGCTGCGGCTCGCGAGATAGTCCGCCACTTCGAACGTCTTGGAATCCCGCAATCGCGCTAGCGTCACATGCGGAACGTATTTTCTGGATTCGGGAGGCAGGCCGATCCTTTGCAGGAGACGTTCGTGCTCAGCCTGCAATTCGATCAGTTCGGGATTTTGCTTTGCCGCGGCAAACACCGCGCGCGGCTTCTTGCCGCCGAACTGGTCGAGCCGGTCGAGCACGATCTCGAACGGCCGCCGCCGCACACCGTCCAGCATCTGCATCACGTCGCGTCCGGTGCTTCCATCGACGTCTCCAATGAAGCGCAATGTCAGATGATAATTTTCAGAATCGATCCAGCGCGCGCCGGGAATGCCCCCGCGAAGCAGTGACAATCCCTGAGCGATCTCGGACGGGATCTCGATTCCGGTGAACAGGCGCGGCATTGAGGTTACTTCTTTCCGTCCTTTGCCTTCACGCGCTCGATCAGTTTTTCGACTGAAGGCAAAATGCCCTTTACGATCACATCGACGCCGGCGGCACTCGGATGCAGCCCGTCCTTCAAGTTCAACTTCACGTCGGCAACAATACCGTCGAGAAAGAAAGGATAGAGAATCAGATCGTGAGCCTTCGCAAGCTCCGGATAAATGCCGTCATAGGCGGCGGTATATTCGCCGCCCATATTTGGCGGCGCGCGCATTCCGGCGAGCAGGACTTCGATTTTGCGGGCGCGCAGGCGCTGGATGATCTGCTCCAGCGATTTTCTGGTGACGGCGGGAGGCACGCCGCGCAGCATATCGTTGGCACCAAGCTCCAGAATCACAGCCTGTGTGCCGTCCGGGATCGACCAGTCGAGCCGCGCGAGACCGGCTGTTGATGTGTCGCCGGAGACGCCGGCATTAACGATGCGCACGTCATGGCCTTTTGCCTTGAGTGCCGCTTCGAGACGCGCGGGGAATGCCTGCGATTGACCGAGACCGAATCCCGCCGTCAGGCTGTCGCCGAAGGCGACAATGCGAACGGGCTCCGCTGCCGCTTTCGCGGGCACAAGCACCGCGAACGCCCACAATATCGTGAGCAGTGCTAGGAGTGGTTTGCTTGGCCGTGACAGCGCCCCATTTGTGATGGAGCCGGTAACTGCAAGATCGAAGACCTGACGGAAAGAATACATGGATCAGACACTCATCAATCGCCGCGTGGAGCCGCCCGCCATTCGCATCGAGGGCGCCGATCTCTCGCTCGGCACCGGCCCTGCCCGCGTACATATCCTCAAGAATGTGTCGCTTCAAATATCGCGCGGGGAGGCGGTGGGGCTTGTGGGACCATCCGGCTCGGGCAAATCGACGCTCCTGATGGTTATGGCGGGGCTTGAACGCGCGGATCGGGGAAGGGTTCTGATCGCCGACGAAGAAATTTCAAGCCTCGACGAAGACGCGCTGGCGAAATTCCGCGGCCGCGCGGTCGGCATCGTATTCCAGTCGTTCCACCTGATCCCGACCATGACGGCGCTTGAGAACGTCGCCGTTCCGCTCGAACTCGCCGGACGCGCCGATGCATTTGACCGCGCGCGGGAGGAGCTTGCGAGCATGGGGCTTGGCGGCCGTCTCGATCATTATCCGGCGCAGCTTTCCGGCGGGGAACAGCAGCGCGTGGCGCTCGCCCGGCCGCTTGCCCCCGAGCCCGATTTGCTGCTCGCCGACGAACCGACCGGAAATCTCGACGAGGAGACCGGCAAGGAAATCATGGATCTTCTGTTTGCAAAACATGCCGAGCGCGAATCGACACTTGTGATCGTGACGCACGATCCGGCGCTGGCACGCCGCTGCGGACGGGTGATCCGGATGCATTCCGGCGTGGTCGAGGAACCGGGTGTGAAAGCCGAGGCGAAAGCTAGCCGAGCATGAGTGTCTCTGCTCAGGCAACTTCGGGATTGTCATTTCGATACGCGCTGGCCTTGCGGCTCGCGCTGCGCGAATTGCGCGGCGGCGTTCGCGGCTTCGGTGTTTTTCTTTCTTGTCTCGCTCTGGGCGTCGCGGCGATTGCCGGCGTCGGGTTGCTGTCGCGCGCGCTATCCGACGGGCTCGCACGCGAAGGCGGCGTCATTCTCGGCGGAGATATTTCCTATTCACTGGCGCATCGGGAAGCGGGCGCCGAGGAATTGGAATTTCTCGAAGGGCGCGGCCGTATCTCAAAGATCGCCACCATGCGCGCGATGGCACGGGCAAATGGCGGCGCTGCAACGCTGGTGGAATTGAAATCAGTGGACCGCAGCTATCCGCTTTCCGGCTCGGTAAAGGTGCAACCCTCAATTCATCTTGATTCCGCGCTGGCCAAACGTGGCGAAGCATTCGGCGCGGTGGCGGAACAAGCACTGCTCGTGCGACTCAATCTTTCGCTCGGTGACAAGATTGTAATCGGTGACGGCAGTTTCGTGATCGCGGCCGTGCTGGAAGCCGAGCCCGACAAGCTCGCGGTCGGCATCGGTCTCGGCCCGCGCCTGATTGTTTCGGAAGAAGGCCTGCGCGCCACCGGATTGTTGCAGCCGGGAAGTCTCGTGCGCTGGACTTATCGAGTCAGACTGAACGATGCGTCGGACAGTTCGCTTGCGGCGATGCAGGAGGCCTCGCGCTCGCGCTTTCCCGAAGCCGGATGGGAAATGCGCACGCGCACCGGCGCAGCACCACGGCTCGAAACTAACGTAAAGCGGTTTGCAGAATTCCTGACGCTGGTGGGACTGACGGCTTTGCTTGTTGGCGGGGTTGGTGTTGCCAATGCGGTGAAACATTATCTCGACCGCAAACGCGGCTCGATCGCCACGCTGAAAGCGGTGGGCGCATCGGGCGGAACGGTTTTCAGGATTTATCTCGCCGAGATCATGATGATCGCGCTTGCGGGTATCGCGATTGGTTTGCTGATCGGAATTGCCATGCCGTTCGTGGTGGAATGGGCTTTCGGCAAAATCATTCCGATTCCGCTTGTGCCGGCTATTCACTTCGACGTGCTGCTGATGGCGCTTGTGTATGGGGTCACCATCGCGCTTGCCTTCGCGCTCTGGCCATTGGGACGCGCCCATGACGTGCCGGTGTCGGCGTTGTTTCGGGACGCGGTCGATCCGGACCGCCGCTGGCCGCGCCGCCGCTATATCGTTTTTGCGCTTCTTTCGATTGCGGGCCTGGTCGCGCTTACGATTTTCACAGCGGAAGTGCGCCGCGTCGCGGTGATTTATGTAATTGCCGCCACCGCCGCTTTCGTTCTGCTGCGCTTGCTGGCGATTGGATTGATGGCGCTCGCAAGCAGAATGCCGCGCCCGCGTTCGATCACGCTGAAGCTCGCAATTGCCAATATTCATCGGCCCGGTGCGCTGACCCCAAGCGTTGTGCTTTCATTGGGCCTCGGTCTCTCGCTGCTGGTCACCCTCGTATTGATCGAAGCCAATTTACGGCGGCAACTGACTGCGACTTTGCCCGAGAAGGCGCCGAGCTTTTTCTTCCTCGACATCCACTCCAACGAGGCGCCGGACTTCGCGAAATTCGTTCAGTCGAAAGCCGCCGATGCGCGGCTCGATCAGGTGCCGATGCTGCGCGGACGCATCGTGAAGCTAAACAATCTTTCCGCCGAGGAAGCGAAGCCCGATCCCGAAGTGGCATGGGTGCTGCAATCGGATCGTGGCATCACTTATGCGGATGACATTCCGTCCGGCTCAAAACTCGCGGAAGGGTCGTGGTGGCCGAAGGATTATGAAGGGCCGCCGCTTGTCTCCATTGAAAAACGAATCGCCGATGGTCTCGGCCTTAAAATCGGCGACACGATCACCGTCAATGTGCTCGGCCGCACGCTGGAAGCGAAGATCGAGAATCTCCGAGTCGTCGAATGGGAGGGTCTCGGAATCAATTTCGTATTGCTGTTCTCGCCGAATACATTTCGCGGCGCGCCGCACACATCGCTTGCGACGCTGACCTATCCCAAGGCGGCGAGCACCGAGATGGAGCTTGGCCTCTTGAAAGACGTTGCCAATGAATTTCCGGCAGTGACGACCGTGCGCGTGAAGGAAGCGCTGGAAGCGATCAACTCGCTGGTCTCGGATCTCACGCTGGCGATCCGTGGCGCCAGTACCATTACCTTGCTAGCCAGCGTTCTCGTGCTCGCGGGGGCGCTTGCTGCCGGCCATCACAACCGGGTTTATGACGCGGTGATCCTGAAGACGCTCGGCGCAACCCGGCGCACGCTCGTCACTGCCTATGCGATTGAATATGCCATTCTGGGTCTGGCCACGGCCCTGGTGGCGGCTCTGGCTGGCGGTATCGCCGCCGCTTACGTGGTCGAAAAAGTGATGCGATTCCGGTTCGAATTTGACCCTTCGGCGGCTTTGCTGGCCGCGGGGGTCGCGGTGTTACTGACGGTCGCTTTCGGCCTGCTGGGTACCTGGCGGGCATTAGGCGAGAAACCGGTAAAAATACTGAGGAATTTGTGACAGTATTGCTGCCTAATACGGCTATTCACGCTCTTAAGCATCGTTGCAGAAGTTTCACTTGCCGCCACAAATCACGAACACCATATTAGCCCCGAACCCACGGCGGGCCCGTTAAAGGGGTCCGGTCATGTGGGAGGAGAGAGGTCCAAAGATGTCTGACTACAACACCAATCCGGCTGCCCGTTACGGCTCTACCGCCGCTCGCGCCGGTGTCGCGGTCGATGAAGGGCTGCGGGCATACATGCTCGGTGTCTATAATTACATGGCCATCGGCCTTGCAGTCACTGGGCTGTTCGCACTCGGCGTCTACATGCTTTCGGTCACGGGCGATGTATCGCTCGCTGCCAAGGGTGCTTCCGGTGCTGCCATCCGCATGGGCAGCCAGTACCTCACCGGTATCGGTTACGCGCTGTTCGTAAGCCCGCTGAAGTGGGTCGTAATCTTCGCCCCGTTGGCGCTGGTATTCTTTTTGAGCTTCCGCGTTGACCGCATGAGCGTTACCGCTGCGCAAGCCACCTTCTGGATTTACGCGGCGCTTGTAGGCGTCTCGCTGTCGATCCTCCTGCTCGTTTACACGCACACCTCGATTGCCCGCGTATTCTTCATCACCGCGGCGTCTTTCGGTGCGTTGAGCTTGTGGGCTTACACCACCAAGCGCGATCTTTCGGGCTGGGGCACATTCCTGTTCATGGGCCTGATCGGCATCATCATCGCGTCGCTGGTGAATATCTGGCTCGCTTCTCCGATGCTGCACTTCATCGTGTCGGCCGCGGGCGTGCTGATCTTCGCGGGTCTCACCGCCTACGACACGCAGCAGATCAAAGAGATGTATGACGTCAATGACGACGGCACGATCGCTGGCCGCAAGTCGATCATGGGCGCGCTGCGTCTTTATCTCGACTTCATCAACCTCTTCATGATGCTGCTGAACCTGTTCGGGCAGCGCGACGAATAATCGAAGCGGTTGCAAGAAACACGAAAGGCTCCGGCATTGCCGGAGCCTTTTGCTTTTTAGATCATTCAGTTCACAATCTTCAGAGGATCAATCGCGCGCAATACGCGCTCAAGATCGTGTCCCCGTTTCAAGACAAGACCGGAGGAGCTGACCACCGCATAAGCGCCTTGCCGGCGCGCACGGCCGGGATCTTTCTCGATCCGGTACAGCGGAGTTTCCGCTGTTCGCCGGAAAATAGCGAACACCGCCCGATCTTTCAGAAACTGGATTGCATAATCGCGCCATTCGCCGGCGGCGACCTTGCGGCCGTAGAGATTGAGGATTCTGGTCAGTTCTTGCCGGTCAAAAGTGACCCTGTTTCCGGAGGCCGGACGCTGCTTCAGCGCCAGTCCTCCGGGGAAAACTATCGGCTCGACATCGGCCAAACCCGCCTCCTGCAACGCCAGAACAGGCTGTCTCGTAGGGTCATGATCGCGCCAGCCAAAGCGTGGGGCAAGCCCCTCAAAAAACGCCTGAATGCGAGGGTTCTCAGCCTCACGGGTTCGTTAAGAAAATCATAATCTTGCCCGAATTCAGCCCCCGCGTCGCCAAAGCAATCCGTGAGAAAAGCTGCTCGTAGCCTCCGGGCCGGTTCGCGTGAAGTACCGGTTTATCCCAGCCCCCCAGCCCCCCGGGCTTTCGCGGGCCGGCCCAACGAGCTTCAGTTTTCCGCGTACGGTTCAATCCCCCAGTATCTCTCGGGCCGCTGAAAAAGCGGCCCGTTTTTTTTGCGCGGATGGGAAGGATTTTTTAGCGGAGCGAAATCATCGCCGCGCCACGGATCGGGCCCGGCATATCTTTTGAGCCTGTTTGCACCAGCACCACGCAGGTGTCGGCGCCGGCCATTTCAAGCTCCGCGACGCGAATAGATGCTTTCATCGGTTTTCCATTCCACTCTCCGACGGGCATCCAGGCGCGGACGGCATTGAAATAGGTAATCGTCTTGCCGCGGTTCTCGCCCTTCTTGATCGTCACCGGTACGGACTTGGAAACACTCAGCACCCAGATGGTCGCTTTGTCGCCTTTGCCGGCGCCGACATCGAGATCGAGATTGGCACCGTTTTGTTTGATCGTCACCGGAACATTCAGTTTCTTCACCGTGTCGGCGGACGAAATCGTTTTCTCGATGGCAGCGGAGTTGCTGCCGATCGCTTCGGCGACACCATTCACGACGGCCTGCGGTGTATAAATCTGCCGGTCGCTGCGCATCGCCGAGTAGCCCTTCTGGCGAAGCGAATGGTCGTTCAGCGCAAGCGTGTCGCGCCAACCGAGATAGTCCCAGTAATCGACCGGAAGGCTAAGCGCGATGAGCTTGTCATCCTGCGCGAGCTTGCCGAGCAGTTCGTCGGCGGGCGGGCAGGAATTGCAGCCCTGACTCGTGAAGAGTTCGATCACGGCTTTAACCTCGCCGGCCTTCGCTGGTGTTCCAGCAAAGACGGCGAGCGCCGTAAGTAAACCAATCGAGTGGAAGGCAAGTCTCATGCATCGCTCCGATGCCCGGACGAATAAGCCCGCCCAAGCATCACCGCCAAGTCAATTCGGGGTGAGACTGCGCGTGAGACGCCCGTGGTGCAAGCGTAGCGTCAGGCTGCAAGCTGCCTAAGAACGTAATGCAAAATCCCGCCGTTACGGAAGTAATCCAGCTCGTCCAGCGTATCGATCCGGCAGCTGAGCGGAACCCGCTTCACGTTACCGTCAGCGAAGGTAATTTCGGCCGTTAGCGTCTGGCGTGGCTTGAGATTGCTAGCGATGCCGCGGATGGTGACCCGCTCGTCTCCTTTTAGGCCGAGGGTTTGCCACGAGCTTCCATTCTCGAAAGTGAGCGGCACGATGCCCATACCAACAAGATTGGAGCGGTGGATGCGCTCGAAACTTTGCGCGATGACAGCCTGGACACCGAGCAGCTTGGTGCCTTTCGCCGCCCAGTCACGCGACGAGCCGGTGCCGTATTCTTTGCCGGCGAACACGACGAGCGGCACCTTCTCCTGCTTATAAAGCATGGCGGCGTCATAAATCGGCATACGCTCGCCGCCCG
>CAZUJE010000092.1:0-11775 GCA_964620215.1 uncultured Hyphomicrobiales bacterium
TCCATTTGTTGTCCTTCGGGTCGTAGGCGAGATGCCAGTCCACCGATTTCTTGGTGGGGAAAGTGTCGCCGATGGCGCCGCCGACCGCGTGCAGCAATCCGTTCACCGCCACGAGTGCCACGGCGCCGCAGCTTTTCGGCAACGGCATGATCGGCCGCCAGCCATTTCCTTCGAGCGCGTAACAGAGATTGTCCGGCTTGCGGTTCTGCTCGACGAAGCCGCCGATGGCATACAATTTTCCATCCAGCACCGCGACGCCGACATGGTTCGCCCCGCGCGGCAATTGCGGCGCGTCGAACCATTTGTCGGCGGCGGGTCATAGACATGGTGATAGGGCCGGTCCACGCGCTGCTCGCCGTAACCGCCGACGATGTGCATCTTGTTGTCGAGCACAGTGGCCCAGGCCATCTCGCTCCTTGGCAAGGGCAGCGGCGCGCGCGAAATCCATTTGCCCTGATTGGCGGCCTTGGGTGCCGGGCTGTCGGTGACCCATTGCTCCTTGGTCACTTCGGCGGGGGCATCGACGCGGCCCGGCTTGTCGAGCCGCTCATACATCGGGCCGTGGCCTGCGTGTTGCGCCAGCGCCGGCATGGCGGTGGTTACGAGTAGACCGGAGGTGAACAGGCGGCGGGTGAGCATGGTCATACGAATTCATCCCCCACGCTTGGAAACACGCGCTCGTAAGCCTCGCCGTATTTCATGTCCTTGCGCTCGGAATTGCGTGCACCCTGGATGCCGCGGTTCAGCGCCACGCGGGTGTAATATTCCCACAGGTGTTCCTGTGCGCCGAGGCACTCGAAGGCCTTGCGCTTCTGATCGAACACTTCGCTGATGTCGAGAATCATCTGCGGTTTCCAGTTGCACTGTTCGGGCTGGTGCGGCTCGAACAGATATACCGGCGGCGCGCCGAGCACCCCTTCGCCCGGCTTGTGGCCGTGCGCCTGCGCGATCACGCGCGCTTCCTGCGCGATGGCCGATGCGCGCGGATGGTCGAAGTTGTAGGGATCCTCGCGCGAATGGGTGAGCACGAACTGGGGCTTTAACTTGCGGTAAATATCGACGAGCTTGAAAAACGCATCGTCGCCCACGCGCAGCGGATAGTCGCCGAGATCGAAAAACTCGATGTCGCCGCCGAGAATTTTCGCGGCCTTCTCGGCTTCAGCGATGCGCCCCGCCTTCACCTTTTCCATAGTGATGCCCGGCTCGCGCCACATCCTGGCGCTCTCGCCGCGCTCGCCGAAGGAGAGGCACACGATTTTCATGTGCCAGCCACGCTTGGCGAAGAGCGCGATAGCGCCGCCCGCGCGCCAGACAAAATCGCCCGTATGCGCCACGACGACGAGGCCGGTTTTCTTCTGCTCACTCATTTTGATTTCCTTGATTACGCGGCGGCTTTTTTCGATGCAGGCTTCGCGAGAACGGACTCCGGAACGAACAGTTGCCCGTCGAACAGGAGCCGCGCGGTGCGCAGCAAGCCCGCGCGCTCGACCACGGGCTTTTCGGGAGTGCCGCCGACTTCCAGCCGCACCGAGAATTCGCCCGTCGGATGCTCGACTGAAAGCGTTTTTACTTTTCCCGGCGGCAATGTCGCATAGGGATAGGCGGCAGAGCCGGGCAACACCACCGCGGTTGCAACCGTCACCGAACCGAATACGCCGATCGCCGTGTGACACTCATGCGGAATAAAGGTGCGGGTGGAAATGTGGCCGCCGTTTCTCGGTTTGGAAACAAGCGTCATTTTCGGCACGACCTGTTCCTTCACATCGCCGAGCTTCATCAGCGGTCCCGCGCGCAGGCGGATATATTCGAGCCGCGCGCGGAAATCCGTATCCGCCATCAATTCTTTCGGCGTCTCATAGCCGGTTTTGCCAAGCGCCTTGGCGGCGAGCACGACGACCGGCATGCCGTTGTCGATCATGGTGACTTTCACGCCGTCGATTTCGTCGGCGACATTTCCCGTGGGCAGCAGCGCGCCGCATACGGAGCCGGCGGCATCGAGAAAATTGATCGGGATCGGGGCGTGGGTGCCGGGGACGCCGTCAATGCGCGCATCGCCCTCGTAATTCACGCGGCCATTGGGAGTTTCGATCAGGCATTCGGCAAGCGTGCCGGTATTCACCGTCCGCACGACGACCTTTGTCACAGGCCCGGTTGGCTTCACCAGCCCGCGCTCAATCGCGAACGGTCCGATGCCGGCGAGGATGTTTCCGCAATTGGGCGTCGTGTCCACATGCGGCTTGTCCACGACGACTTGAGCAAAAAGAAAATCCACATCGACATTCTTTTCCGTCGAGCGGGATACAATCGCGACTTTGCTGGTGAGCGGATGCGCGCCGCCGACGCCGTCGATTTGGCGCGGGTCGGGCGAACCGAGTGCTGCGAGCAGAAAGCGGTCGCGCACGGCGATGTCGGACGGAAGATCTTCGGCGAGGAAATAGGCACCCTTCGAGGTGCCTCCCCGCATCAGCAGGCATCGAATTCCGGTCTGCATGGCGCTTCCTCCGGATTAAGGCGCGATTTTAGTCGTTCAAACGACGGGGGACCAGCACGGGCATAATCCCGAAACAGGCGTTCTTTGGAACGCGCTCGCGTCCAAAAAAGTCATGCCCCGCGCAAGCGGGGCATCCAGTAATCTCGGATAGCAAAATGTTTACTGGATCGTCCGCTTTCGCGGACGATGACAAATTCCTCAGAACGCGCGCTTCAGCTTGTCGGCGGGATCGGTCTTTTCCCAGCCGAAGCCGCCGTCCTTGTCCGGGGCGCGGCCGAAATGACCATACGCAGCGGTGCGTTCATAGATCGGCTTGTTGAGGCCGAGATGCAGGCGGATGCCGCGCGGCGTCAGATTCATCATCTCCTGCAAGATGGTTGCGAGCTTCTGCTCGTCCACCTTGCCGGTGCCGTCGGTGTTTACATAAACCGAAAGCGGGTGTGCCACGCCGATCGCGTATGACAACTGAATCGTGCAGCGGTCGGCCAAGCCAGCGGCCACGACGTTCTTCGCGAGATAGCGCGCGGCGTAAGCGGCCGAGCGGTCAACCTTGGAGGGATCCTTGCCGGAGAACGCGCCGCCGCCATGTGGAGCCGCACCGCCGTAAGTGTCCACGATGATCTTGCGGCCGGTGAGGCCGGCGTCGCCGTCGGGGCCGCCGATGACGAAGCGGCCGGTGGGGTTCACATAGAAATGTTCTTCCGGCGGCATCCAGCCTTCCGGCAGAACCTTTTTCACATACGGGCGGACCAGCTCTTTAATATCGCCGGACTCCAATACTTTCTTGCCGTCCTTTTCCTTATGCTGCGTCGAGACGACAACGGCGGTGCAACGCACCGGCTTGCCGTTTTCATATTGTAGCGTGACCTGGCTTTTCGCGTCCGGTTCGAACAGCGGCTCCTTGCCGGAATGGCGGACTTCGGCCATCGCCTTCAGGATGTTGTGCGAATATTGCAGCGGGGCCGGCATCAATTCCGCCGTCTCGTTCGAGGCGTAGCCGAACATGATGCCCTGGTCGCCGGCACCTTCGTCCTTGTTGCCGGCGGCGTCCACGCCCTGCGCGATATCGGCGGACTGGCCGTGCAGATGCACCTGCACCTTCGATTTCTTCCAGTGGAAGCCCTTCTGCGCGTAGCCGATATTCTTCACGGCGTTGCGCGCGAGTTTTTCGGCGAGCGGCTTGTTGACCTTGCCGCTCTTGCTCATGATTTCTTTCGGGCCGGCGGCGTTCTTCGCCATGCGGACTTCGCCCGCTAGCACGATCAGGTTCGTCGTCACCAGCGTTTCGCAGGCGACCTTCGCCATCGGATCGGCGCCGAGGAATTCGTCGACGATCGCGTCCGAGATGCGGTCGCACACTTTATCCGGGTGGCCCTCGGAGACGGACTCGGACGTGAACAGGTAATTGCCGCGCATGACTTTAAAACTCCCCCTCGGTGGGCTGGATTGGACCCGCGTTTGGCGCGGTCCAAACGGCGCCGCACGAGATCGACTGGACGGCGTGAAAAACCAGACCGCGCGAAGGCCGTCAACCACAATCGGACGGGCCGAAATCGTACTGAAAATGCCGGTAAATTGGGGGTCCAGATAAGCCGCTGGCGGTGCATGGTAGCTTGCATGAAGAGCCGGCCGGAAGGCCTGGGTGCGGCGCTATCGCGCGGAGAAATTGGATGCTGTCGAAGGAGCCGGTCTTCCGCAACGAGGCGGATCTCGGTGAAATCACCGAGGTGGGCGCCACACCCTATGGCGGGCGGCGGGTGATCGAAATTCTCGGCGGGCGGGTGACGGGCGCACGGCTTTCGGGGCGGGTTCTCTCTGGCGGTGCCGACTGGCAGATCATCCGCGCCGACGGCGTCGCCGATATTCAGGCGCGTTATGTGATCGAGACTTCGAGCGGCTCGCGCGTGCTGGTGCGCAGCGACGGTCTGCGCCACGGCCCGGCGGAAGTATTGGCGAAGATCGCGGCGGGGGAAAAGGTGGAACCTTCTCTTTATTACTTTCGCACGGCGCTGCGCTTCGAGGCATCCGCGCCCGATCTGGACTGGCTGAACCGCGCGATCTTCCTTGCATTCGGTTCGCGCGAGCGGCGCTCGGTGAACCTCGATGTCCATGAGTTGTTGTAATTGACAAGGATAGGGCGCGGTCCGATCTTGCCGCGGTAAAGGAAACTGAAATGGACGCCGCACGCGCCAAATCTTTCGCGGGATTGCCCGCTTCGCTGAAAGCCGAAATGAGCGGCGAGATCGCCGTGCTGCGGCTTGCCCGCGCGCAAAAACGGAATGCGCTGAATGACGAGACGGTGCTCGGCATCGAAAGTTTCTTCATCAACCTGCCCGAAGCCGCCAAGGCGGTGGTGATCCACGGCGAGGGCGAGCATTTTTCCGCTGGCCTGGATTTATCCGAATTGACCGAGCGTAACGTCGCCGAAGGCATCGAGCATTCGCGCATGTGGCATCGGGTGTTCGAGCGAATTGAATTCGGCCGCGTGCCGGCGGTGGCGGTGCTGCATGGCGCGGTGGTCGGCGGCGGGCTGGAGCTTGCCTGCGCCTGTCATATTCGCGTGGCGGAGGCTTCCGCCTACTACGCGCTGCCGGAAGGCCGCCGCGGGATTTTTGTCGGCGGCGGCGGGTCGGTGCGTATTCCGCGCCTGATCGGCGTCGCGCGCATGGCGGACATGATGCTGACCGGCCGCACCTACAATTCCGACGAGGGTCTTGCGATCGGCCTTTCGCAGTATCTCGTGAAGGAAGGCGAGGGCCTTGCGAAGGGTATGGAGATCGCCGCGAAGATTTCCGAAAATGCGCCGATGACGAATTACGCGGTGATACACGCGCTGCCGCGCATCGCAGAGGCGGATGCCGCGAGCGGCTACACGCTTGAATCGCTGGTCGCCTCCATCGCGCAGAATGAACCCGAGGCGAAGGCGCGGCTGAAGGATTTCCTGGAAAAGCGCGCGCCGAAAGTCGTGCGCGACTGACCATGTCGAAGCCAGCACCAAAACAGAACTGGGAAGCGGCGCCGATGCGCGAGGTCAAACTTGGGCCGCGCGATTTCGTGCTCGACAAAAAACCCGATGGAACAATCTATGTCCGCTCGCCGCACAAGCTCGGCGCGTATCCGGCGAAAATCACCGAGCGCATCGAGCATTGGGCGAAGACGACGCCGGACCGGATTTTCCTCGGCGAACGCGCGGCTGACGGAAGCTGGCGCACGATTACTTACGGCGAGTTCCTCAAAAAAATCCGCGCCATTGGCGAGGCGCTGTTGTCGCGCAATCTTTCCGCCGAACGACCGCTCGCCATTTTATCGGGGAACGACATCGACCATGCGCTGATCGCCTATGCCGCACTCTATATAGGTGTGCCGCACGCGCCGGTCTCGCCGGCCTATTCGCTGGTGTCGGACGACTTCGGCAAGCTCTCGCATATTTTCCAGTTGCTGACGCCGGGACTGGTTTTCGTCTCCGACGGAAAACAGTTTGAGCGCGCCATCAAACAGATCGTGCCCCCGGATGTGGAAGTGATCGTCGCGCGCAATCCCGTCAGTTCGCATAAATGCACGGCGTTTTCCGACCTCCTGAAAGTCCAGCCCACGAAGGTGGTGGACACGGCGCACGGCAAAATCACCCCCGATACCATCACAAAATTCCTGTTCACATCAGGCAGCACCGGCCGCCCGAAGGGCGTCATCAACACCCAGCGCATGTGGTGCGCCAACCAGGAAATGATCCGCACGTCGCTGGCATTCTTGCAGGACGGCCCGCCGGTAACGCTCGACTGGGCACCGTGGCATCACACGGCGGCGGGCAACCACGATCTCGGCCTGATCCTGTTCAACGGCGGCTCCTATTACATCGACGCGGGCAAGCCGCTGCCGGGCGCGATTGAAACCACCGTGCGAAACCTGAAGGAAATAGCGCCGACCTGGTATTTCAACGTGCCGAAAGGCTACGAAGCGCTGCTGCCGTATCTCCGCAACGACAAGCAGCTTCGCGAAAATTTCTACAGCAAAATGAAAGTGCTCTGGTTCGCGGGAGCCGCGCTCGTGCAGCATGTGTTCGAGGAAGTGCAGGAACTGGCAGTGCAGACCGTCGGTGAGCGGATTCCGTTTCTCACTGGTTTCGGCGCGACCGAGAGCGCACCGTTTGCGCTCGCGCGCATCTGGGAAACGGACAACTCGACCAATATGGGACTGCCCGGTGTGGGCTGCGATCTGAAGCTCGTGCCGATGGACGGCAAGCTCGACGCGCGGCTGAAGGGGCCGAACATTACGCCGGGCTACTGGCGCGAGCCGGCACTGACGAAAAAAGCTTTCGATGAGGAAGGATTCTATCGGCTCGGCGACGCGCTGAAATTTCAGGATCCCGCCGATCCGGGCAAAGGGCTTTTGTTCGATGGCCGCACGGCGGAGGATTTCAAGTTGTCGAGCGGCACCTGGGTGAATGTCGGGCCGCTCAAGTCGCAGGTGGTCGATGCCTTCGCGCCCTATGTGCGCGACGTGGTGCTGGCGGGCATCGACAAGGGTTATCTTTCCGCCTTGATTTTTCCCAATCTCGAGGATTGCCGGAAACTTTGCGGTCTCAGCGCGGATGCAACGCCCGCGCAGATTCTGGCGCATGAAAAAGTGCAAGCGAAATTCGCAGACCTGCTTTCGGCCTTCGCGAAAAAGAGCACCGGCGGCTCCAACCGGCTTGAGCGCATTCTGCTGCTGGAAGTGCCGCCTTCAATGGATGCCGGCGAAATGACCGACAAGGGCTCGATCAACCAGCGGGCGGTGCTTGCGCAGCGCGCTGCGCTGGTGGAAGAACTTTACCTGGACCAGCCGACATTGAGTGTGATCCGCGCGGAAGGAAAATAGATGGACAGATCCCTCGGCATCGGCGGTAAGTGGGACGACATCTGGATTCTCGACGGCGTGCGCACGCCCTTCGCCGATTACAACGGCCCGCTGTCGCCGGTGTCGCCGACTGACCTCGGCATCAAGGCCGCGCGCTCGGTATTCGCGCGCGCGAAAATTTCGCCGGAAGATGTGAATGTCGTCATCACCGGCTCGATGGCGCAGGCGAGTTTCGACACCTACTGCCTGCCGCGCCATGTCGGCATTTATTCCGGCGTGCCGATCGAAGTGCCGGCGCATATGGTGCAGCGGGTATGCGGGACCGGGATCGAAGTGCTGATGCAGGCGGCGGATTCGATCACCCATCGCGGCGCGGAGCTGGCGCTATGCGTGGGTGCCGAGTCGATGAGCCGCAATCCGGTCGTTTCCTATACGCTGCGCGGCGGATTTCGCATGGGCAATCCGGAGTTCAAGGATTTCCTCTGGGAGGCGCTGCTCGATCCCTCCGCGAACTGCACGATGGGCGACACGGCGGAAACGCTCGCCAAGAAATATCAGATCACGCGGCCGGAAGTGGATGCCTATGCCGCGAAAAGTTTCGAGCGCGCGATTGCGGCGCAGAAATCCGGCTATCTCGCGGGCGAAATTGCGCCTGTCACCAATGAGACGTTTGAGCGGAAGGACTACAATCCGCGCTCACTCAAGCTGAAGGGCAAGGAAGCGGAATTGTCCGCCGACACCCATGTGCGGCCGTCGCCGGTGGAGACGCTCGCCAAAATCCGCCCCGCCTTCGGCGGCGTGCAGACCGGCGGAAATTCGAGCGCGGTGGTCGATGGCGCGGTGGCGGCGCTGGTGTCGAATTCGGATTACGCGAAAAAGCAGAACAAGATTCCGCTCGCGCGCATCGCGGCTGGCGTCACCGTCGGCGTGCCTCCGGAAATCATGGGCATCGGGCCGGTGCCCGCGATCAAGGCGCTGCTGGCGCGGACGGGACTCAAACTGAGCGAGATCGACCGCTTCGAGATCAACGAAGCCTTCGGCGCGCAGGTGATGGCCTGCGCGCGCGAGCTGGGCATCGATGAAAACAAGCTGAACGTGAATGGCGGCGCCATTGCCATCGGGCATCCGCTCGGCGCCACCGGTTTACGGCTCGCCATTACACTGGGACGCGAGCTGAAAAAATCCGGCGGGCGCTACGGCATCGCTTCGGCGTGTATTGGCGGCGGGCAGGGCATCGCGCTCCTGATCGAGAACCCGGACAAGATGAACGGAAAGAATTGAGATGGAAGCCAAATCCCATGCCGCGATCGTAACGGGTGCAGGCTCCGGCCTCGGCGCCGCGACGGCGACCGCGCTGGCGCTGGCCGGTGCGCGGGTCACTTTGCTTGATGTGAATATCGACGGCGCAAACAAAGTCGCCAAGTCAATTGGCGGTCTCGCCATCAAATGCGATGTCACCGATGCGAAGGTTGCCGAAGCCGCTGTTGCCGAAGCCGAAACGACCAACGGTATCGCGCGCATCCTCGTGAATTGCGCGGGCATCGGGCCCGCCAAAAGAATCGTTGGCAAGGAAGGTCCGCAGCCGCTGGAAGATTTCGAGCGTGTGATCAAAATCAATTTGATTGGCACCTTTAACATGATGCGGCTGGTGGCGGCCGCGATGCAAAAGGCGGAGCCGCTGCGGGATGGCGAGCGCGGGGTGATTATCTCCACCGCGTCGGTCGCCGCCTACGAGGGCCAGATCGGGCAGGCGGCCTATTCCGCTTCCAAGGGCGGCGTTGTCGCGATGACGCTTCCCGCCGCGCGCGAATTCGCGCAGTTCGGTATTCGCGTGCTTGCCATCGCTCCTGGAATTTTCAAGACGCCGATGGTCGGCAATATGCCGGACGAAGTGCAGCAGAGTCTCGCCAATTCGATTCCGTTTCCGAAGCTGCTCGGCACGCCCGAGCAATATGCGCAGCTTGCGATGCACATGGTCGAGAACCGCTATCTGAATGGCGAAGTGGTGCGCCTCGACGGTGCGATCCGAATGCAGCCGCGCTAGAGGAAATTTCCAATGCTCACCAACCAGTACAAATGGCGCATCACCTGGGGCCAGTGCGATCCGGCCGGTATTGTTTACTACCCGCGCTATTTCGAGATTTTCGACAACGCCACCACGGCGCTGTTCGAGAAGGCACTCGGCATGACCAAATTCGAGTTCCTGAAAGCGCACAATGCCGCCGGCTATCCGATGGTGGATACGCGCGCGAAATTCACGGCGCCGACGAAATTTGGTGACGATGTGGTGGTGGAAACGTCGGTCGTGAAATTCGGCAAATCCAGCTTCGATATTCTGCACAGGCTGAAGAAGGGCGATCAGCTTTGCGTCGAATGCACCGAGACGCGCGTGTGGGTCGGCCGCGATCCGGCGGACGCCGAGAAGATCAAGGCGATTCCGATTCCGGAGAGTGTGATTGCGAAGTTTAAGTAACCGTCATAGCCGGGCTTGTCCCGGCCATCTCGCTTATTGAAGGCAATGCGTCCCTAAACGAGATGCCCGGCACAAGGCCGGGCATGACGCTGAATGGAATGCAGGGGCTTTATTTCAACCCCACACTTCCTTGCTGATCTTCACGATCATCGAAAGCTTCGCCCACTGCTCTTCCTCGGCAAGCACGTTGCCTTCTTCGGTGGAGGCGAAGCCGCATTGCGGCGAGAGACAGAGTTGTTCGAGCGCGACATATTTTGTCGCTTCATTGATGCGCTTCTTGATGTCGTCCGGTTTTTCCAGCGTGCCGCTCTTGGACGTGACAAGCCCGAGCACGACCTGCTTGTTGCCCTTCGGCACGAAACGCAGCGGCTCGAAGCCGCCGGCGCGGTCGCTGTCATACTCCAGAAAATATCCGTCGTAATTGACCTTGCCGAACAGCACTTCCGCCACCGGCTCGTAGCCGCCTTCGGAAATCCAGGTGGAGCGGAAATTGCCGCGGCAGACATGCGTTGTGATGGTCATGTCCGCGGGCTTTGCTTCCAGCGCGGTGTTGATGACCTTCGCGTAGATTTCCGGGAGCTTGTCCACGTCCTCGCCGCGCGCCTTCGCCTGCTTCAACTGTTCCTGCGAGCAGAGATAGGCCCACACGGTGTCGTCCAGTTGCAGATAGCGGCAGCCCGCGTCGTAAAACGCCTTGATCGCTTTCTGATAGGTGCGGGCGAGATCGATGAAGAAAACGTCGAGGTCCGGGTAGATGTCCTTGCTGACGCCCTTGCGGCCGCCGCGGAAATGCAAAACGGAAGGAGAAGGAATCGTCATCTTCGGCGTCACCTTCGTGTGCGCCTTCAGAAACCGGAAATGCTCCAGCATCGGATGCGCGTTCGGAAAGTCGAGCTTGCCGGTGACGCGCACGCTCTGTGACTTCGTTTGCACGCCCTGAAACTGAATGCCCGCATCGGCCTCATAAAGCTCGACGCCGGTGAGCAGGCCGAGAAAATCGAAATGCCACCAGGCGCGGCGGTATTCGCCGTCGGTCGCAAGCTGAAGGCCGATGTCCTCCTGCTTCTTGATGATCTTTTCGATCTCGCGGTCCTCGACCGCTTTCAGCTGATCCGGCGTGATTTCGCCTTTTTCGCGCTTCTGGCGCGCTTCCTTGAGCGGCGCGGAGCGCAAAATGCTGCCGACATGATCGGCGCGAAACGGCGGTGTCTTCCTTTGCATGGTCCCCATCCCTGTTTATTTTGCGGTTACTTACAACAGTGGAAGCGCGAAGAAAACCGGAACCTCACGGCTTCGTGTTGCGTTGTTATCCTTCAATCACAAGCGGATTAACCCGGGGCGGGATGCATCTTTCCGGGTTGTTCGCGTGTAATCCAGAGCGTAGAGCAAAGTACTGCGTAGGGGAGGAAACATGCCGGGAGCAGCTTCCAGCTCAGTTCGCCAGTCCGCATCCGAGAATCCGCGCAAATTCTGGCTCGGCGCTTTCCGCTCCGTGCGGGCGGAGACCGAACGGCGCGCTGCCCCTCTCTCGCCGGAAGATCAGGCGATCCAGTCGATGCCGGATGCAAGCCCCACGAAATGGCATCGCGCGCACACTACATGGTTCTTCGAGCAATTCGTGCTCACGCCGCACATCGAAAATTACCGCCCCTTCGACGAGCGTTTCGCCTTTCTCTTCAATTCCTATTATGTCGCCGCCGGTCCGCGCCATGCGCGCCCCCAACGCGGCCTCGTCACGCGCCCGAACGCGCAGGAAGTGGCGGCGTATCGCAGCCACGTGGATGAGGCGGTGGCGGCGCTGCTGGAATCTTCCACGCCCGCGGTGCTCGAAAAAATCACCCCGCTCATTGAGTTGGGCCTGCATCACGAACAGCAGCATCAGGAACTGATCCTCACCGATATTCTCCATGCTTTTTCACAGAACCCGACCTGGCCGGTCTATGACGCGAACTGGCAGATGCCGCGCGCATCGGAG
>CAZUJE010000093.1:0-11717 GCA_964620215.1 uncultured Hyphomicrobiales bacterium
GGAAATCGCCGAGATGCAGGCGCGCGCCATTTTCGAAGCCGTGGTGACGGCAGGCAAGAAAACCGGCTCGGCCATCGAGCCGGAAGTGATGGTGCCACTGATCGCCACCAAGGCCGAGTTCGATCTCGTGAAGGCGCGGATCGACGCCATGGCCGAAGCGGTCGCGGCCGAGACGAATTACAAGATCAGCTATCAGGTCGGCACCATGATCGAACTGCCGCGCGCGTGCCTGCGCGCGGGAGAGATCGCGGAGACTGCGGAATTCTTCTCCTTCGGCACCAACGACCTGACGCAGACCGCATTCGGCATTTCGCGCGACGACGCCGCTCTCTTCCTCGGCACTTACGTCGAGAAGGGCGTGCTGGCGATTGATCCCTTCATTTCGATTGACCGGGATGGCGTTGGCGAACTCGTCAAAATCGCCACCGAACGCGGGCGCGCGGTGCGCCCCGGCATCAAACTCGGCATCTGCGGCGAACATGGGGGCGATCCTGCGTCGGTCGCCTTCTGCGACGAGGTCGGGCTCGATTATGTTTCGTGCTCGCCTTTCCGGGTGCCGATCGCGCGGCTGGCGGCGGCGCGCGCGGCGCTGGCTGCGGGCAGGAATAAGGCGAGTGCCAAAAAACCCGCGAAAAAGGCCGCTGCAAAGGCCCGGAAAATGCCCCCAAAAAAACGCGGCAAGTCCCGGAAATAAGCCCTTCCGGCTTTATCCTAGGGGCATGACCTTTTCCGAAAACCGGAAGCCACTTTTCGGGGTCATGCCCTATTAACCGGGTAGCAACGTTAATCGGGTGAGAACGTAGCCCTCGGACCTTATTCAAGGGACGGCGGGATCAGTAAGCGTTGCGTTGCGTGGGGTGAGTTTGATGTTTGCGTCGCTGTCACGGCGTCCTTACGCCGCGCGCTCTCTCTGCGCTTTTTCCATTTTTATCGCCAGCACCGACCGCCTCGCCTATCAGGATCTGGCGAGCCTGCTCGTCAATCAGCCGCAAGTGGCCGAGCGCGCCCGCACTTATTTTCTTTCGAATCCGATGTCCACCTTGCGCACGGCGATCTTCTCAATGCCACGTCCGATCGGGGCGTCCATCCCGATCATGCCTGCAAGCCTCGACATTACCGGCTCAATCAATCCGATCGCACGGGCATTGGAAGGCGATGCAGAAACGATAGAGCAGGCTCAGACCGTCAACCGCTCCGGCAAGGCGGACCGTCTGCCCATCGAGGCGAAGCTGCCCGAGCCCGAAGCTGAAAAGGCACAGGACGTAGCGGAAGTGGAATCCGAGAACGCCCCGCGCGCCGACAATGCCGGGACGCTCATCACCAGTCTCGATCCCATGCCCGCGGCCGGCGTGGCGGCGCGGATTTCAAAACTCTTCTTCAATACCGACGAGGTCGATCTTCCGGCGATGAATTTTGAACACCGCGGCATCAGCCCGGTCGAGCGTCTGCAAAACGTTTCGTTGCCTACGGGGCGCAAGGGCGACTCCACCACCATCGCCACCAAGGGCATCGTCACGGGCGAGGAAGGCCAGCCGAAAAGTCCCTCCGAGCGGCTCGGCCTTGGCATCGCCGCGCGCGCGAAAGCGGAAAAATGCCTCGCCGAAGCGGTCTATTTCGAAAGCCGCTCCGAGCCCTATCGCGGACAGGTCGCGGTCGCGCAGGTCGTGGTGAACCGGTCGTTCTCCGGCTTCTATCCGGAAGACATTTGCGGCGTCGTTTATCAGAACGCTCATCGATATCTCGCCTGCCAGTTCACTTTCGCCTGCGAAGGCAAAAAACTGATCGTCACCGAGCCCGCGCACTGGAAAATGGCGACCGAAATCGCCCGCGACATGCTCGACGGCAAGGTCTGGCTCTCGGACGTCGGCAAGGCCACGCATTATCACGCTTACTGGGTAAGCCCGAGCTGGATCCGCGAAATGCGCACGATCCAGCGCATTGGCGTGCACACTTTCTATCGCCCGCGGGCGTGGGAAGGCTGAGCTTTCCGTCCATCCCGTATTTGTGATGAAGGCTTTATTGGACGCGGTTGCAGGCATGCGCCAATGACTCCCGAGAGGGAGAAAATCATGCGCCGCTCTTTGCTTGTCCTCGCAGCACTCGCGTTTATCGCCGTACCCGCCATCGCCAAGACCTTCGCGCCTTATGAAAAGGCGAAGCTCGACGCAGCCATCAATGCCGGGGGGCCGGTCGTCGTGCATGTTCACGCTGACTGGTGTCCGACCTGCCGCAGCCAATCCTCCACGATGGATCAGCTGTTCAAGGATCCGGCGCTCGCGAAGGTGCAGACCATTCGTGTGAATTACGACCGCGACCGGGATTTTCTCACTGCATACAAAGTGGTGAAGCAGGCGACCATTATTGCATTTAAGGGCGGCAAGGAAATCTCGCGCATCACCTACGATCCTGATCCGGCGAAAGTAGCCGCCGTCGTCCGCTCCGCGCTCTGACAAAAGCGCGTCAGAATGACTGCTCTTTTCCTTAGCTACATCGCCGGCATACTCACCACGATCAATCCGTGCGTGCTGCCGATCCTGCCGGTGATGGTGGGCGCCGCCTTCCTGCACGGCAAATGGGGGCCAGTGGCGCTGGCGGCGGGGCTGGCATTCAGCTTCACCGTCGTGGGCGTGGCGATTGCTGCGACCGGCACACTGCTCGGTCTTGATGAACGAACGCTGCGCATCATCGCGGCGATCCTGTTTCTTATTGCCGGAATTGTTCTGCTGGTACCCGCGTTGCAAGACCGCGTCACCTCACTTTTCGCCGGCGCAGGAAATCGTGGAGCGGCGCTGGCGCAGGATGCAAGCCGCTATGGATTGGCCGGGCAGTTCGCGGTAGGCATGCTTGCAGGAATCGTATGGACGCCCTGCTCCGGCCCGGCGCTGGGCGCTGCCTTCGCGCTCGCGACGGAAGCAGGCGGCATCGCGCAGGCGGCGACCCGCATGTTGTTCTTCGCGCTTGGCGCCGCCACCATTCTGGCGCTGCTCGCCTTCGGATCGAAGGCGCTGGTCGCGCGGCGGCGGCATTCGCTTGGAATGCTTTCAAGAAAAGCGAAGCCGGTTGCGGGGGTTATTTTTTCCGCGATTGGTATCGCTGTGCTGGCAGGCTGGGACAAGCGGATCGAAGCCTATCTGAACAATGCAGCACCGGACTGGCTGATCAATCTGACGACCAGCGTGTAATTTATCGGTCCCACGGATTGGCCTTCAGTGCGGGCTGCGGGGATTCATCGGGCATCGGCGGCAGCGCCTCCGCCCCTGCTTCTTGCGCGATCGCCTGATCCACTTCCGGCATGGCGATTGGCCCCGGATCGCGGCCGCCGGCGAAACGGGTGAGCGCGTCCACGCGCGCGTCGATGGACGGATGCGTCGCGAAGAGATCGACAAAGCCCGAACGCGGATTGTCGAGGCACATTTCCATAATGGAAGAAGTGGCACCTTCAAGCTCGCCCCTGCCCTCGATCTTACGCAGCGCGCGGATCATGGCGTCGGGATTTTTCGTCAATTCCACGGAGCCCGCATCGGCGAGATATTCGCGCGAGCGCGAGAGCGACATTTTCACCACGATGGATAAGAGCCATGCGATGGCGATGAGCGCCAGCGCAATCAGAATCGCGACACCGGCACCGCCGCCCTTCTTGCTGCCGCCGGAAGAACTGCCGCCGGATGAGCGCGTGCTCCAGGAGGAATTGGTGCGGAACAGGCCGCGAAAGAACAACTCGCCGAAGAACGATACAATGCCGGCGATCACCACCGCGATCACCATCAGTTGCACGTCGCCGTTTCTGATGTGGGTAAGTTCGTGCGCGAGCACAGCCTCGATCTCGTCGTCCTTCAGGCGCTCGACCAGATCGCTGGTGACCGTGATCGAATACTGGCGCTGGTTGAGGCCGGTGGCGAAGGCATTGAGTGCGCTCGAGGGCATTACTTTCAATTTGGGCATCGGAATGCCGCGCGAGATGCAAAGATTTTCCAGAAGATTGTAAAGCTTCGGCTCCTGCTGGCGCGTCACCTCATCGGCACCGGTAATGCCGTCGATCATCCGCTGGTGAAAGCCGTAGGCGATGAAAATCCAGATGAAGGTAGCGCCGGTTGCCCACGGCCAGAGGTTTTGAAAATCGTAAATGGCGAGCGTTAAAATCCGATTCAGATGCGCTTCCTGATTGACGAATGCCTCGAACAAAAGACAAAAGGCGAACAGCAGCACATAGACAAGAAAGAACAGCCCGATCATCAAGAATACCGAGCGCGCCTTGTTGCCGCGAATATGGGTGGTGAGGCCGTAGGCTGCCATTATGATTCCGCCCGTAAACTGAAACGGCGGGCTTTGCGAGCCCGCCGTCCCATTTTCAAACGTGTCAGAATTTCACGCTCGGTGCCTGCTCGAGCTGGCCGCGCGTTTCGCCAAGGTCGAAGAAGTCGCGCTTGGTGAAGCCGAGCGGGGCGGCGAAGAGCGATGCCGGAATCTGCTCGATCGAGGTGTTGTATTCCTGAACGGCGTTGTTGAAGAAGCGGCGGCTGGCGGCGATCTTGTTTTCGATGTCCGACAGCTCGGTCTGAAGCTGGAGGAAGTTCGTGTTCGCCTTCAGGTCCGGATAGGCCTCGGCGAGCGCGATCAGCCCGCGCAGCGCGCCGGTCAGCGCGTTTTCCGCCTGCGCCACCTGTGCCGGTCCTTGCGCGGACATCGCCGCGTTGCGCGCCTTGATGACCGCATCGAAGGTGCTTTTTTCGTGGGCGGCGTAGCCCTTCACCGTCTCGATCAAATTCGGGATCAGGTCGTGCCGCATCTTGAGCTGCACGTCGATGTCGGCGAAAGCCTGGTTGACCTTCTGCCGGAGCTGGACGAGCCCGTTGTAAACAAAGACTACATAAGCAATCAGCGCGACGATGACGCCCAGAAAAACCATGGATGACATTTTTGGCTCCTTCAGCCCTCGTTCTATCGGTACAGCCTAGCGCAGAAGTTCCGCCTTTGCTTCACGGCAAATTTGCGGCGTGTGGATTGCTTTCCCGCCGGTAAATCAGAAGCCGTAAATCATCTCGAGTACGCGATCATGTACGCGATGATGGTGATGATCACCATAAGCCAGGAATAAATATGCGGGACAGCCGCCAGGAACGCCGCGAGCTTCAGCCGCCGGCCCATGGCGGCAAGCACGATGGCCACAAGCGAGGCAAGCGGATTGATGATGTAGGCGAAGGTGAATTCCTGGAGAGCGTAGAAAGTCGTTTTCGCGATGTCCGGCAGACCACGGAAGCTTCCAAGCCAGTCGAGGAAATCGTACAGATTGTAAAGCGCCACCGCGATGATCGCGAGGCGGACGGCCCAGACAATGACCGGAGGCCAAGGGGCGTTTTCATTCGGCAATTTTTCCGCGGTTTCAGAAGCCATGGATCGCCACTCCGATTGCGAAGATGATGGCGTTGGCGAGATAGAACATCCACGGGATGCCGGCGAGAAAGGCGGCGAGCTTCAGCCGGATATTTTTCCACGCCAGATAAAGCGCTGGCAGGGTGACGAGGGGCGGCACGATCACCATCATCGCGAATTGCAGCGCCTGGTAGAAATCGATCGGCTGGCCCTCATTGTCCCACCGGCTGGTCGCGAGCAAAAGCCACCACGCCAAGTTCACCGCGCTGAGGATGAAGGTGAAAATCCGCCAGCCGGAATACGATTTTTGCGCGGCTACCTGTTCGGTCATCGGCTGCTCCCGTTCCCTGTGAGATTAGCGAAGTGCCCGCGGGTTGTCGCGTAGCACCCTGTTTATGCCGGACAGGCCTCCCCGTTTCCGCGCGGGGATTTTTCCCGCCGGAGCATCGTCTCCTCCCCGCTTTAGAAATGCGCAGCCCACAAGAAGGGAGCGCGGGACGCCGGAGACTGCCGGTCTCCACGGCCTCGTGTGTGTGAAGAAGGAAACACACGAGAGGTCGTACCGCAGGTGCCGGAGTATTCCGGCGTCCCGCGCGGCGGTGTTTATGCGGACGTTTCGCGAACCACCGCGAAGGCCCGGTCAGGCTTGCTCCGCCTGAACCCCGGTGGACTAACCGAACCTGCTACGAACAGGCCCATGCTCTATCCACCGCTGACGGCACCACACCGGCGCAATCGTGGTTGGGCCCACGGAAAGCGCCAGACCCGGATGCCTGTGGCGAACGGTCGGTTCGCCGGGCACAGACGGCTTGGGCCGCTTTGAAAACGGGGGCGTTAGTCCCGTTTGCCAAAGCCACCGCCTCCCGCCCCGCGTTGTTAGACGCTCTAGAACGCCCCTTCAGAGGGGTGGGATGCGGGTAGGAATATAGTCATATTTAAAAGAAAGTCAACTTTTAAGATTCTCGGTCTAATGTTTTACTGAGAATCTTCCTCGTCCTCGTCTAATTGCTCAAGTGTCGGCCCAGTCGGCGATTTTTCACTCACGCTTTCAATTTTTCTTTTCTTGAAATGCGCTTCAATAATTCGCCAGCGATTATTCAGCTTTCCTCGACCAGTGATTTCTCCGATGCCCTCAAATTGAGTATTTGCGACATTCGTTACTTTTGATTTTTCGTTGACGTAAACACCTAGCAAAAGAATTGGAAGTGTTATTGACAATTTTGCAGAAGGTAACTCACGAGTAGCACGCTCAAAGTTTACGACATTAGAGTCAATTCGCCGAGCCAGCGAAGTCATTGGAACAATGCTTACTCCTATTTGTATTAGCGATTCACTATATGCTGCTTGGAATTTGAAAATGTCAGTGTACCATCGTGACATATTTCCAAACTGCACTTCTGTTTGCACACTTAGCCCATTAAAATCTTTGCGAAAGTCTGCTTTCAAATTGCTATTTGGTATTTTTGTAGCGACGGGATGAAAATCCCAACCTAAGTCAATGGCAAACTTTCGATCAAAAAAGGCATTTTGCAATTGTTGCACTACATCTAATCGAGCGTTTTTCTTCGATTTTCCAGGATAGACAAATAACGGCGCTTCTTGAACCGATTCTGTAATTTCTTTCCAAGCCTGAATATGTTTCTCGTGCTGTAAAATTTCTGCTGCAAATCGATAACTGAACACCTCAAATTTCATTTATGACCGCCGTATGGCTTTGCCGGATCATATACAGGTTTATGCATTGGCCTCGATTTTAATGCGCCGGCGCGAAGCGCAATTATGCGAGAGTTAGCCACATCGACGTATTCACGCTTAATGTCACAACCAAAAGCAATTCGGTTGTGTTTGAGCGCGCCAATCACAGAAGATCCGA
Organism: uncultured Hyphomicrobiales bacterium; assembly: GCA_964620215.1. Classification (GTDB taxonomy): domain Bacteria; phylum Pseudomonadota; class Alphaproteobacteria; order Rhizobiales; family Xanthobacteraceae; genus JAUSIF01. Next base: position 7,244 of record CAZUJE010000093.1, read on the forward strand.
CGCCCATATATGGATCGAAAACAATATCGTTCTTCTTCGTCATGGAGAGAACTAGCCTCTCGACAAGTTCAATCGGAAACTGACAAGGATGAATCGTTTTCTCGACGTGATTATTTTTCACGTTCGGAAAAATCCAAACATCACCCGGATTTTTTCCGAGCGGATTACAGGAAAGCTGACCTACTTTCGGCCCCTTAAAATGTTTCTTGTTCGGGTACTTGGACGGCACCCGGATTGGGTCGAGATTAAATGTGTAATCGTCGGATTTCGTAAACCAAAGAATCGTCTCGTGACGGCCTGATAAACGTTTGGTGCAGTGTAGTCCGTGTTCGAAATGCCAAATAATACGGTTGCGAAGCTTTAATCCGTGATCTTTGAAAATTTGATAGAGAATAATATCTAGAGGATAAACTTCCCCATTTTGCACATGGTTTCCGACCTGCCAGCATATCGAACCCTTCTTATGCAAAATGCGAATGCATTCTGAAATCACTCGTCTTTGAGACGCAATGTATTTTTCCAATGACTGGCGCTTTTCGTACTTCTTCCCAATATTGTAGGGGGGAGACGTCACAATTAATTTGACGCTATTATTCTTCAACCGCTCCATGAATTTCAGATTGTCTTCGCACGCAATCTGAAGATCAGCGTCGAGTATTCGCTGAATAAAGCGAGTATGGAAATTCATGGAGAATCACCGACTGACAATTTAGTTCTTGATTTGTTCGCGACTGTATTACAAAGTCAAGAGTGAGTGGGGTCTGTTGGATTGAAATTTTCAATTTGGATTGTGGATGCCCGCAACAAGTGCAGGCATGAGGCTCAATTTGCTACACGGTGAAAGCCCATCCTTCGAGACGCGGGCTTATTTGTTGTCGCGCCGGAACTTCGGCCTTTGGCCTCGGCGGGCGACGACGGAGCCGCTCCTCAGGATGAAATCAGTGGGCGCTGCTCAGGATGAGGTCATTCGCCGGCGATCCGCAGAGCCGGAACGATCCCCCACTCGCCGCGTTAGACGCGGGCGAGCGGTCTCGCCGGAGAACTTCAATGCGCAAAATTCTGGCCGCGATGATCGCGGGTTCCCTCTGCTCGCTCCTGATCGTCGTCACGTCGCTGGCCCAGGTGAATCCGGAGAAAGACGCCAAACCCGTCCAGTCGCAGGGACAAAGCCAGCAGCCGCAGGGAAATCCCGGCAATCTGGAAACCAAGCCCGGCCAGGCCCCCGCCTCCAGCCCGCAGGGCGAAACGCCGGGCGGCATGCAATCGAACCCGCAGGGCTCCACGAAATCCACCACCGGAAAAAGCGACGAGAAAAAGTAATCCGCCGCTTTTTTACCGGGCGGTTTGCGTTCGTCACAGACCCTTGAACAGCACTCCAAGCAGCAACACTACATACGCGATGATCGCGATCCAGAACTGGTGTTCGGTGAGAAACTGGACGCGTGACAAGTGCCCAACAAGCGCGAGAACCGCGAGGATCAGCGAGACGATCACGACACGTGTGCTGGGGCGGTTGATGTTGATCTGATTAGCCATGGTAATTCCCCTTGTTGCGGTTGAACCCTCGCTTAAAAAAAAAGAGCACACCGGCGCAGGTGACGAACTGCTTCAACGTCACAAGCTTATGCCTGGTGCATTGAGCGTCAAGGTGGACCGCTTTATGGCGTCACTATGCTATAGCGTCTCTTCCGGCTTTTACCGTCCGAACTTTTAGGACCTTCCGGGCCAGCTTTGCCTTGAAAATCATAGGCTCCTTCGTGAAGGGGTTGATCCCCTTGTGTTTCTTGGTGGCGGGCTTTTTGATAACGCGAAATCTTGCCAAGCCAGGCACCAAGAACTCTCCGGATTTCCTGAGTTGTTCGTACCCAACGGTCGCAAGTGAATCGAGAACACCCCTTACATCATTTCTTGTCAGTTTATCCGAATGCTCTTCAGCGATCGCTTGAATGAGCCCGGCTTTGGACATGAGTTTGGTCATGTGACCTGCCTTTCAGGCTGGATATGTTTCGATGAATTCACCTGCAAAGGCCGGACCCGTGTGCCGGGCATGACAAGTGTTGGAAGCAGATGGCCGGGCCTTCAGTGAAGACGGCGCTTCGCGCCGCCGCCCGGCCATGACGATTTTCTTTCAGGCAATGCCAAAGGGCGGCTCGCGCCGCCCTTCGTTATTTATTTGGGAACTGAAATCTTCGGCAATTCGACCTTCACGGTCGTAGTATTGTTTCCCAGATTTCCGGTCGCATACAGCAAGCCTCCGCCGATCAAGGCCACGAGCAGGGCGCCGATCAAAACGCCGGCAATCCCGATACCACCACTATTGTCAGCCATTTTTTTCTCCTTGTGAGCAGGAGTAACTTGCCCCGTGAGGAGAAGGTTCCTTAGAAGCGTAAAATGCGCCCGACGATCCAGGCGGCAAGCGCCCAGCCCGCGCCCGTGAAGAACCCGACGCAGAACCAGACGCCGATCAGATACAGATTGACGGTATTGGGCATGATGTTTCTCCTGTGATGACGGTGTGAAGCAGCCGGAACGATTCCGCCTTCAGTTCCCCTTGTCCAGTTCGTCGGCAAAGCGATGGTTCACGTCGCGATGCCCGGCCTCGTCGGCGCGCACGGCAACGACGACTTCGCGCAGGCGCGCATCGGGTTTCAGCTTCCAGTAATCGATGGCGATTTGCGGCGCGGGAACGTTATCGGTCCGCCCGCTGTCGATTTCCGCCAGATATTCGGTGTAGCTGACAATCGCCTCCTCCTCGAAATAACCGACGACGCGATGGGCGGTGCGCGGCGAGACGAGATAGAGAATGAAAAAGCCGTTGTAGAAGGCGCCCTGCGCAAACAGAACCAGCCAGCGCTCCATGAGCGTGGGCTTCGCGATCTCGATGAATGTCATCAGATGCATGCGCTCGTTTTCGGCTTCCTCGAGCAGCGTGTGAATCCAGCCGCCGTCGTCCTTCATGCGCCGCAGCGAGCGCAGATGCTGCAAGGTGGCACCCACCATGCCGGGCACGGCGGCGACCGTCTCCAGCACCACGGCGCGATGGCCGTAGCGCTTGGCAAAAAAGGTGTCGGCGATGAAGCGAAGGGCTCTCGTGAAGCCGAAGGCGATCCGGTCGGAAAATGTCTTCGGCTGGTGTCTTTCCGTCAGGCCGGCGGGCGCGTCGGTCATTGAGAGGATACCGGGATGATCGGGTTGATCGGGTTGATCGTCAAAACGAGCGGAGACCTGCTCGATATTGTTGCCGGCGGCGTGCCTTCCTGAGCCGCGACCCTCTCCGTGGGCGATATTCTCATGGCCGAAACCTGACGGCGAAGGTCAGCGGGCAAGCCCGAATGGTTTTTCGCCGCGGTGAAAGCGCCGGGCTGGTGCGGGGCGCTGCCCTTGCCGTTAAACACCATCGGCCCATCCGCCGTCACCACGATGTCGCCCGCGCGCAGGGTCGGATCGGAACGGGCATCCATGGCGGCGTTGCCAGTGCCATCCTTGCCCGTGCAACTACAGCCGGCGACCATGCGCTCACGATAAACAAGCGCGTTTTGCAGTTTTGTGTAGAGATCGCCGTTCGACGCGCGCGCCTGCTCGATCTGGCTGCCCGTAAAAATCCGCGTCGAGGCCGCCGGACACAGCGCGCCGCAGATTTTTTCCGGCGAGGAATGCGGCGCGCCGATATTTTTCGCCATCGGGAAATAGCGCCCGTCGCAGAGCCGGACGCAATAGGCCACTACCGGACCTGCGGGTGCTTCCACCTCCGGCGCCACAGCGCGGCCGCCGAACAAATTACTGAGAGAATCGAAAAATCCCTGCGCATGCGCCGGACCAGTGGAGAATATCGAAATGCCGGCAGCCATCCCGAGCAGGATCAAGCCAGCACACAAGGATCGCGTCTTCCGGCGAGGGAGGCGTCTAACCACAATTGCTCCTGATGCCTCGCGAGCGGACCGAGCCGTTTACGCGATCAGGAGGCCAACGCCACGGCGGGCAATAGGTTGCAGAGGCTGTAGAACAACTTGCCACAAGGGAAGCACGAAAAAGTGCGCGCGCAACTTCAAGGAATCGAATAAGCGGACAGTTTACCTCCTGCGGCGCGCGTTTCGCCGCTGGAGTGTCATTCGCGCAAAACAAAATCCCCGCCTTCCGGCGGGGGGTGTTTTTCCTGGCTTTCAGTCTCGCAGGTTACTTTTCATCACCCGGACGATTGGCCTGTTCTTTTTGTTTCTTTTCGGCGTCGTCGTCAGCCGTGATCGTGGTGCCGGGATTGAAACTCGGCGGATCGCTGGCGGGAAAACTTTCCTCGGAGGCGCGCTCCACCCGGTCACGGGATTTCTGGGCGTCCGAAGGATCGCCCTTACGCTTCGTCTCCTTGTCGCGGATGTCCGCTTTCGCCGTTGAGCTTTTTGTCATCAAACCCTCCTCCGCAGGCGCACCGCGGCGCCGCTCATGCAGGTAACGCGCGCGCGTATCGCGGGGTTCCGGC
>CAZUJE010000094.1:0-11709 GCA_964620215.1 uncultured Hyphomicrobiales bacterium
CGCCAGCGGGATCACCCACAGGAAGGGTGCTGCCGCGACATCCGTGGTGATGTGTGCCGTGACCGCGATCACGAGACCAGAGGGAATTGCCGCCAGCGCGATCCAGATGAATCGCTCTTTCCATGCAGGGGCCGCGCTGCGCTCGGTCTTGGCTGGTGCCGTCCTCACTTTTGAGACGGTAAGCGCCGCGGCGCCAACCAGCAGCGTCAGCATCGCGAAGCCGACCGTCCAGATCGCCGCCTGCATATGCAGCGTGAAGGCGGGCTCGAACAGCAGCGGATACAGCAGCAGTGCCGCGAACGAGCCGAGATTGGATGCGGCATAAAGTACGTAGGGATTTTTCGCCTGCTCATGCCCGCTGACCGCGAACCAGCTTTGCAGCAGCGGCGCGCTGGCCGCGAGTGCTGTGAACGGAATTCCAATCGAGGCCGCGAACAACGCTACGAGCCAAAACTCGATGCCATGCGAGGGCGGCGCGCCATAGCCGGCTGCGATGCCGATCGGCAGGCTCACGACCGCGAGCGCCAGAAATCCGAGATGCACGAATGCCGCCTTGGCGGGCGTCAGCGCGCGGGCGAGAAAATGCGCGTAGGCGTAACCGATCAGGAGTGCGCCCTGAAAGAACACCATCGCCACCGACCACACCGACGGCGCGCCGCCCAGTACCGGCAGCACCATCTTCGTGAACATCGGCTGCACGGCGAACAGAAGCAGCGCCGACACGAACAGCGTGAATGCGAAAAGTGCGGGCGCGTAGCGGAGCGCGATCAGGCGTTGTGGCCGCGTTTTGGAAATCGCGGGGTCGATTGAGGTCATGGACGGCACTCCCGTCCATGACGCTACAAAGGCGGTATTAATCTCCGCTTACCTCGCTTTGTAGGCGGAAAAGGGCTCTACCCGCGCTGATTGTGGCGGTCATGGACCGCCGATATGCTCCGAATTCGGGGATGGCTCGGGAATGTTGTTCGGCGGCTTCCTTCTTGGAATTTGCCTTGGGTGGCTGGCCGAACGAGTGCGGCGCAAGCCTCCCCGCTCGCTTGCACAGCGCCGGAACCACAACATTTCGAACGCCCTGATCACCGCCGCACTCATCGCCGCGGGGGCTTTCTATTTCCAGTTCGTGCAAAGCCGCGAGCCGCCGGAAGACGTCTTGCAGGCGATGCTGTTCGACATTCCACTCAGCTACGCCGCCGCAGCAGCCTTCGCGGGCGGCTTCTTCCTGTTCTATTTTCGGGGCTGGCTGCGGCGGTTGCTGAAACCGTTCGGCATTCAGATCGGCAAGAGCGGCAAGAAAGACGGATTCGACCCCCTCTCCCTGCTGAAGGACTCCGCCGCCAGCATTGTGATCGGATTGCTGGTGCTTGCGATCCTTCTCTATTTCGCGCCGGACCTGCGCCAACGTGTGCAATCCATCAACATTCTTGGAATCGAGACCCGCTTCGCCACGCTGACGCAAAACAGCCTGCGCACCATGTTCGGCGAAGGCTTCATGCGCAACGACCGGATTCTCTTCGCAGGCACCGGCGAACTGAGTACGGTGGTCCAAGAGATGATGGAGAATGCGCAGGAACAGCTGATCGAGCACCTGGCGATTCTGCCGCTGCCCGCGGACGCCTCGCGCGAGCGCAGCCACCATTTCAAGCTCTTCCATGACGCTTCCCTGAAACCCCTATCCGCGTCGATCGAGGCATATCTTGATCGCTACCGGACGGCCAGCGCCGACGTGCGCAAGATGCTGGAAGAAACAGCCTCGGCCTGGCGAAGGCTGTCATTCAGCGCCGTGCAACAAGCGCCGGCTGACGATGAGCTGGGAACGGCTATAGTTCGGGTGAACGAGGAAACGCTGAAACTGATCCAGCATATGGAATACGAAATCCGCGAAGGTTGCGGGCAGAATTCGGAATGCCTGAAGAACAGTAATGCGCGGGTGGCCGCCTACTCCTTCGGTCCATCGTCGCAGGCTATTCCCGAACTGTTCGCGAATGGTTTTTCAGCTGTGTTCATCGCGAGCCTGGTCGTGGCCACCAGCGGCTACGACGAGGCCGTTGAATATTTCACCGAAATCAAGCCGCATCTGATCCGCGACCCGGCGGAGCCGATGCACGAAATTTATTTCCATCTCAGGTTGGCGGAAGCCAAGTTTTATGCGCGTTGGCATCCGCGCGACTCCCTGAGCGACCGGCAGCAGGCGGGCAAGCTGACCGGTCAGCTTTCGGCGGCCTTGAGTGTCACGCCTGCGCTGGCGTTGAAATTCGTACCCACGCTTTCCCATTACTCGCGGATTCAGGCGCACAATCTGGAAGGCAATATCTTCGAACTGGTTCGCGACTGGCATGAGGGCCGCCGTCTTGCCAAGCACGAACTTGAGATGCTGGCGGAAGCGTCGCGCGAGCTGGAAAAATGGTTGAAGGAAAATGCCCACCGTGCCAGCGAGAAGGACAGCCCCTATCCTTGGGCAATCGCAGGTTTCCATGATGCATTGGCGATCATGGAGATTGCGCTCGGTGACATCGGGAAAGATCACACCCGGAGCCGCTGCGGGGTCATCAGCGCTCATCTCACCCGCGCGAGGGACATCTACACTGCGGAACGTGCCAAAGCAGAAATAAGGCATTACAAGGAATTCCGGCACGCCTTCCGCACGGTCGATGCACACAGCCAGATGTACGATGCCGTTTGCATGAAGAATTGAAGCTCAACCTTCGCGGTCAAACACCTCATCCGCCCGCTTCTCGAAGGCTTCGGCGAAGCGCCGGAAAGCGGCCTCGAACACCGCACCCATCAGCATACCGAGCGTGGTCGAGCGGAACACGTATTCGATGAAAAAACCGACTTCGCAGGTGCGTTCACCCTCCGGCTTGAAGGTCCAGCGGTTCTCCAGCGACTTGAACGGGCCGCTCATGTATTCGACAAGAATTTGCATGTTCGGCTTGTCGAGAGTCACGCGGCTCGTGAAAGTTTCGCGGAATACTTTGTACGCGACACCCATCTCGGCGATGAGCACGGTCCTGCCGTCTGCGATCTCCTCGCGTTTCACGATTTTGAGAGACTCGCAAAGCGGAACGAACTGCGGATATTTTTCCACGTCTGCGACAAGATCGAACATATTCTCCGCTGCGTGGCGCACGCGGCGGCTGTTGCTGAATGATGGCATTACGCGCCGAGTTTGGCTCGGCGGGCGGCGCGGAGCTTTTCGAAATCCTCGCCCGCATGGTGCGACGAGCGGGTGAGCGGCGAAGACGACACCATCAGGAAGCCTTTTGAATAGGCCACGGTTTTGTAGCCTTCGAATTCATCCGGCGTCACATAGCTCATCACCGCGTGATGCTTGCGCGACGGCTGGAGATATTGACCGATGGTGAGGAAATCCACGTTGGCGGAGCGCAGGTCGTCCATCACGGCAAGAATTTCATTCCGTTCCTCGCCCAGTCCGACCATGATGCCGGACTTGGTGAAAATCGACGGATCGATTTCCTTCACCTGTTGCAGGATGCGGATGCTGTGGAAGTAACGGGCACCCGGCCGCACGGTGAGATATTTCGAGGGCACCGTTTCAAGATTGTGGTTGAACACATCGGGCTTCGCTTTCGCAACGATTTCCAGTGCGCCCTCTTTCCGCAGAAAATCCGGCGTCAGCACTTCGATGGTGGTGCCGGGGCTGAGGCGGCGGATCGCGCGGATCGTTTCCGCGAAATGCTCGGCACCGCCGTCAGCCAGATCGTCGCGATCAACGGAAGTCACCACGACATGCTTCAGGCCGAGCTTGGCGGTCGCATCGCCAACTTTTCCCGGCTCGGCTGAATCAAGCGGACCCGGCAGGCCGGTCTTCACGTTGCAGAACGAACACGCGCGGGTGCAGGTGTCGCCCATGATCATGAAAGTGGCGTGCTTCACCGCCCAGCACTCGCCAATGTTGGGACAAGACGCTTCCTGGCAGACCGTATGCAGGCCGCCTTCGCGGACAATTTTGTTCGTTTCCTCGAACGCGCCCAGTCCCGGCGCCTTCACGCGAATCCATGCAGGCTTCGGCGTGAAAGGCGTGTCCGGGCGATGCGCCTTTTCGGGATGGCGCGGGCGGTTCTTCAGTGTGTCGATGACGATTGCCATGGTTTTCCGTTTATAGCCGAAAACCTAACGTCAAGTTCCCCGGATTTTGCGCCAGATGAACAGCAGAATAATGGCGCCGATGGAGGCTGCGACCAGGGTCTGGAAAAATCCGAACACCTGTATGTTGAGCACCTCGGCGAGTTTGCCGCCGATAAATGCGCCCGCGATGCCGGCGAGGAGATTGGTCAGCAGGCCATGATCGCTTGCGGTGACTTTCTCGGCGATCCATCCTGCGATGACGCCGATCAGTAGCATCGTAAAAAAGCCGATGCTGGGGTCCGCCAAAAACGCATAAGTTTGCATGTAGTTCTCCTGAGACTCAGTTCCGTTCACATATGGATGACGCGGCCATAAGCGTCCAGCACGCTTTCGTGCATCATCTCGGACAATGTGGGGTGTGGGAACACCGAATGCATCAGTTCCTCTTCGGTGGTCTCGCAATTCATCGCGACGACAAAGCCCTGAATCAATTCGGTCACTTCCGCGCCGACCATATGCGCGCCGAGCAGCTCGCCGGTCTTCTTGTCGAAGATCGTTTTCACGAGGCCGTCCGGCTCGCCGAGCGCGATGGCCTTGCCGTTTCCTAAAAACGGAAATCTTCCGATGCGCACGTCGCGCCCCTGCTCTTTCGCCTTTTTCTCGGTGAGGCCGACCGACGCAATTTGCGGGACGCAATAGGTGCAGCCCGGAATCTTGTTCTTGTCGAGTGCGTGCGGCTTCAGCCCTTTGATCGCCTCGATGCAGACGACGCCTTCATGCTCGGCCTTGTGGGCGAGCATCGGCGGGCCGGCCACGTCACCGATGGCATAGATTCCGGCGACACTGGTTTTGCCGTAGCCATCGGCGACAATGATGCCGCGGTCGGTTTTCACGCCGAGCGCCTCAAGCCCCAAATTTTCAATGTTACCGGTAACGCCCACGGCGGAAATCAGCCGCTCGGCTTCGATGGATTGCTTCGCACCCTTGCCGTCCTCGATCTCCGCGACAACGGAATCCGCTTTCTTCGTGACCTTAGTCACCTTCGCGCCGGTGAGAATTTTCATTCCCTGCTTTTCGAAGCGTTTGCGGGCGGCGGTGGCGATCTCCTCGTCTTCCACCGGCAAAATCTGCGGCAGCAATTCCACCACCGTCACGTCGCAGCCGAAGCTGCGATAGAACGAGGCGAACTCGATGCCAATCGCGCCGGAGCCCATGACCAATAGTGACTTCGGCATCTTGTCCGGCACCATCGCCTCGAAATAGGTCCAGATCAGTTTTTTGTCAGGCTCGATCCCCGGCAGCACGCGCGGGCGGGCACCCGTCGCAATGATGATGTGCTTGGCCTGATAGGTGCCGGCACCCTTGCCTTCGACTTTCACTTCACCCGGTTTGGTGATTTTGGCCGTGCCGTCGATCACCGTGATCTTGTTTTTCTTCATCAGGAAGCCGACACCGTCGGACAGTTTCTTGGAAACTCCGCGCGAGCGGGAGACGATGGCCGCCGCGTCAAAGCCGATTTTTTCCGCGCTCAGGCCGTAGTCCTTCGCGTGTTGCATGTAGTGATAGATTTCCGCCGAACGCAGCAGCGCTTTCGTCGGAATGCAGCCCCAGTTGAGGCAGATGCCGCCGAGATGTTCTTTCTCGACTACCGCGGTCTTGAAGCCGAGCTGCGCCGAACGGATCGCGGTCACGTAACCGCCGGGACCAGCACCTATAATCAGAACGTCGAAAGCATCTGCCACTGACTTCTCCGTGCGAATTCGTTTGAGATTTTTGCTGGATCAGGCCGGGCGCCGCAGCCACCACTCAACCGCGACGAGGGCAACGAGAACGGCCAGCACCCCGAACACAATCGGCTGCGCGATATTCCGTGAAAGCTGTTCCCCGCTGAAAAATGCGTTCCGCAGGAAGCCGAGTCCGACGGGGTTCAAAAGCACAATCGCCGCGAGAACCAGCGAAATCCACGGCAACTGCTTCATCATGTTCAATTCCTGAGCGTTTCCGGTCTTAACATCGCAGAATATAGGCGCTTGGAACATGCCGTTCCGGCAGGGTGCCTATGCGTGCGGCGCACCACCAAAAGCAGTCCCCGAAAAGGCATTCAAACCTTGTGGAATGGGCGCTTGCCAGCGTAGCTTATGCGCTAACCGGCAAACAGACCGGTACGGAATTCCTAGGGAGAACGCCATGAAGTCCAATCTGAAAACCATTCTGCTTGCGGGTACGGTTGTGCTCGCTTTCGCCGGAATTGCTCCGGCGCAAGAAATCAAATTGATGACGGGCCCGCAGGGCGGCGTCTGGGTGCCGCTCGGCGGCCAGTTGAAGGATTTGTGGGAGAAAGCCAAGCCCGGCCTCTCCGTCCAGTCGCTTCCGGGCGCCGGCATCGCCAATGTGCGCGGCATTCAGGAAGGCAAGACCGAAGTCGGTTTCGGAAACTCAATCTCGACCGTGGACGCCGTCGCAGGCCGCGAGCCTTTCAAGAAGCCGCACGATAATGTCTGCAACGTAGCGACACTCTATCCGCAGTATTTCCAGGTCGTCGTTCGCGCCGACAGCGGCATCAATTCCGCCAAGGAACTGAAGGGCAAGTCGATCGCCGCCCAGCCGCGCGGCAACACCGCCGAGGAAATCACCAAGCAGTGGCTACAGGTGAACGGCCTTACCTACAACGACATGAAGATGAGCTTCGTCTCCTACACCGACGCGGTGGCGCAGGTGCAGGACGGCAACGCGGTCGGCTTCACGCTCGGCACCACCATTCCTTCCGGCGCGGTGATGGATCTCGCCTCTGCGCGCGACATCAAGCTGCTCGATCTCACCGACCAGCTTGAACCGATGAAGAAACTGAACCCCGGCTACACGTTGGCCGTCGTTCCCAAAGGCACCTATCCGAAGCAGGACAAGGACGTGAACGTGATCGCCTACGCGACCCACATCGTCGCTTCCTGCAAGCTGCCCGAGGACGTCGTCTATGCGATGACCAAGGCAATGGCCACGAACATCCCGCAGATGGCGCTGGTCAACAAGGCAATCGCCAGCCTCACACCGAAGATGATGGCCGAGGATATCGGCGTGCCGTTCCACAAGGGTGCCGCGAAATATTACAAGGAAGCAGGCATCTCCGTGGTCACCAACTAAAAGAAAAAGATAACCGGCGACCCAAGTTTCGGTCCAAGGGTCGCCGGTTTTTCTTGTCGGGGGGACAAGATGGCCAGCGTAAGCATGGACACGGCTGAATCCGGCTATGGCCGTTTCATCCGCTACACGGTAGCGGCTGTCGCCATCACGATGGTCATCTATCATATGTGGATGATCGTGATCGGCACGCCCGAAGCGATCATCTTCCGCGGCACCCATTTGATGTTCGCGTTGGCGCTCTGCTTCCTGATTTATGGAAGCAAGGTCGGCTTGATCCGCCCGATTCCGAATTTCCTCGATTATCTTTGGCTGGCGGCGAGCGTCGCCTCCATCCTCTACCTTTTCATCAATTACGAGTACATCATCACGCGCATCTATTACATCGACGATCTTACTGTCGGAGACTGGGTTTTCGGCATCATCTGTGTCGTCGCGGTCACCGAAGCGACGCGCCGCTGCGTCGATCTCGCCCTCCCGGTCACCTCGCTGATTTTCCTTTTCTATGGATTGTTCATTGCAAAGCTAAATCCAGAAACGCTGCTCGACCAGCTCTATCTCACAACCGAAGGAATCTTCGGGCAGGCGCTCGCGGTGTCGGCGTCGTTTGTCATCATCTTTGTGGTGTTCGGCAGTTTCATGGAGAAGACCGGCGTCGGCCAGTTGTTCATGGACTTCGCCATGGCCTTGACCGGACGTTACGCGGGTGGCCCGGGCAAGGTATCGGTCATCAGCTCCAGCCTGTTCGGCACGATTTCCGGCAGCGCCGTCGCCAACGTGATGGTGGACGGACCAATCTCGATTCCGCTGATGAAACGTTCCGGCTTCAAGCCGCATTTCGCGGCGGGCGTCGAAGCGACAGCCTCCACCGGCGGGCAAATCATGCCGCCGATCATGGGTGCCGCCGCCTTCGTCATGGCGGAATTTCTCGCCGTTCCCTACGCCCAGGTGGTGATTTGGGCGGTGATCCCGGCGATCCTCTATTACATCGCATGTTTCTGCGCGGTGCATTTCGAAGCGAAGCGCCAGGGCATTCTGGGCGTGTCGCGATCGGAATTGCCTCGACTGCGGATCGTGATGGCCGAGCGCGGGCATTTGTTCCTGCCGATCATCATCCTGCTGGTCGTGATGTATTCGGGCTACAGTTCGCCGATGGCGGCGTTGATCGCGACGCTTTCCTGCTTTCCGGTCGCGGCACTTCGCAAGTCGACGCGCGTGAACTGTACCCTTCAAAACGTACTGGATGCGATGATCGAGGGCGCCAAGAACTCCCTCCCGGTCGCGCTCGCCTGCGCCGCGGCCGGCATCATGATCGGCGTGGTGACGCTCTCCGGTCTTGGCATCGTGTTCACGCAGTGGGTGGTGGCGCTGGCACAGGATTATCTGTTCCTGGCGCTCGTGATGACCATGATCGCGGCGATCGTGCTCGGCACCGGCCTGCCGACGACGCCCTCCTACATCCTGCTCGTGGCGCTGCTTATTCCGGCCATCATCAAGCTCGGCGTGCCTGAGCCCGCGGCGCATATGTTCGCATTCTACTTCGCGGTGCTATCGGCGATCACGCCGCCGGTGGCGCTGGCGGTGTTCGCCGCGGCGGGACTTGCGAAAGCCGATATGTGGGATTCAGGCTGGGCCGCCATGAAAATCGGCGCCGCCGGGTTCATCGTGCCCTTCATGTTTGTGTACCAGCCGGCATTGCTCATGATCGGCACATGGCCGGAAATCATCCTTGCCTCGCTGACCGCAAGTATCGGTATCGCGCTCTTTGCCGGCGGCCTGCACGGTTATTTCGTGACGCGCGCAAGCATATGGCAGCGCGGTGTGCTGGTGGCGGCGGGATTCTTCCTAGTCTTTCCGGGTACGTGGACCGACGCGGCCGGAATCGCCTTGGCGGCGTTCGTCATCATCGTTCAATGGATGACCCGCCGCGACGAACGGGCGGCGGCGAAGACGGCCAAGTAAATTTCGGAGTAGCGCTCCGTTCAGATGCGCTGGTTGATGCTGCTGACGCAGTCGTTGTTCATCTCATTAAACAGACCGTCCGCCTTCTCGAACAGCTTGTCGATGCCCGAAGGAGCGGTCGAACGCGCCGCGGCGGGAATCTTGCCGAGTTCGGCCGAAAGCGCTGAGTATCTCGCGCGTTTTTCCTCGCCCTGAAAATTCGCGAGATAGGTGCCGAGCGCCGCGAAGCGGCTCACCGCGTTCGCAGTCTCCGACTCGAACGGGAAGATCGCCGCGGGCGAGCGGTCACGCTCGGCTGCTGCTGCGAGCGTCGCCGCTTTCAGCTTGATCTGGAAATAACCGTCGATCAGTTCCTTGCAGGTGCGCGCGGTCTCGCTGCGCGAGACGCTGGACTGAATCAGTTCGACGAACTTCGTGTTCAGATAGCCCTGATAGAACGAAGTCACGAGCGACAGGGCCGCCACGAAAAACGAAACCACTGCAAACGGGTTCTGTTTCAGGAAGCCGAATTTCATGAGTGGTGGCTCGGTGGGTTTTACGTCGCTCATGGCGGCCTCCAGGGTAATCCGCGAGGGTTTTCGCAAGCCGGATCGGGCAACGTCAAGCGGGGCTTGTTCTCATACGGAAAATCCGCCGCTGCACCGCGATTCCAAGCAGAACGGGGATCGGGCCAAGCAGCAAAGCGCGGAAATCTTCCATCGCCCGGCCCGCCGACATGCCGGACTTCATGAAAGCTGCGATCAGAAACGCCACGATCGCTCCCGCCGCCAGCCACGCCGCGATGTCAATTGCGCGCACACTGCGAAACAGCGCGACGATTGAAAACACGATCAGCATGAAAACCAACGCGGCGAGGATGCCGATCAGGCTGAAGTCACGGTCCATGCCGCAGGTATCGCTCTGGCATGTGATGAGGTTCGCGGCGAACCAGAAACCGGCGCTGGCGAGGCCGGATGCAAGTCCGGCGAGAGCAACAGTCGAAATCCAGTGAAGGGAAAGCATCAGCTCAAACTTTCTGGCGGGCGCGGGCCGCGCGTCTGCGGAAGATGAGCCATTGCGCGGCAATGATTGTCCAGAAAGTCAACGCGAACGCAATGAACAGCTTCACTTCGCGCCATGCGGTGTCCAGCGGATAGCTGTCGGCCAACGACCATGCGGAAAAGCCCGCGAACAGTGCCGCGACCACGGCGATCATCCACATTGCAGTCTTGTCGGTAACGTGTGGCTGTCCCTTGGCGGCGGACCAACGCAGCAGAAAGACGGCAGCCACCAACAGTGTTACCGGCGCAATCGACATGAAAACGAGGATGAAAACTTCCTTGGCTTTGGTCCAATCGGCGATGATGACGGCGATCAACCCGCCGGCGACGCCGGATATGACGATGGCAGCGAGCGAGGTAAAGATCGCCCGCATGACGCCTACAGCACCATCCGTACCGGATGCTCGATGATTTCCTTGAAGGCGGAAATCAGTTGCGCGCCGAGGGCGCCGTCCACCGCGCGGTGATCGACCGAAAGTGTAGCGGTCATCATGTTAGCGGCCTCGATCTTGCCATCGCGCACTACCGCCCGCTCTTCACCGGCACCGATTGCAAGAATGGAAGCGTGCGGCGGGTTGATGACGGCGGCGAATTCGCGGATGCCGTACATGCCCAGATTCGACACCGCCGCCGAGCCGCCCTGATATTCATTCGGCTTCAGTTTTTTGTCCTTGGCACGGGACGCCAGATCGCGCATCTCGTTAGAAATAACGGCGAGGGTTTTCTCGTCGGCCTTGCGCACGACCGGCGTGATCAATCCGTTGGGGATCGCGACCGCGACACCAATGTCGGCATGGTGATGCTTCAGCATCCCGCTTTCGGTCCAGGTGACATTTGCGTCGGGAATCTTGATGAGCGCCAGGGCCAGCGCCTTGATGACGAAATCGTTCACGGACAGACGGAATTTCGGCTTGCCGTCCACCATGGGTGCCGCCTCATTGATTTCCTTGCGCGCGGCCAAGAGCGCGTCGATCTGGATGTCGACCGTCAGATAGTAGTGCGGAACGGTGAGTTTCGATTCCAGCAATCTCTTTGCAATGGTCTTCCGCATGGAGTCGTGCGGGACGAAATCAAACGTGCCTTCCTGGTAGAAGGCGCGGATCTGCGCATCGGACGGTGCTTGAATGCCGATGGGCGCGCCCGCCCCTGGCGCTGCCGGCGCGCGCATCGCAACCCCGCCGGATTTCGCCTGCTCCACGTCGCGTGCAACCACGCGGCCATGCGGACCGGAGCCCTGCACGCGAGAAACATCAATATTGGATTCCTTCGCGAGACGCTTTGCGAGCGGTGACGCGAAGGTGCGCGCGCCTGAACCGTTCGCGACTTTTGCAACGGGTGCTGGCGCGGGCGATGGAGCTTTTGCAGCTTGCGATACCGGAACTGGCGCGCTGGCGAGCTTCGCAGGCGCGGGTGCAGGCTTTGCCTCCGCTTTCGGAGCGGCAGCAACCTTCGGCACGGGCGCATCCTTGATCGCCGATTTATCTTC
>CAZUJE010000095.1:0-11505 GCA_964620215.1 uncultured Hyphomicrobiales bacterium
TGTGACGCCCGGCTCCGCGCTCGACCGCGAAGCCTATGAGCGCGGCAACTCCACCTATTTCCCCGACCGCGTGGTTCCGATGCTGCCGGAAAAACTCTCCGGCGATCTTTGCTCGCTGCGGCCGGGCGTGGAGCGCCCCGCCCTCGCCGTGCGCATGGTGATCGGCGCGGACGGACGCAAGAAACGGCATTCTTTTCATAGAATTCTGATGCGTTCGCGCGCGCGATTGCACTATGTGCAGGCGCAGGCGGCCATCGAAGGTCGCACCGACTCCACAACTGAACCTTTGATGGATGAAATCCTCGGCCCGCTTTACGAGGCCTATCGCACGGTTTCCAAGGCACGTGACTCGCGCGAGCCGCTGGCGCTCGATATTCCAGAGCGGAAAATTCTCCTGAAGCCGGACGGCACGGTGGATCGCGTGGCAACGCCCGAACGCCTCGACGCGCACAAGCTGATCGAGGAATTCATGATCCTCGCCAATGTCGCCGCCGCCGAAACCTGCGAGGCGAAGCGCGTGCCGCTGATCTACCGCGTGCATGACGCACCCTCGATTGAGAAGACCGCGGCGCTGCGCGAATTTCTGCAAACCATCGGATTTAGTTTGCCGAAGTCCGATCAGCTCAAACCCGGCGATTTCAACCGCATTCTGAACCGCGTGAAAGACACCGATCTTGAGCGGCTCGTGCATGACGTGGTGCTGCGCAGCCAGGCCCAGGCGGAATATTCTTCCAGCAATTATGGCCACTTCGGCTTGCAGCTTAAACGCTACGCGCATTTCACCTCGCCCATCCGACGCTACGCCGATCTGGTGGTGCATCGCGCACTGATCCGCTGTCTGGGATTGGGCCAAGGCGCGCTGCCCGACGGCACCACGCCGGAATCACTCGCCGAAATTTCCGCGCGTATCTCCGCCGCCGAGCGCCGCTCGATGGCCGCCGAGCGTGAGACCGTGGACCGGCTGATCGCGAATTTTCTTTCCGATAAAGTCGGCGCGACATTTCGCGGGCGCATTTCCGGTGTCACCCGTTCCGGCCTGTTCGTGAAACTCGACGACACCGGCGCCGACGGATTTATCCCCGCGCGCACGCTCGGCGATGATTTCTTCCGCTATGAGGAAGGTCATCACGCGATGGTCGGCGAGCGCACCGGCGAAACGCACCGGCTCGGAGACCGTGTCGAGGTAAAACTGGTGGAGGCGATTCCCATCGCGGGCGCGCTTCGCTTCGAGCTACTTTCCGAAGGACGCTATGACGCGGATTTCTCGCGTAAAGGCGGAAAAAGCGGGCGCGGCAAACGGACGCCGGGGGATCGCAACAAGAAACCCGGTCCCGTACATTACCGGAAGTTCGCCCGCGGGAGACGCCGCCGATGATCGAAGCTACTTCCGAAACAGAACGCGATTTTATGCAAGCCATGAAGCGCGGCGCGCTCTGCCGCTGCCCGGCCTGCGGCGAGGGAAAACTGTTCCGCAAATATCTGAAAGTCGTGGACGAGTGTCCTTCCTGCCGCGAGGAGATGCATCATCATCGCGCGGACGATTTTCCCGCCTATCTCGTCATCTTCATTGTCGGACACATCGTCGTTTCATTGGTGCTGGCGGTCGAAGTGGCGTTCCAGCCGTCCTACTGGATGCATGCGGCTCTCTGGGGGCCGCTAACCCTGGCGCTCGCTCTGCTGCTGCTTCCGCCCGTGAAGGGCGCCGTCGTCGGCTTGCAGTGGGCGCTCCGCATGCACGGCTTCGACGGCAAGGGCGGCGACGATTTCGACCCCGTCCCCACGCCTTCGAACAAACCCGCATTATGAATGAACTGGCCGAGCGCCTCACGCGCATCGAGCGCGTGGAGGACGATCCGAGCCGCGGCCCGGCGATCCGTCCGCGCGACGCGGCGACGCTCGTGCTCCTCGACCGCTCCAAAAAAGAAACCCGCGTGCTCGTGGGCAAGCGCAACGACAAACATGTTTTTCTTCCCGGAAAATTCGTGTTTCCCGGCGGCCGCGTCGACGCCTCCGACCGGCGCATGGTTTCCGTCGGCAAGATGGATGCAAAAAGCGCGCGGCGGCTGAACAAACGCATCGCGCGGCCCAGCGCGCACCGCTCGCGCTCGCTGATGCTCGCCGCGATCCGCGAGACCTGCGAGGAAACCGGATTCCTGCTCGGCAAGAAGATCAAGCGCGGCGCTGAACTCGCCACGGTACCGGACGACTGGAAGCCGTTCGCCGAATACAATGTGGTGCCGGATCTCTCGCAGCTCACTTTCGTCGCCCGCGCGATTACGCCGCCAGGCCGCTCGCGCCGTTTCGATACGCGCTTTTTCATTGCCGACCGGGAAGACGTGGCGGCGAATTGCGGCGACCCCTGCGGGCCGGATTCCGAATTGATCGAGATGAAATGGATTCCGCTCTCCGAAGCGAAGGACGAGCCAGCCCTGCCCACGATCAGCAAGGTCGTGCTGATCGAGATCGAGAAGCGGCTTAAGTCGAGAGCCGACCTGCCTGTCCCCTATTATTATTTTTTACGTGGGGCATTCCGGCGGGAAGAAATCGCCTAGTCGCCCGCTCAGATTGTAAATGCATCGGGTCTAGGGCAGCATTCCGTCACGCCAATTGCGCGATGGGAAGCCTGCTTGATCTCCTTCGGCACAATCATCTTCTATCTGTTCATCCTGTATGCCGGCGCCGGGATCGTCACGGCGATTTTGTTTTTCGCTTACGGCGCGTCGAAACTCGCCCATGGCGCGCCCGTGAGCTGTGGCGCGCGCGTGCTGTTCCTGCCGGGGGCAATTGCGCTGTGGCCCTTGATTTTGAAACGCTGGCTGGAGCCGGGAGAGCGCAAATGATGCGCCCGCACCGGCTGGCGCATCGCGCCCTGTGGCCCCTGCTCGGTTTGCTGATTGCATTTGGATTTCTCGCGGCACTGGCCCTGCGCCCACCGCCCGATCTTCCCGAAACCAGCGAAGCGCCGATGGACAGCCAGCGATGAGCACCGGTTTCCAGGCGGTGATGTGGAACCGGCAGAAGATCATTTATGATGTGATCCTCGTTGCAACCGCGCTCGCCTACTTGACTGCTTTCAATTTGATTGAAGGCACGCTGCATCCGCCGAAGAATCTTTTGGAAGCCATTGATCTCGAAATCCGCGCATGGGGCACCTGCGCGTTTTTGATGCTGACTGTAATCTTGTCCATCGGGCCGCTCGCACGGATCAGTCCGAAATTCCTGCCGCTACTCTACAACCGCCGCCATTTCGGCGTGTTCTTTTTTCTCGTCGCCTGCATGCATGCGTTCCTCATGTACCGGTGGTTTGCCGAGCAGGATGCGCTGCCCAGTCTTCTGCGCGAACTGACGAACTGGCCGGATTATTTCAAGTTCATTGGTTTTCCCTACAAATCGCTCGGCATCGCCGCCCTTTTCATTTTCTTCCTGATGGCCGCCACCAGCCACGATTACTGGCTCGCCTTCCTGAAGCCGCCGGTGTGGAAGGCGCTGCATATGCTGGTCTATGCGGGCTATGGACTCGTCGTGCTGCATGTGGCGCTCGGCGCGATGCAGCGGGATCACGGCCCGTTCATTCCCTTGATGCTCGGCATTTCACTTTTGTGGTTGAGCCTGCTGCACATCGTCTGCGGCGTGCGCGAACGGAAACTTGATCTTGGAAGTCCACTGAACGCCGAGGGCTGGCTCGAAGTCGGCCCCGCCGACTCCATCCCCGATAGGAAAGCGAAAATCGTCACCGCCCCCGGCGGCGAGCGCATCGCCGTATTCCGCGACGGCAACCAGCTCGGCGCGCTGACGAATGTTTGCGCGCACCAGAACGGCCCTATCGGCGAGGGCTGCATCATCGCCGGACTAGTGACCTGTCCGTGGCACGGCTATCAATATCAGTTGAAAGACGGCTGCGCGCCGCCGCCGTTCACGGAAAAACTCGCCACCTATCGCGTGCGTGTGAATAACGGAATGGTGGAAGTCGATCCCCGCCCCTTGCCGCCGGGAACGCCGGCGGCGATCATGCTCAAGTAATCACGGAGGTTGCGATGGCGCGTGAACCGGAATGGATCGATGCGGGCGCGGTGGCCGAACTGTCGCAGCATTCCTGCCGCCCGAAGCGGCTGAAAAATACGCCGGTTGCGCTCACGTTCAGGGAAGGCATTTTCGGCGCCGTTTCCAATTCCTGCAATCATGTGGGCGGCCCGCTCGGCGACGGCGGGCTGGACGGCGATTACATCGTCTGCCCGTGGCACCAGTGGAAATTCCACCGCGTCACCGGCAAGGGCGAGCCGGGCTTCGAGGAGGACTGCGTTCCCGCTTTTCCGGTGAAGGTCGAAGGCGGCCATGTTTTCGTGGACATCAACAATCCGACCAAGCGCAACAAGAAACCGCACGATCCGCATCCGCTCGCCCGCAAGCCAGTGCGCGCGCCGGGACCGCTGCGGCTCGCCGGAATTTCCACCACCGCGATGGACGCGAAAAATCCGCGTTTCTCCGGCTCGGATCATCTTTTGAATCACGCGCTCGAAGCCGGCAGGAAACAGGGCGCGGAGACGAAACTGATCACGCTCAACACGCTGAAATTCCGGACCTGCGAAGGTTACTTCTCCAAAAGCTCCCGCGCCTGCACCTGGCCCTGCTCCATCACCCAGATGGATCCGAAGGATGAGATGGATCAGGTCTATGAGACGCTGGTGCACTGGGCCGACGCGGTGATCGTCGCGACGCCGATCCGCTGGGGCGCGGCGTCAGCGCTTTATTTCAAGATGGCCGAGCGATTGAACTGCGTGCAGATCGATGTTGCTTCCAAAGAGGAGCAGCTCATCCATAACAAGGTGGCGGGCTTCATCATCGTCGGCGGACAGGACAATATTCAGGGCGTTGCAGGCTCCATGCTGTCGTTTTTCGCGGAGCTTGGTTTCTTCTTCCCGCAGTTTCCCTACGTCGCCCACTCGCGCGGCTGGTCGGCGGAGGACATGGAGAACAACGTCCGGGTCGTGCGGGATTCCGAGTTCCTCGCGCAGGGTGCTGCCGGACTTGCCAAACGCTGTCTGCATCTCGCCGAGCGGTTGCTGCAATCCGACATGGGCATGGTGCCGATGTCCGAGCGCGGCGGCATGAAGGGGCGGGCTTTGCCGGAGGCGATTCCGCAACCGGATTAACCCGTTTTCGGGTGCGGCAGGCGTTTCCTTGACATCCCGGGTTTCGCCGCTAGTTTGCGCCCGAACCCGACAGGAATCCCCCAATGGCCAAAGCAGTTACGCTGAAAATCAAGCTCGTCTCGAGCGCCGACACCGGCTTCTATTACGTGACCAAGAAGAACTCGCGCACGATGACCGAGAAAATGAAGAAGAAGAAATACGATCCGATCGCGAAGAAGCACGTCGAATTCACGGAATCGAAGATCAAGTAAGCCGCGCGCCTCTTCGCGCAAGCTGCTGATCTGCAACGAAAAAACCCCTCCGCGAAGGAGGGGTTTTTTGTTTGCCGTACACCTCATCCTGAGGAGCCGCGCAAAGCGCGGCGTCTCGAAGGATGGGCCGCCTTCATCCTTCGAGACGCGATGCTTCGCATCGCTCCTCAGGATGAGGCGGATTGAACGTGGAGTCACTCCGGAAACTCCCGCTTCGCATACGGGAACCAGTCCACCTTCTTTTCCATGATGTAGTCGAGGTGGACATGCTTCGGCTCGCGGAAGGCGTCGAGCCCCTCGGCACCCAGCTCGCGGCCGATGCCCGAATGCCGCATGCCGCCGAAGGGGGCGGCGTTGTTGTCGGCCAAGGGATCGTTGATCCAGAAACTGCCGGCCTTGATGTTGTCCATGGCCTTCATCGCGAGTTCGAGACTCTTCGTATAGATGTTGGCGCCGAGGCCGTATTCGGAATCGTTCGCCTTCTCGATCGCCTCGTCCGCATCCTTCACCTTGAAGATCGAGACCACCGGCCCGAACAGTTCCTCGGTGGTGGCGATGCCGCCATGCTTCACGCCCGAGATCACTGTCGGCTCGAAGAAGTGGCCCTTCAGGCCGTCCGGCGAAAACCGCTTGCCGCCGAGCAACAGTTTTCCGCCCTCCTTCAGGACGCTCGCGACCTGGCTCTCGATCTTGTTCACGGCGTCGGCGGAAATCAGCGGGCCGATGTCGGTCTTCTTGTCCATCGGGTCGCCGACCTTCAGCGTCTTCACGTGATCGACGAGGCGCTGCACGAATTCATCATGGATTGAATCGACGACATAGATGCGCTTTGAAGAAGTGCAGACCTGCCCGGCATTCAGGAGCCGCGCCCAGGCGGCACCCGGCACCGCCACATCGAGATCGGCGTCCCCGAACACGATCAGCGGATCGATGCCGCCAAGCTCTAGATTGATTTTCTTCAACTGCGATCCCGCCACCGACGCGATGTGCTTGCCAACCGGCGTGGAGCCGGTGAAGGCGATCATGTCGATGCCGGGATGACTCAGCATCAGACCGCCGGTGTCACCTGCTCCCGTAATGATGTTCACCACACCGGGCGGCAGGCCGTCGTAGCATTCGCCGAGCAGCAAGCCTGACAATGGATTTTGATGCGGCGGTTTGCAGATGGTGGTGTTGCCCGCGGCAATCGCGGGCGCGACTTTCCAGACCATCAACAGCAGCGGAAAATTGAACGGCGCGATGCAGCCGACAACGCCGTAAGGCTCCTTGCGCACGAAATTCACCTGATGGTCGGCGCCGGGCGGCACGGTGACGCCAATGTTGGAGCGTCCGACTTCCGCGTAATAGTCGAAGCACTGCGCGCACCAGGCGACGCAATCCACCGACTCAATCAGCGGCTTGCCGGTTTCCAGCGTCATCACTTTTCCAATTTCATGCTTCTTCTTCCGCATCTTGGCCGCGACTTCGCGCATCAGATCGGCCTTGGTGACGCCGGAAAGCCGCCACCAGGCGTTCTGCGCGGCTTTGGCCGCCTTCACCGCCGCGTCGAGATCGGCGTCGCCGCAGGCTGCCACGCTGTCGAGCGACTCCAGCGTCGCCGGATTTTTGACTTCGATCGTCTTGTTGGATTTTGGCGCGACGAATTTGCCATTAATCAGGATCGGGCGAACCATGAACAGCTCCCTCGGCGTTTCGTGATGGAGCATTTAGTTGAAGCCCCCGCCTGTCAATATGCTTGGCCCGCCCTACACGATGTCCGCGACAGCTGTAGTCGCGGAAAACAAACTTGCAGGGGCGCTCGCATCGTCGCCATCCGTCACGAGCAGCAATTTCAGCAAATCCCCTTCCACGCTTGCGCTTACGCCTTCAATCTTGTGGGGCTGGTCCAGCCGGCGAAGCCACAAGAGATTTCCCGCCTTATCGGCAACTCCGACCGCGGCGCCGATGCAAGGTCCATCCTCGATTGGATCTTCGGTATCTTCGGCGACCGCCGTGAATGCCATATCGCCGTTCGGCAAGGCGCAGCCATCGGTGAAACAGAACGGAATGCCGTCGATTTCTCCAAGATCAAACAAGTCAATCGCGGGCGGATCGATAGCAGCGATCCCATCACTGGAGTTCAACGCATCGAGTATCGGAGCAAGCGGAAACCGTATCACCGCGTTCTGGGTCTCGCGCTTGTTACCACGCTGGAGCAGGCACAACTCGCCCCCGGCTACGACAGCACCCTCGATATTCAGCTTGTCGAAATGCTCACCAAGAGGCTCAAAAAGTTCCGAGAGATCGATGGTCCTGGGCGCGTCATGAATAGCACCTTCCGCGTCCACCGCGAGCAGCGCGCCACGGCGGCGCTTCTTTTTTGAGCCGGAACCAAGCGCGAATAGCGCGCCGTGCGGGTAAGCACCGAAAGCGGGCAGAAAAGTAATGGCCTCAAGATCGGGTTTTTGTTTTTTCCGGTCTTCCATTGAATCCGGCAACTCGCCGTCAAACAGGCGAACCAGATTTCCCGGCCTGTCATCGCCGGATCGAAATACGCCGAGATGAAGTTCGTCGTCCGCAATGACATAGATAAATGAATTCAGGCAAACGAGGCCGCTTGCCGCGCTCAGATGCGGCTGTCTTCCCGAGCTCCCACCCGCCGACAGCCGCAGATCGCGGAGCTTGGTGAGAGCGATCATTGTGCGGTGATCCTGGCGCATACCGCCATCGGCGGCGCTAGCTGAACCCTATCTCGTTTGCCGAACGCACACACAAGGTAAATGCCAGTTAGTTATGCTTGAAAATCACCCTTAGCGGGCGCCAGATTTGGTGTTAGTCTCAAACTGCGGCGGCCAGTCTGGTGTGGAATTTGTAGAGGCGTTGGAGGGCATCATGCGTAAGGCAGTCACGTTACTCGTCGCGGCTACAAGTCTGGCCGCTCTCACGGTTGCAACACCAAACAAAGCAAAAGCCTGCGGCTGGGAATGCTGGGCAATTGGAGGCGCGGTCGTTATCGGCGGCGCACTCATCGCCAGCAGCGCCTATGCGAACGGCTATTACGCTGGCGCCTACGGCCCCTACTACGGCGGCTACGGCTATTACGGCAGCTATCCGGCTCCGGCCGCGACCTACGGCTACTACCAGCCGCCCTATTACGATTACGGCCCGGCTTACTATCAGCAGCCGCGCGTCGTTGTGCGCCCCTATCGCCCGGTTCGTTACGTACAGCCGGTCCGCTACGCCCAGCCGGTGCGCTATGTGCAGCGCGTCCGCTATGCGGAGCCGGCACCCTATTATCCGCCGCGCGCGCCATATCCGTATTACGGCGGCGGCTACTACAACTACTACTGAGATCAGTCAGCCAGACGAGATATGCGGCGCGGTAAAAACCGCGCCGTTTTGGTTGATTAGCGATTACTTTGAACGCTTTCTTGGGCGTTTTCTCAACACACTCCTTTCCTTTTCCAAATACAGGCGCTGCTCCAATGCCGCTGCCCGTTCTCTCAGCCCTCTTGTTTCAGCATCACTCAACTGACCGCGGAAATGCCAAACGACATAGGTGACAGCCGCCAAAACCAAAATAACGGCTGCGGGAGCGGCTAAGAACAAGGCAACCGCTTTTTCCAGAGCGCCTATATCCATATCGCCCCTTCATCAACTCAGGTGCAGCCGAGGAGATAGTCGTGCATGGCTTGCGGGTGGCCTTGGGTCTTTACGACCCGGGTGAACATGCGCACCAATTCGTCAAGGGAAAGCTCAACCTCTTCCACCGTCCCCTGCCCCTCACCGCCATCAATCGACAGCAAGAACTTGTTGTCAGCCAGGCGAGATACGCTCATACGGAAATCCTTCTGCTGCTGCGAGAAGGAAACTGCATTCGCGCGATCGGCTTGAATGGTGCCGAACTGATCCGCGGGCGTAAAATCAATAAGCAACATGGCTCTACGACCCAACCCCTTGTGGTTGGCTCCTGTTACAGGGCTCACACTGTGGGCAACCTTTGCATCGTCCACGACCCATCCATCTAGCGGCTGTTCCAGTGTCAGACGGGATTTGATCTGACCGGACGCGAGAGCATCCGGATGCATTCCGGCGGCATCGACAGTGGCGATGGTGTTCTCGCCGCCGATGACGCCGTCACGCTCGATCAAAATGCCGAAAGTAAAAGGCTCTCCGTCACAGTGGACGTTCCCGGGCGTCGAGGTGATGCTTTGTCCAAAATCGACAACGAATTCGACCGCGTGCACGCCGACAACGACATCGCCGGGATAGCTCCACGGCAGCGTCTCGAAACAACGCATAATCAGGGAATGGAGAAAAGGATTTGATGCCTGCGCATCGGTGAGCGCGGCAAACACGCGCTTTTCACCGGGATGCTCCGGGTTGAAACATCCTTCCTGCATGTATGGGGTAACGTGTTGGCAACGTTCCCGATCCCAAACCGGAGCGATCAGCTCGAGCGAGCGGTCGGCGGGATTCAGCAGGAAACGGCCATACCGGCGGTTTCGTCCGGCGCTGCGGCTGTAGAAGTCGGCGGGCAAATCCCTGCACGACGCAATAAATTTCTCGCGTGCCTGCACGAGGTAGGCGGGATCGCGCTCGAACAGCTCGCCGGTGAAAGTAGAGAAGCCGCGGCCGCGCAGGCTCGCCGCCACAGCGGGCCAGCTCTGCTTGTCACATGTCAGCGCGCTTTCCATTCCGGTTTTCCTTGCAGTCTTGCCCATTACAGCCCCCGATTTCTCTCTAGTTGCTTTCCTCGTCGTCCGGATTCCCGTCAATGGCCCGCTCGCGCGCGGCGAGGATGGCCATGGCGGCGTCCGACAGGACAACGCCTTCCTGACCTTCGGGCGATTCCTTCATTTCCTTGAATTCGGCAACTTCCGGCTGAAGGTCAGCCGGGTCGAGCCGTACCGTTACCACGGGTGCGACATCCGCTTCGCGCGGGATGTCGGCGATCACGACTATCCTCATCACAAGCTCCTTCGCTGCCCCCCAGCTTGCAAAAAGCATAAGCCAACGGCGAACCGAGCCAAGCATTCAAGTTTGCGCAGCGCGTTCTGATCGTGCCGGAATGTGCGCGGCATATTAGAAATGTGCCCGCACATTTTCGCACATCCGGCCCAATGTCTTTTCGCAGTTGAGCAACTGAGAGACGGAGTGGCCAACGCACATATGAGCCACTTGTGTTATTCGCGGATAAGATTGTATCAAACAAGCGCTGCAACTAAATTTATATAGCCCTCTTTATCCCCTTTGATAGAAAAAATGCCGAAAAATCAAAGCGTTAAATCAAATCCTACTTTTGGGGAGCTGTTTAAGTCATGGCGCGAGCAGGCTGGCTTTCCCCGCGACCAAGAAGGATTTGCAGAACTGGTCGGCATAACTGACCGAACCAAGATCAGCAAAATTGAAAATGGGAAAATTCCAACCAGAGAGGAGGCGCTAAATTACGCAAAGAAGCTCAGAGAAAAAAAACCGGATGTAAGTTTTAATTCAGATGAGGAAGTCATCGCCGCGCTTGAAGAATCCAAGTTGCGAAATCCAGGCCCGGCTGAAACGATACTTGGTAACTATGAAGTTTTTCAATGGGGTTACGCATCCGATCAAAAAATAATGAAGATTCACACCACGGTCAAAACGGGAAGTAACTCCCGGAAAATGATTTTTGAAGAGCGGATAATGTATAGAGGCACCCCCCAGACTCTCAACGGAGAGGTCGTGGACAAGCATAACAATCTTTTTTTTTACGGTAACAAAGCAAGCTTCAAGGAATGCGAAGTTATCATTCTTCGCAAACCAAGAGCAGTTGGCAGTTGGGTAAAAGGCGTAGTAGCCGGCATTGAGTCAGAGACAACGTCTCCAAGCGCCAGCCGGGTCGTGGCTTGCTATCTCGGTCAAAAAAAATTCAGTGGCAAACCGCAATACGCCTCGATCGAGGAAATCGAATTACCCCCGGATGAAAAAGAATTTTTATCGATGCCAGCGAACAATAAGTTTCCGATTTTAAGCACGCTTGAATCTACTGTGCAAAGAGCCCCCGAAAAAGTAAAAACCAAAAAAAAATAAACTCAATGCCGCGTCAGCCGCTCAGCGATCGACTTGCCTGAAGGTGCCACGCCGGTGCG
>CAZUJE010000096.1:0-11468 GCA_964620215.1 uncultured Hyphomicrobiales bacterium
GAGATAGAGCATATCGGGATTGGTCACGATCTCCGTGGTCGGCGCAAAGCCGCGGATCACGCCGCCCCAGTCCGGGTCCGCGAGCAAAATCTGGATTCCGAAACAGACCGCGATCACGCCGAGCAGCGTCACGATCAGCGCTTCGATGTAACGGAAACCAAGATTTTGCAGCCACAGGATCAGAAACACATCGAGCGCCGTAATGATGACGCCGAGCTCAAGCGGAATACCGAAAAGGAGATTCAAGCCGATGGCGGTGCCGATAACCTCCGCCAGATCGGTGGCGCAGATCGCGATTTCCGCGAGCACCCAGAGCGGCCATGAAACCGCGCGCGGAAACGCATCGCGGCAGGCCTGCGCCAGATCGCGTCCCGAAGCGATGCCGAGCCGGGCGCACAGCGCCTGCAACAGGATCGCCATCATGTTGGAGAGCAACGCAATCGTCAGCAGCGCGTAGCCGAATTTGGAACCGCCCGCGAGCGAAGTCGCCCAGTTGCCGGGGTCCATGTAGCCGACGGCGACGAGATAGCCAGGTCCGAGAAAGGCCGTGAGCTTGCGCCAGAGCGAGCCGGTCGGCTGCGTCTTGATGGTGCCGAAAACTTCCGAAAGCGATGCCCGACCGCGCTCACGCTTCCAGCCGGCCCCCGCCGTTTCCACGCGCTTCTCCAACACCGTCGCCTCCGAACAAAAATCCCTGATTCCGGAGGCTATTCTTGTTGCGAATGATTTGCAAATGCAAAATTTACCCAGCGTTTTCAATGGGTAATAAAAGCCAGATGGCCCGCTGGATTGCCGCCGCGCATGGACCTTGTTGAGCCGGTGCGATAGGAAAATCACCTCCGGCTGGCCGCGCGGTCCGGTCTGGAACGGGGTCGGGCCGGAATGCTTTTTCACGAACCATTTTTTGCGTTGTTCATCGCGCCGGTTTTTCTCGCGCTCTATCTAGCGGTGAACGACCGCGCGAACGCCAAGAAGATTTTGCTGATCGTGGCGAGCGTCGCCTTCTACACCTGGGGCGAGCCGCTGTTCGTGCCGGTGGTGCTGGTTTCAACCGCCTTCGATTATTTCCTCTCGCACCGGATGGAAAACGCCTCCCCCGCCGCGCGGAAAATGCTGGTCACGATCGGCATTCTCAGCAATCTGGGAATTCTGGTTTTCTACAAATATGCGGACTTTATCGCAGCCAATCTCAATCTCGCGCTGAAGCCCTTCGCCGGCGCGGAAATTCCGCTGCTGCATATCGCGCTGCCGATCGGCGTCTCCTTCGTGGTGTTCGAGAAAATTTCCTATCTCGTTGATACCTATCGCGGCACATCGAAACCGGCGGCGTCACTGAAAGATTACGCGCTGTTCGTATTCCTGTTTCCGAAGCTACTGGCGGGGCCGATCCTCAAATATCACGAGATGGAACGGCAGATCGCGGGCCCCGCTCCGGTCACGGGCAGCGAATTCGGCGAAGGCTTCCTGCGTTTCGCCCGCGGCGTCGTGAAGAAAATTCTGATCGCGGATCAGGTCGGCACATTCGCGGACACAATATTTTCCGCCGACGCGGCCACATTGAGCGCGGGCGATGCCGCACTCGGCCTGATCTGCTTCTCGCTGCAAATCTATTTCGATTTTTCCGCCTATTCCGACATGGCGATCGGACTTGCGCGAATGCTCGGCTTCCAGTTGCGTGAGAATTTCAGGATGCCCTATGCCGCGCGCTCGCTCACCGAGTTCTGGCGGCGCTGGCATATTTCGCTCACGACCTGGATTCGCGACTATCTGTATGTGCCGCTCGGCGGCAACCGCCACGGCGAGTTCCGCACCTATGCGAATTTGTGGATCTGTTTCCTCGCTTCCGGCATCTGGCACGGAGCGAGCTGGAATTTCGTGCTGTGGGGCGCATACAATGGATTATTCCTGACGCTCGACCGGATTTTTCTGCTGCGGCTTCTCGAACGCGCCGGCGGCTTTGTCTCGGTCGTCGTAACGCTCATCATCGTCACGTTCGGCTGGGCGATTTTCCGCACGACTTCGGTTGAGCAACTGGGCGCGTTCATGGCGGCGTTGTCCGGCCAGTCGCCGAAGATCGTGGATATCGAACATACTCCGGAAGTGCCGCTCGCCGTTGCAGTGGGCCTGATTCTGAGCCTGCTGCCCGCGACACCGCTCTATGCGAAACTTGAGCGCTGGTACGCGGCAAGCAATGCCCTCCGCGTCGCCGGCGCGGTCGTCATCTGCTTGCTGTTGGTCTGGGCCTGCGGACAGGCGCTTTCGATTCCGTTCAAGCCATTCATTTATTTCCGGTTCTGACATGCTCGCAACCTTTCAGATGTCCGAAAATACCGGCCGCAAAATCCTGATCGGATTGTTGCTCGCTATTCCGGCACTGACGCTTTGGAACGTCTATGCGGACGCTTATGGAAAAAAGAAAATCAATATCGGCCGGCGGCTCAGTGGCGTTGTCGAACGAAGCGCGCCAGTTCCCTTCGACCTCAAAACCATTACCGACGGAAGCTGGCAGAAAGCAATCAACACCGCCGTCACCAATGCGATCCCGACACGCCCCGCCCTGATCCGCGTATCGAACAATATCCGCGTCGCGCTGTTCGGGCGCTATGGCGACGACCAGGTTGTCGCCGGCAACAGGGGGCATCTGATCGAGAAATTTTACCTCAACGAATACTGCAAGCGGAATCTCGATGAACTGAAACGCAACGCTCCCGCATGGATCGCGCGACTGAAAGAGTTGCAGGATTTCTACGCGGCGCAGAACAAGATTTTCGTCTACACGCTGTCACCTTCCAAGGCGGCGCATTTCCCCGAACTGTTTCTGCCGCGCAACCCCTGTGCCAATACCGAGCGCGACCGGAACGAGTGGCTTCCTGTTTACACGGCGATGCTGAAGCAAGCCGGAATCCACCTCGCCGATACCGCCACTTCCACCCACGCGCTGAAGGGAAAATATCCACTCGATATTTTCCCGCAGGGCGGCGTTCACTGGAACCAGATCGGCGTGGCGCAGGCGTCGAATGAGCTGATCGCCGAAATCAACCGGCAGGGATTCTCGCCGCCGCTGCCGCTCCTGAAATGGAATTACAAAATCTCGGAGGTCGCGCGCGGGCTTGACCGCGACCTGCTCGATCTCGTGAACGTGCTGGTACCGAATCCGCGCTATCAGACGGCGGTCGTGACCTATGACAAATCCGTGGGCTGTCCCGCCTACAAACGCCCGCTGGAGATCGCTTTCATCGGCGGCAGTTTCACCGGCCCGGTTGCGCAGGTATTAAATCAAAACGCATGCCTGCCAGACCTGAAACGCTACAATTATCTCTATCGCGGCGTGCGCGGCGGCGACGGCTACAAGCGCATCCAGTCGCGCTCCAAGGCGGAAGATATTCTGCCGCTGCGCAAGGCCGACATTGTCATTTTGGAAGAAAACGAAGCGGTGATCCCCGCCTCCGCGCACGCGATGGAATTTTATCGCGTGATCCTCGGAAAGAAATAAGCGTCAGCGGAATTTGCCGGACTTCGGGAAGCCCTTCGGCGCGAGGCGGCCGGCATCGGCACGCTTGCCGCGCCAGTCGGCGAGTTCTTTCTTGTCCGTGGTATGCGTGCGCCCGGCGGGATCGAGCCAGGTGAGGCCGTCATTCAATG
Source organism: uncultured Hyphomicrobiales bacterium (assembly GCA_964620215.1). Taxonomy (GTDB): domain Bacteria; phylum Pseudomonadota; class Alphaproteobacteria; order Rhizobiales; family Xanthobacteraceae; genus JAUSIF01. The sequence goes on from CAZUJE010000096.1 coordinate 3,643, forward strand.
CAAATGTTTTGGCGTCGGCGAGGCCGCCTTCCTTGTATTTCTGCATCCGCACGCCGCGGCCGCGGCCCATTTCGGGCAGCTCGCTGAGCGGGAAAATCACCATTTTCCGGTTCGCGCCGATCACAGCAACGCTGTCGCCTTCGACGATAGCCATCGCCGCCGCACGATCCGGGGCTTTCACATTCAATACCTGTTTTCCTTTGCGGGTGGTGCCGAGCACATCGTCCTCATTGACGACGAAACCGTTGCCGCTTCTTGAAGCCACCAGGAATTTCCGCTTGCCGGTGAACGGCATCACATCGACGATATCGCCCGACGCATCGAGATCCATGTAGAGCCGGATCGGCTCGCCATGCCCGCGCCCGCCAGGAAGCTTCGAGGCGTCAATCGTGTAGAAGCGCCCGTTGGTGGCGAAGGCGATCAGTTTGGAAGTCGACTCCGCCGGGAAGGAAAGTTTCAGCGCGTCGTCGCCTTTCCAGGTCAGTCCAGACAAATCCTGCTGGCGTCCGCGCAGCGCGCGAATCCAACCCTTCTCAGAAACAACGACCGTAATCGGCTCGCGCTCGACCATCAGGCTTGCTTCGGTGGCGGCCTGAGCAACCGCTTCGTCGGGAGCTTTATCAAAAGTCGTGCGGCGCTTGCCGAGCGAAGTGTTCGGACCGTAAGTCTCGCGCACCGCCTTGATCTCGTTGCCGATTGCCTTCCACTGGCGCGCGGGCGAGCCGATCAGCTTTTCCAGCTGCGCTTTTTCCTCGTTCAACTCCTTGTGCTCTTTCTTGATCTCGAACTCTTCGAGCTTGCGCAAATTGCGCAGCCGCATGTTCAGGATCGCGTCGGCCTGCACATCGGTGAGCTTGAAGCGCTTCATCAGGACGGGCTTCGGCTCGTCCTCGTTGCGAATAATTTTGATCACCGCGTCGATGTTCAGATAGGCGATCAGGTAGCCGCCGAGCACTTCGAGGCGATGCTTGATTTCCGCGAGGCGATGCTTCGAGCGCCGTTGCAGCACGGTGCGGCGGTGATCGAGCCACTCCTTCAGCGCTTCCGCGAGATTGACGACCCGCGGCACGAGGCCGTTCGTCAGCACATTCATGTTCAAGGAGAAACGGGTTTCAAGCTCGGTGAGCTTGAACAGCTGCTCCATCATGTGCTCGGGCTTGACCGTGCGTGAGCGCGGCTCCAGCACGACACGCACAAGCTCGGTAGACTCGTCGCGCACGTCGGCGAGCAGTGTCAGTTTCTTGTTGGTGAGCAGGTCCGCGATTTTTTCGATCAGCTTCGACTTCTGCACCTGATAGGGAATTTCGGTGACGACCGCGACCCAGGTGCCATTACCGAGTTTTTCCACCGACCAGCGCGCGCGGGTGCGGAAGGAGCCGCGCCCGGTGTTGTAGGCCTCGCGGATCGTCGCCTTGTCATCAACAATAATGCCGCCGGTCGGGTAGTCCGGCCCTTTGACGAATTTCAGCAGCTCGGTGGTTTTCGCGCGCGGCTTATCAATCATGTACAGCGCGGCGTCGAGCAGTTCGGCGGCGTTATGCGGCGGGATCGAAGTCGCCATGCCGACCGCGATGCCGGCGGAACCGTTCGCCAGGAGATTTGGAAAGCCGCCGGGAAGGACGATCGGCTCCCGTTCGGTGCCGTCATAGGTTTCGCGGAAATCGACCGCGTCCTCGTCCATTCCGTCGAGCAGCAACCGCGCGGTTTCGGTGAGGCGCGCTTCGGTGTAACGCATGGCAGCGGCGTTATCGCCGTCCACGTTGCCGAAATTGCCCTGCCCGTCCACCAGCGGATACCGCTGCGCGAAGCTTTGGGCGAGACGCACCAAGGCGTCATAGACCGACTGGTCGCCATGCGGATGATATTTGCCGATCACGTCGCCGACGACGCGGGCGCTCTTTTTAAAAGCCTGATTGGGGTCGAGCCGCAGGAGCCGCATCGCGTGCAGGATGCGCCGATGCACCGGCTTCAGGCCGTCGCGCGCGTCCGGCAGCGCGCGGCCCATGATCGTCGAAAGCGCGTAAGCGAGATAGCGCTCTTCCAGCGCTTCCTTCAGCTCGACGATTTCGATCCCCTTGCCCTTTTCGGGCGGGGGAATCATTCGCTTTCCCATCCTTCACTCGTAAAGGAGGGATTCGGCGGGAACAAGACTTATGCGGCCCTGCTGCGCGCGATGGTCGCAAGAAATGACGAGCGCGCGTCGGGCATGGCGATGCCGCGCGGCTCGAATACACGCCGGAGGAGAAAAAAGCCGGTCAGCGCGAAGGCGGCGGTCACTTCGTCGGCGGTGGATCCCGCGCCACCGGTCTTCAGGAACAAGGGAAGCGCCATCAGTTGATCCTTCCACGCCTCGCCGCCTTCGCGGCTGACGGCGCGGCCGGATTTTGGCGACACATAGATCAGGTCCGTCTCGCCGCCAGTGGCCGCGCATTCGGACAGATCGAGGCCGAAGCCGAGTTCCCTGAGCAACTGCAATTCAAACTGCACGATCAGCGGGGCGACCAATGCGGGCTGGTCGATATGATGGATGATCGCGGCCAGCGCATGATAGAGCGCCGGATGCGGATCGCGTTCCGGCAGCAGGCGCAGCAACGCCGCCACCGACTGCATTCCAAAACTCGCCGTGGCCGAAGCCATCAATTTGTCGGCGACAAGTTCCGTGCCTTCAATGGTGTAATTGCCGAGATGCTCGTCGAGCCGCGCGCGCCAGACCGCGTGGACGGAATTTCCCGGCTGCAAGATCGGCTTTATCTTCCGCGAGATACCGCCGCGCACGAGGCCGAGATGGCGGCCATGCTCCAGTGTCATCAGTTCGACAATGGCACTCGTCTCGCCGTGGCGGCGCGTGCCGAGAACGATGCCCTGGTCGGTCCACTCCATTTTATTCCTTCGGAAACTCCAGCCCCGCCGCCTTGTATCGTTCGGGGTCGTTTTCCCAGTCCTCGCGCACTTTGACGAACAGAAAAAGATGCACCTTCTTGTCGAGCGCGGTGGCCATTTCCTTGCGGGCATCCATCGAAATGCTTTTGATCATCTGCCCGCCCTCGCCCAGCACGATTTTGCGCTGGCTCTCACGCTCCACGAAAATGGTCTGTTCGATCCGCACCGAGCCGTCCTTGAAATCTTTCCATGAGTCGGTCTCGACTGTCGATTGATAGGGCAGTTCCTTGTGGAGTTTCAGGAACACTTTTTCGCGGGTGATTTCGGCGGCCATCTGGCGCATGGGCACGTCGGTGATCTCGTCCGCGGGATAGTGGAACGGCCCGCGCGGAACCGAGTCCGCGAAATAGGCCAGCACGTCCTGCACGCCGTCGCCGTTGATGGCGGCGACCATGAAAATGCGCTCGAACTTCGCAAGTTCGTTGGCTTCGGCCGCGAGCCCCAGGAGCTTGTCGCGTGGGATAAGATCGATCTTGTTCATCACCAGCGATTTTTTACCCTTGATCGAGGGAAATTTTTCGATGATCGCGCGCGCCTCGTCGTCGATGCCTTTCTTGGCGTCGATCAGCAACGCCACGAGATCGGCGTCCCCGGCCCCGCTCCACGCGGCGGCGACCATGGCGCGGTCGAGCCGGCGGCGCGGCAGGAATATGCCGGGCGTGTCCACGAAAATGATCTGGGCGTTTTCATGCATCGCGATGCCGCGCACCCGCGTGCGCGTCGTCTGCACCTTGGGCGAGACGATGGAGACTTTGCTGCCCACAAGCTGATTAATGAGCGTGGACTTGCCGACATTCGGCGCGCCGACGAGAGCCACGAAACCGCAGCGTGTGTCCGCTGGCGGGTTCGGGTCAGGCATTTTCCGCTGCTTTCTCGTTCACGCCCTCGCGCGTGAGCATGGCAGTGGCCGCCGCCTGCTCGGCGTCGCGCTTGGATGCGCCGGTGCCTTCGGCGGGCTTGATGCCGGGAAGCTCAACGGAAACACGAAACTCCGGCTTGTGGTCCGGCCCGCGCCGTTCTTTTTCCTTGTAAGACGGCGGCGGCAGGCCACGCGCCTGCGCCCATTCCTGCAAAATGGTTTTGGAATCGCGCAGCGGCCGGTGCGGCTTCAGCATTCGTTCCTTCCACAGCCGCTCGATGAATTCCGCCGCAGGCTGATAACCACCGTCGCAGAACACGGCACCGATCACGGATTCCGCCACGTCGGCGAGGATCGCGGATTTCTGCCGCCCGCCGGAATTGATTTCGCTCTGGCCAAGTTTCAATTCCGAGCCGAGATCGAGTTCAGCGGCAACCTCCGTGCAGGTTTCCTTGCGCACGAGTTCGGCGAGGCGGCGCGAAAGCTCCCCCTCCTCGGCTTTTGGAAACGTGCGCATCAGCATGTCCGAAATGACAAGCCCGAGCACATGGTCGTCGTTGACCTCCAGCCCCTGATAGGTTTCCTTCGGATTGCCCGGCGATCCGCTGACATGGGCCAGCCCCGGCTCCAGCCAAAAAATTACCTTGAAGCGGTAACCAAGCCGCTTTTCAAGCGCCGCCCATGATTGCTTGCGCTTCATCGGACGAAGGAAAAAATCCTGCTCCATCGCACCGAAGTCGGCCAGGTCCAGAATTCCCAGGCCGCACGGCCTTCCTCGATGGAAAAGAAAATGATCTCGGCACGGCCCACGAAATTATCGTAAGGCACATAACCGACCGAAGCCAGCACGCGGCTGTCGGTGGAATTGTCCCGGTTGTCGCCCATCATGAAATACTGGCCTTCGGGCACCTGATAGACGGGCGTGTTGTCGTAAAAACCGTTGTCCACGAGATCGAGCGTCTCATAGGTGACGCCGTTCGGCAGTGTTTCGCGCCAGCGTTTCACGCGCTGGCGGCGGCTGTCCGATTCATCCGAAATCCAGTCCTGCACGCGCTCGCGCTTCACCGGCTGGCCGTTGATGTGCAGCAATCCGCCCAGCATCTGGATCTTGTCGCCCGGCAGGCCGATCACGCGCTTGATGTAATCGGTGGATTCATCCTTCGGCAGCTTGAACACGGCGACGTCGCCGCGCTCGGGCTTCCCTTCCAGCACGCGGCCGGTGAAGAGGCTTGGCGAAAACGGAAACGAGAATTTGCTGTAGCCGTATGAGTATTTCGACACGAACAGATAGTCGCCGACGAGCAGCGTCGCCTTCATCGAGCCGGAAGGAATGTTGAACGGTTGAAACAGGAACGTGCGGATCACCAGCGCGATCAGCAATGCCTGAATGATGACGCGCACGGTCTCCGCGAAACCGCTTTCGGTCTTTTGTTTTGTTGCCATGCTCATGGGTAAGTTTGTGCCGGAAGGCTCGCGTATAGACGCCCGATAAGGCGGTGGCAATGCGGCCACTTTGTCCGGTCAGGTAACGCTTTTGGGAACGCTCGAAATCACCACAAATGCCTGCGCCAGCGGGTATTCGTCGGTGATAGTGAGATCGATCCGTGCTTCAAAACCTTCGGGCAATAAAGCCTCCAGCCGTTTGAGCGCGCCGCCCGTGAGTTTCATGGTCGGCCGACCCGATGGCAGATTGACGACGCCCATGTCGCGCCACCAGACGCCGCCCCTGATTCCGGTGCCGAGCGCCTTCGCGCAGGCCTCCTTGGCGGCGAATCTCTTGGCGTAAGTCTCCACGCGATTCTTGCGCCGTTCGGCCTTCGTGCGCTCAACCTCGGTGAAGATGCGCGAAAGAAAACGCTCGCCGTGGCGCTCAATTACTTTCTCCACGCGGCGGATGTCGGTGATGTCGGAACCGATGCCAAGGATCATGACTGCACTTTCGCAGCGGCGCGGCCGTGCTGCATGGCGATGCGAAACTCGCCGATTACGATATCCATGCCTTCAAACAGGGATTCACCGATGATGAAGTGGCCGATATTCAGTTCCATGATTTCCGGCAAGGCGGAAATCTGCCCGGCGGTCTTGTAATCGAGGCCATGCCCCGCATGGACCTCAAGGCCAAGCTGCGATGCGAGTTTGGCCGCTTCCCTGATCCGCTCGAACAGTTTTACGGCGGCGGCGTGTTCGCCGTTCATCGCCACCTCGCACCATGCACCCGTGTGGATTTCAATCACATCCGCTTTCAGTTCGGCGGCGGCTTCAATCTGCGCGGGATCAGGCTCGATAAACAGCGATACGCGAATACCCGCATCCGAAAGTTTTGCGATGATCGGCTTCAAAAGCGGTTTAGCGCCAGCGACCTCCAGCCCGCCTTCGGTCGTGCGCTCGGTGCGCTTTTCCGGCACGACGCAGGCGGCGTGCGGCTTCGTCTTGAGCGCGATGCCGAGCATCTCCTCGGTCGCCGCCAGTTCAAGATTGAGCGGCGCATCGATCTCCGCGCGGATTTTCTCGAGATCGTCATCACGGATATGGCGGCGGTCTTCGCGCAGGTGAACCGTGATGCCGTCCGCACCCGCCAGGATCGCGGCATGGGCCGCGCGCAGCGGGTCGGGGTGCCTCCCCCCGCGCGCATTTCTGATGGTCGCGACGTGATCGATATTCACGCCGAGACGGATGGGGAGAAGTTCAGGCATGTCTCAGCTTACCCGCTCCGCGTTCGACACCACCGCCTTGGTGCGCAACTGCGCGATGATCGCGTTCATGTGCTTCACATCATACACACCGATATCGATGGTGAGCTGAGTGAAATCCGGCGAGCGGCGCTCCATCTTGATGTTGTCGATATTGCCGGCGTGTTCGCTGATGGCCTGCGCGATCTGCGCGAGCGTGCCGGGCGCGTTGGAAGCAAGCACCCGGATCTGGGTGGGAAAACGCTGCGGTTTGCCCTCGTCCACATCCCACCGCACATCGAGCCAGCGCGACGGCTGGTCGTCGAATTCCTTCAGCGCCTGCGAATGGATCGGATAAATGGTGATGCCCTCGCCCGGCGTCACAATGCCGACAATCCGGTCGCCGGGAAGCGCGCCGCCGTTCGGCGCGAAACGGACCGGCAGGTCGGCGTTGATACCGCGGATCGGAATGGCGACACCGCTCGAAACTTTCACCGGCCCTTCGGCGTCACGGAAGCGGCGCAGCCTGAGCCGTTGCCTCGCCACGGCGAACCAGCCCTCCGGGCGCGGCGCCTGTTCCGGTTTTTTCGTATTATCGCCGCGCCAGTCGGCATGGACCGCTTTCACCACGTCTTCGGCTTTCATCTCACCGCGGCCGACAGCGGCGTAAACTTCTTCAAGTGAATTGCGCGCGAGGCGTGCGAGGCCGCCTTGCAAGCGATCATCGGAAATCGGCTTTTCGGCGCGCACGAAAGCACGCTCGATCATGCGGCGGCCAAGGCCGGTATATTGCGCCCGCACGGCGGTGCGGGTGGCGCGGCGGATCGCAGCGCGCGCCTTGCCGGTGACGACAATGGATTCCCATGCGGCCGGCGGCGTCTGGCCCTTGCCGATGGTGATTTCCACCTCGTCGCCGGTCACAAGCTCCGACACCAGCGGCGCGATCTTGCCGTTGATCTTGCAGCCGATCGCGTTGTTGCCGACATCGGTGTGAACGGCGTAGGCGAAATCAATCGGCGTCGCTTTTCTGGGAAGCGCGATCAGCCGGCCCTTTGGCGTGAAGCAGAACACCTGATCGTGGAACAATTCGAGCTTGGTGTGCTCCAGGAATTCTTCCGGGTTCGACCCTTCCGAGAGCAATTCAATGGTGTGGCGCAGCCAGGCATAGGCGCCTGAATCGCGCGAGAGCATTTCGGTCGGCGTGCCGCTGCCATCCTTGTAGAGCGCATGCGCCGCGATCCCGTATTCGGCCACGTCCTCCATCGCGCGGGTGCGGATTTGCAGTTCGACGCGCTGGTGGCCAGGACCGATCACGGTCGTATGGATCGAGCGGTAGTCGTTCTGCTTCGGCGTCGAGA
>CAZUJE010000097.1:0-11329 GCA_964620215.1 uncultured Hyphomicrobiales bacterium
CCCTCCGGCGCACTGACGGGCAGATGCGGGTGCAGGCGGAGGGCATCCTCGCGCTCGGCGCTGACACGGTGCTGATCAAGGGCGGCCATCGCGAGGGTGCGGAAGCGGTCGATATGCTGGTGGACGCCAAGGGCGCGCATCGTCTTGTTTCAAAGCGCGTATCCACCATGAACACCCATGGCACCGGCTGCACGCTGTCGTCCGCCATTGCCGCGTTTCTGGCGAAGGGAATTGCGTTGAACGACGCGGTCTCGCTCGCGAAGAATTACGTCACCGAGGCGATTGCTGCTTCGGACAAGCTCGCCATCGGCCACGGCCATGGGCCGGTGCATCATTTCCACGCGCAGTGGCGGTTATGAAAAAACTCACGAGGCGCACGGCACTCGGATTGCTCGGCGGAGCGGGCGCAATCGCGGCACCCAGCATCGCCCGCGCTCAGACCGTCAAATGGCGCATGGCGACTTCCTGGCCCGCGAACTTGCCGGGGCCGGGCGTGTCCGCGCAGCGCGTCGTGGACCGCATAAACGCGATGAGCAACGGGCGGCTCGAGATCACACTGTTTCCGGCGGGTGCAATCGTTCCCGCGTTTGAAGTGTTCGATGCGGTTTCCGCCGGCACCGTGGAGATGGCGCATACGGCGGCGTTCTACTGGCGCGGAAAAATGCCGGCGGCGGTTTTCTTCACGACCGTGCCGTTTGGTCTTTCGCCCATCGACCATCAGGCATGGCTTGAACATGGCGGCGGGCAGGCGTTGTGGGACGAACTGTATCGCCCTTACCGCGTGCGCGGATTTCTTGCGGGTAACACCGGCCCTTCAATGGGTGGCTGGTTCCGGAAAGAAATTAAATCGCTCGCCGACTTCAAAGGACTTCGCATCCGTGTTCTGGGAATCGGCGGCGATGTGTTCAGCCGCCTTGGCGCGACGCCCGTTGCGATGCCCGCCGCCGACATCATCACGAGCCTCTCCACCGGTGCCATCGACGCGGTGGAGTTTCTCGCCCCCGTGAGCGATCTGACCACGGGCATGCACCAGGTGACGCCGCTCTATTATGGCCCCGGCTTCAACAAGCCGAACGGAGCGGGGGAAGCGATTGTTTCGTTGAAGGCCTACGAGTCGCTGCCGAAGGATTTGCAGGAGATCGTGGCCAGCGCCTGCCGCCTCGAACATTCGGCGGCGCTCGCCGACGCCGCCTGGCAGAACGCGCAGGCGCTGGCGACGCTGGTTGGCTCGCACAAGACGAGGATTTTGTTTTTCCCTGACGAGATCGTGGACGCGGCCTATAAAATCTCGCGCGACCTTATCCGCGAAATCGGCGGCACATCACCCATCGCCGGGAAAATCGTCGATAGCTACAACAATGCGATCGACCGCAGCCGCGGCTGGTCGTCCCTGCAAGCGAGCATGACGGTGGCGCTCCTGCGGGCGCAGGGGAAGCGCTAACCCAGTATCCGATTCACGTCGTCAGCGGTTCTGCGTCCGCTGAGCACCGCCCCGCCGCAGGTCTGCGCGAATTCGCCCGCCAGCGCCTCGCCCGCGAAGAAAAGCTTGTTCACCACAGGCTGCGCCAGTTCCTTGCGGGCCGAATGATGGCCCGGCAGCGACACCGCATACGCGCCGCGAATCCACGGATTGCGGCCCCAGGTGGTGAAGTCCGCTTTCACGATTTTCTTCTCGGCGTCCGCGCCGAAAATCCGCCGTACGGATTCCTTGCCGAAATCGACCGCCGCTTCGGTGCCCGCCGCCGTCAGCTCCCAGCCGAATTTTCCGCCGACGAAACCGATCAGCAAATTCATGTCGAACGGGAAGGCGAGGAAATAAATATCCTGCCGGCCCGGCCGCTCGTAATGCAGGTCTTCAAAGGGCTTCAATCCAAAACGGTCGCCTTCGATCAGCATCGGAATTTTGGCGAGCATACCCATGCTAAGCTTGTTGATCGCGTCTTCTTTCCATTCCGGTAGATCGGGCGAGAAGCGGATTCGTCCCGAATTCAGCGCGCCAATCGAACAAGTGATGATGCAGGCGCGCGCCGTCACATCGCCCTTCACCGTTTCGCAGACGACGCCCGGGCCGTCATAGCGAATGCGCGTGACCGGTGTTCCGACAGAAATCGGCAAGCCCTCGGCCAGCGTGCGGACGACGTTGCCGTAGCCTTCCTTCACGAGATAATTCGGGTCGAGATCGGCCTGACCCGCGAAATGCGAGATCGAGAGGTCTTCGAGATCGACCGCCATATCCATCGGCCCGATCACGGTGGAGGCCACTTGTTCAGCGGGCGTGCGGATGCGGGTGATGGCGCCGACAGAACCATCGCCTTTCTTGGAATGTTTTTCCGTTGCCTGGATGATTCCTTTTTCTGCTTTTTTGTATTCCGCCATTTCCTTGGCGTCGAATTTGCGGATTTTGTTTCCGTACCACACATGATCGAGTTCGAGATCGTGCTGGTGCAGGGTGAACTTTTTCTCCAGTGCGATCGGATAGAGCGGGTTGCGGTCGGCGGCGTGAATCCAGGCGCAGCCGCGGTCGAAGGGAACGCCGAAGAAATCCGAATCCGTCCAGGCGCGTCCGCCATAGTCCGGCAGCGCCTCGAGCAGCACGACGCTGCGCCCGAGACTTTGCAGGCGCCGCGCGGCGGACATGCCGGATGCGCCCGCGCCCACGATCACCACGTCCGGATTGGACGGCAGCGGCGTTTGTCCGAACGACCGCACAGGTGAGAGTGCCGCGAGCGCGGCAGTACCCGCGCCCGCGACGAAGTCGCGTCTCGATGGATTTCTGAAAGTCACGGCTTACCCCGAAGCAAAATGTCTAAACTTACTTCTTGTAGTTTACGACCTTCTGCTTCTGCTCGCCTAGACCCTCGATGCCGAGAGAAACGACATCGCCGGCCTTGAGCCAGACCGGCTCGGGCTTCATGCCGATCGCCACGCCCGGAGGTGTGCCGGTGCAGATCATGTCGCCGGGCTCCAGCACGTAGAATTGCGAGCAGTACCAGACGATATACTCCGCGCCGAAGATCATCGTTCTGGTGGAGCCGTTCTGGCGCTTCTGGCCGTTCACGGAGAGCCACATCTTCAGATTCTGCACGTCCTTGATTTCGTCGCGTGTCACCAGCCACGGGCCGACCGGGCCGAAATTTTCAGCGCCCTTGCCTTTATTCCACTGGGCCGGATTGCCGCCACGGTCGATCTGGAAGCTGCGCTCGGATACGTCATTGGCGACCGTGTAGCCGGCGATGTAATTTTTTGCATCCGCCTGCGACTTGAGATAGCGGGCGCGTTTTCCAATCACGATATTGAGTTCGCACTCATAGTCGAGCTTCTTGGAATCTTTTGGAATGATAATGTTGTCGTTTGGGCCGCAGATGCTGTTCGAGGCCTTCGTGAACAGGATCGGCTCTTTCGGGATCGGCATGCCGATTTCATTGGCATGGTCGGAATAATTCAGGCCGACGCCGATGTAGTGGCGGGTGCCGGCGACCGGCGGGCCGAAACGCTGCTTGCCTTTTACCAGCGGCAGTTTCTCGATCTTCGCCTTCTTGATCTTCGCCATGCTGTTGGCGAGTACGTCGCCATTGATGTCGGACACGATCTTGGAAAGGTTACGGAGTTGGCCCTTGGAATCGATGATGCCGGGTTTTTCCCGGCCGGCGGGGCCGAAGCGCACGAGCTTCATGGACGTTCCTCTTTATGTTTATCAATGGCGGGGGGCGGGATAGTGCTTCGCCGCCGTTCCCGCCGCAAGCCGCAAATAAGGGTAGCTGACCGGCGATTTTTGCAATCGCTGGTGCGGTGCGGTGTCAATCTCCGGTTGGAGAAATGCGGAATTCCAGAATGTCCTTGCGCTTGCGAAGCGCCTCCGCCAGCCGGGCGAATTTCACCGGCTCCAGCGTGCGGATCGACATGCGGTATTCAAAGTGGCTGGGGTCTTCCATCCGGTAGCTCATATTCGCCAGCGAGAAGTCGTAGGAGCGGATCATCTTGCGGACCTGTTCTTCCGTCGGCGTCTGCTGTTTCTTGAATCTCAGAATGAGCTGCGCGTAGGACTGGCTCGGCATGTGGTTCTCGATCCAGAGAAACAGCGCGAGCGTGCCGAGCACCGCGGCAGTGCCGAGAATCGCCGGAAAGAAAAATCCGACGCCATAAAGAATGCCGAGTGCGGCAGTGATCCAGATCGACGCCGCCGTGGTGAGGCCGCGCACGCTCAGCCCCTCTTTGAAAATCACACCCGCGCCAAGAAAGCCGATGCCGGTCATGATGCCCTGCGCCATGCGCTGCGGATCGAGGATTGTATTGGTGATCGAGCCGTCGGTGGAACGGGGTAGCCAATCCTGATGATACTCGGTGATGAGCATCAGGAGTGCCGAAGCCAGGCATACGAGCGCGTGGGTGCGGAAACCGGCAGGACGGCCGTGGTAACTCCGCTCAAGGCCGATCAGTGCGCCGGCCAGCCAGGCGGAGCCGAGATGAATAGTGATTTCAAGATAATGCGTCTGCATTTTCAGCCTCGCTTGTAACTCTTCAGAATTAAGCCTGTGATGAAAGGCCGTCCAGAAAAAACGTCACAAATCCTTCACGGCGCGAAGCGATCTGGCGCGCTCCTCGTCCCCGGCAATCGAAAATTTCGCGCCTCCGGGGCGCGCGATAATTTCCGGTCGCCGGATTTTCGGCGGCCTTAATCCGCCTGCGATTCAAACGGCTTGCAGCGGTTTTGCGCGGCCTCGCCGCTTCGCAAAACCGTTACACGAAGCAGCTAGAAGGCGGCAATGCTGGATAAGTTGTCTGCTTTTCCCGTGCGTGAAGATTCCGAACCGGAAGCGCCCGAAGGCCGCAAATACCGGACGCTGTTCATCTCCGACGTTCATCTCGGCATGCGCGCCTGCCAGGCCGATCTGCTCGTCGATTTCCTCCGCCTGCATGACGCCGAGACGATCTATCTGGTCGGCGACATCATCGACGGCTGGGCGCTGAAATCCGCGTGGTACTGGCCGCAGATGCACAATGACGTGGTGCAGAAGCTGTTGCGCAAGGCGCGCAAGGGTTCGCGGGTCATCTACATTCCCGGCAACCACGACGAATTCCTCCGCGACTATTTCGGCACTCATTTCGGCGGAATCGATGTGGTGAACGAGGCCATTCACGTCACCGCCGACGGCCGCCGGTTTCTCGTCATCCACGGCGATCTCTTCGACGTGGTCATCAAGCACGCGCGCTGGCTCGCGCTATTGGGGAGCGGCGCCTATGACATGGCGATCTCGCTCAACACCGCGGTCAATACGGTTCGCCGCCGGCTGGGCTTCACCTACTGGTCGCTCTCGCGCTGGGCCAAGCTGAAGGTGAAAAACGCTGTCAATTTCATCGGCGAATTCGAGCGGGTGCTGGTCAGCGAAGCAAAGCGCCACGGCACCGATGGCGTGATCTGCGGGCATATTCATCACCCGACGATCCAGGACATGCAGGGAATGACCTACATCAACTGCGGCGACTGGGTGGAAAGCTGCACCGCCGTCGTGGAGCATTTTGACGGCACGTTTGAAATTATCACGATGGCCTCGCGCGCAAGCGTGGACGTGAACGCGCCCGAGCGGCTGGCCGCGCAGGTAGCCTGACTTCGTGACATTTCGCCGGTGACGCATTAGCGTCCCGGCCATGAACGCTCCTGCCAATCTCAGCAAGCTCCCGACCGCCGCCGATGTCGCCGATGCCGCGCGCGTTCTTGAAAATGTTGCAGTCCGCACGCCGCTGATTTACGTCTCGGTGCTTGAAAGCACGGGTGCGGCCCGCGTTTTCCTCAAGCCGGAAATTTTTCAGCGCACCGGCTCATTCAAATTCCGCGGCGCCTACAACACGATCTCGCGCATTCCCGTGGACAAGCGCGAAAAAGGCGTTGTCGCTTTTTCCTCCGGCAACCACGCACAGGGTGTCGCGGCGGCGGCGAAAATCGCAGGTATGCCCGCGCTGATCGTCATGCCCGCAGACGCGCCGCTCATCAAACGCGAAAACACGAAAAAGCTCGGTGCCGAGGTGGTGCTGTATGACCGGGACAAGGAAGACCGGGAAGTCATCGGCCGCCGCATTTCCACCGAGCGCGGCGCGACGCTGGTGCCGCCCTATGACCATCCGCATGTGATCGCGGGGCAGGGAACGATCGGTCTGGAAATCTGCGATGACATGCGGAAACTCGGCCTCGCTCCCGACATCGTATTGTCGCCGGCATCGGGTGGCGGATTGATCGCGGGTGTCGCGCTCGCGGTGAAGGACCGTTTCCCGCAAGCGCGCGTCGTCGGTGTGGAGCCGGAAGGCTTCGACGACACCGCGCGCTCCTTCAAATCGGGCAAGCGCGAGCGCAACGCGAAAATGAGCGGCTCAATCTGCGATGCGCTGCTGACGGCGGAGCCGGGTGAACTAACTTTTGAAATCAACAAGCGTCTGGTCGGCGAAGCGGTTTCGGTCAGCGACAAGGAAGTGCTGGAGACGATTGCATTCGCGTCAAGGAAACTGGGCCTCGTCGTCGAGCCGGGCGGCATCGTGGCGCTCGCGGCACTTCTGCACGGCAAGATCGATGTGGCGGGGAAAAATGTGGTCCTTGTCTTGTCGGGCGGAAATATCGATCCAGCCCTTTATGCGTCCGTGACAGCCGGAAAATAACTCAGGAAAAGAGCGCCATCTTTCGGGCGAGCGAGAGCTGTTCGATGCCGCTTTTCGCGGGCTCCGCTTTCACGGGAGCCGTCGGAATGGCCGGCGCGCTCGGTGTTTCATCGGTGACTTCGAACACTTCGAGATCGTCGAGATCGAAATCGGCGAGATTGTTCGGCTCTTTCGCTGCCGGTTTTTCTTCCCACGACACGTCTGTCCGCTTTCGCCCGCCGAGCAGATTGTCGATCGTATTCTGCTCCATCCCTTCGCCGGGACGCGCGGGTCCGTTCAGCAGCGATGCTTCCTGTGCATCATCGGCGGTCGAAACAAATTCCAGATCGTCCAGCCGCCAGATTTTGATCATCGCGTCGATGCGCGCTTCCAGGAAGGTCAGAACCTGGATGACCTTGCGGATGCGCTGGCCGGTCAAATCCTGGAACGAGCAGGCGGTGTAGATTTCGGTCGTGTTGGCGTCGATGAGATCGCAGACCGACGCCTCGGCGCCGTTCTCGCGCATCGTCCAGGCGATTTCCTGCACGCGCTCGGCGGCGGCCAGAATGTCCGAGGTTGCTTTCTCGGTCGTTTCCACGATGGCGTCGAGTTCCTGCGAGGCGATGTCGATCTTGCCTTCGTCTTCGGGCTTGGGCTTGAGCGAGGCGATCTCTGCCTTGGTGCGGGTGATCGCGCCCATCATGTCGGTGAGATCGAAACGCAGCCGGTCGGCTTCGGATGAACTGGTCTTGTGCTCGATGGACCGCTCAAGCCGCTCAATCGCCTGGAGCACCAGCTTGGTGTCGGTATGGCGGTTGCGGCGGGTGAATTCGGTCAGAAACCATCGCCCGCGGGCCGTTTCCATCACGGCCGCGGCAATCGCCTCGTAATCCGCGTCCGAGAGGGGCGCGGTAGCGGGAGGTAGCGACATTCGAACCCCGATTGCCCTTTAAAAAACGGCGGGGGCTGCAACCTGCCGTGCGAATCTTGAATGAATAGTTTACTCACCGCCGCTTCAGGCTCCAAACCGCGTCGGTTTGAAGCCTATGGTGCGGCGTTACCGGAATCGGCCCCTTGAAACAGATTTCCCCGGCCAGAATTGGCGATCTCGGCGGCAAAATCGGCCTCGCCACGGCCTATGCCGCTTTGTTCGTCAGCATCGGCGTGTACATGCCGTTTTTCCCGGTGCTGCTGGCCGAGCGGGGCTTCTCGCCGGAAGCAATCGGGCTGGCCATGGCGATCCCGGTGGTGCTGCGGCTTGTGACTTTACCCGCGGCCGGCGTCCTGTCGGACCGGATTGCGAAGCCAAGGGCGTTTCTGGCGGCGCTCGGTTTTCTGGCGGCTTTGGGATTCGTGTGGGTCGGGCTCGCGAGCGGGCAACTGGCTCTGTGTATCGCACTCGCCTTCGCTTCGCTGTTCTGGAATCCGGCGTTTCCGCTGCTGGAGTCCTACGCCATGCGGCTCGCAACGAAGGGGCGTATCGATTACGGCCTCATTCGTATCTGGGGCTCCATTTCCTTTGTCGCGGCCAACCTGGGCGCGGGGATTTTACTCGGCGTCTGGCCGGCGGTTTCCGTCGCATGGATGATCGCGGCGGCGTTCGCGGTGTTTGCGGTTTGCGCGGTCGCTGCCCCAACCATCCCTTCGCTGCCTTTGCATCAGGAAGAACACGGGTCGCTGAAACCGGGACGTCTCCTGTTGCTCGGCGTTGCCGCCGCCGGGTTCATCCAGGCGAGCCATGCGCTCCTCTACACATTCGCGTCGGTGCATTGGGACCGCGCGGGACTAAGCTCCACCACCATCGGCGCGCTGTGGGCAGCGGGCGTGGTGGCGGAAATCGTGCTGTTCACCTTCGCAACGCGCGTCCTGAAAATGATTTCGCCGATGCCGCTGATCTTGATCGGCGGGTTGGCTGCGCTGGTACGCTTCGGCGCGCTGATGTTCGATCCGTCCGTTGCGCTGCTGTTCCCGTTGCAATTGCTGCACGGACTGACCTTCGGTGCGACACATCTGGGTTTGATGGCGCTGATCGCCGAAAACATCCCACAACGCGCGGCGGGCAGGGCGCAGACCTATTCATCCACTGTGATCGCGGTGCTGATGGGGCTCGGAACGGTCACGGCAGGGCCGATCTACGCGGCCTACGGCGTGCATTCCTACGCGAGTTCCGCCGTGCTCGGATTGATCGGCGCCGCACTCGCCTTCATCGCGTGGATTCAGCCCCACAAACGGGCGTCGGGCGGGAAAAGCCATTCGTTCCGGTAGTGCAGGCCGTTCGGCCGGTCTTTTGCCAGCAACAAAGGCCCGTCGAGATCGACGAAGGCAGCGCCTTCCGTCAGCAGCGTCGCGGGTGCGACACCAAGCGAGGTCGAGACCATCGAGCCGACCATGATCTGAAAACCCATGGCTTTGGCTTCCTTCGCCATCGCCAATGCCTCGGTAAGCCCGCCGGCCTTGTCGAGCTTGATGTTCACCGCGTCGTATTTGCCCTTCAGATCGGCAAGGCTTGCGCGGTCATGGGCGCTCTCATCCGCGCAAATTGGCACCGATCGTTTCAGCGATTTCAGCGCATCGTCCTTGCCAGCATAAAGCGGCTGTTCCACGAGTTTCACATCGGCGCTCGCGCAGGCCGCGAGATTTTTTTCAAGGTTGTTTTCGTTCCACGCCTCATTGGCATCCACGATCAGGATTTTTGCTGGCCCCGCCGCGCGGACTGCTTGCAGGCGTTCCGGATCGCCATTGCCGCCGAGTTTCAACTTGAGCAAGCGGTAATCGGTTTTCATCGTCTGCCGCGCCATCTCCTCCGGCGTACCGAGACTGATCGTGTAGGCGGTCATCATTTGATCGGGCACAGTGACGCCCGCTAGTTCCCACGCGCGCTTGCCCGCGCGTTTGGCTTCCAGATCCCAGAACGCGCAATCGAGCGCGTTGCGGGCGGCGCCATGGGGGAGGGCGGACTGGAGTCCCGCGCGGGTCAGTCCATTCGCGAGCGCGTCCCTTTGGCCTTCGATTGCCGCGGCGACCTCTTCTACGGTCTCGGCGTACCGTCCGTAGGGAACGCATTCGCCGTGGCCGGTATGACGCCCATCGGACAAAGCAACGGTTACGACAGCCGCCTCCACCTTGGTTCCACGGCTGATCGTGAAGCTGCCCGCAATCGGCCAGCGTTCGACACGGGTGGAGAGGTTGAGGCCCATGGAGATTTTCTAGCCGAGTCTGTGCTGCAATGGGGCAATCCGGGGTAGCCGGTTAAGCCCAATTCTTATGGTTAACCAAGAGTAAACCTAATCCTCGACCTGTCCCGGAGCCTTGAGTATGAAAGTTGCGCGGACCCGCCCCCGGGGACGCCGATGGGGCTGTTTTCGCGTCCCCGATGAGTATGCCAGTGGCTCTCGAAGCCGCCTTGCTGGATGCCAGGATTGAAGGCCGCAGGCTCGTCCTCGACGCCTCCGGTCCCTGGATCGCATTGCAGGCGCCGCAGATCGAGGCGGCAGTCGAAAACATTTACAAGCGCGGATACGCGGCCGAGCAAGTCGACATCAACGTCGCGAATGTACAGCGGCTGGATTCTGTCGGCGCATGGCTGATCGAACGGCTGCGCCGCACGGCGATGGAAGCGAATTTGAGAGCCGAGATTATCGGCCTCAACCCGCGCTACAAGATTTTGCTCGACGAAGTGGCGATCTCGAATAAAGAGCCGGCACCCCCGCATCCGCACAAGCGCGCGCTGCACGACGCGCTCGAGCATTTCGGCGAAGGCGTCGCCGTCGCGGGACAGGATTTCTACGCCATCATGCAGATGCTCGGCTCGCTGGTGATCGTAACGGGCAGGGTGGCCTTCACCCCGCTCACCCTGCGTTTCACCTCCGTCATCCACCATCTCGACCGCGTGGGCTACCGCGCGGTGCCGATCATCCTGCTCATCAATTTTCTCATTGGCTGCATCCTGGCGCAGCAGGGTATTTTCCATTTCCGCCGCTTCGGCGCGGAAACATTCGTCGTGGATATGGTCGGCATCCTTGTCCTGCGCGAAGTTGGCGTGTTGATCGTCTCGATCATGGTCGCGGGCCGTTCCGGCAGCGCCTACACCGCCGAACTCGGCTCCATGAAAATGCGCGAGGAAACCGACGCGCTGCGCGTCATGGGCTTCGACCCGGTGGAAGTTCTCATTCTGCCGCGCATGATCGCGCTGGTGATCGCGCTGCCGCTACTCACCTTCATCGGCGGTATATCGGCCCTCGTCGGCGGCGGTCTCGTGTCCTGGACCTATGGCGGCTTTCCGCCGGAGGTTTTTATCGATCGTCTGCGTGAAGCAATTTCGTTCGACACATTTCTGGTGGGCATGATCAAGGCGCCGTTCATGGCGATGATTATCGGTCTAGTCGCCTGTGTTGAAGGTCAGCGCGTGGAAGGAAGTGCCGAGTCGCTCGGCGAACACACCACGAATTCGGTGGTGAAGGCGATTTTCCTCGTCATCGTGCTCGATGGCTTCTTTGCGGTGTTCTTCGCCGCGATCGGGGTTTGAGCGATGGTGGCGCCACTGAACGGAACGCGGACCAACGGCTCGAACGTAGAAAACGTCATCAGCGTGCGCGATCTCGTGGTCGGCTTTCACAACGTGCCGATCCTCAAGGGTCTCAATCTCGATGTGAAGCGCGGCGAGGTGCTGGGTTTTGTCGGCGGCTCCGGCGGCGGCAAATCCGTG
>CAZUJE010000098.1:0-10816 GCA_964620215.1 uncultured Hyphomicrobiales bacterium
CGCATCGAGGACATCGATCCAACCCGCTGCAAGCCGGAATTCGAGCAGGCCATTTATGAAGACCTCGAATGGCTCGGCATCGAGTGGGAAAAGCCGGTGCGGCGGCAGTCGGATCATTTCGAGGAATACGCCGCCACGCTTGGCAGGCTCGAGTCGGAAGGCTTGCTCTACGCTTCCTATGAAACACGCGCGGATCTGGCACGGATGATTAGTGGACGCGATCCCGACGGCGGCTACCGCTATTCACGCGAGGAGGGTTTGTCACCGGAAGAAGCTGCCGTCCTCGAAAAGCGCGGCGAGCCTTATGCTTTGCGCCTCGACATGGAGAAGGCACTCACGCGTGTTTCCAAACCTTTGTTCTGGCGCGAGGACAAAACCGGAATCGAAGCGCATCCCCAACGCTGGGGCGATGTAATTTTGGGCCGCAAGGAAACCCCCGCGAGCTATCATCTCTCCGTCGTTCTTGACGATGCTTTGCAAGGCGTCACGCACATCGTGCGCGGAATGGATTTGTACGAGTCCACTTCCATCCATCGGCTGTTGCAGGAAATTCTCCTCCTGCCCGCGCCCGTCTATCATCACCACAGACTGATCCTCGATGCGGACGGAAGAAAACTAGCCAAGCGCGATCCGTCCACGACGCTGCGCGATCTGCGTGCGCAAGGCTGGACGATAAAAGATGTACGGAAAACCGTTGATCTCTAGCGGATGCCCAAGCCGAGCATCCACATCCAGAACGCCAGCGTGCCCACGCAAAAGACGGTTGAGAGCGACACCGCGCCGGCGCTGGCGGCAACGCCGGTCCGATAGCGCTCCGCCAGCAGATACGCATTGATGCCGCTCGGCATCGCTGCGAACATGATCGCGACGCCCGCGAACACCGGCGGCAGATCGAGCCAGTAACGCGCGATCAAAAACACGATCAGCGGATGGATCATCAATTTCGATATGGTGATGAGCGAAGACACCCGCAGATCACCCGCAATTCCGTACTGCCGGAGTGACAGTCCCATCGCGAACAAGGCGCAAGGCACGGCTGAAGCCGCCACCAGGTCGATTACGCCCTTGACCGCGCCGCCGGGCGCAATTCCCAAAACTCGCGTCAGCAGACCTGCCGCGAAACCGATCAGCAGAAGATTGGTCGCAAGCACGCGAACAAGTTTCAGCAGGGATTTCTTCGATAGCCCCGATCCGCTTCCCTCAATCAACAGCGAAGCGGTCGTCAGCATGATCGGCAGATTGACAGCAACCAGCAGGAATAGCGGAACCGCGCCTTCCGGCCCGAACGCCGTCAGCACCAGCGGGATGCCGACCAGCACGATGTTGGATTGCGCGGCGGAAACGCCGTGAATGATCGATTCGCGCGTGCGGCGCTTGAAAAAATAAGCCGAGATAAACTGGACAATGATCCAAGAAGCAAACGCCCCCAGAAAATACGCAAGCCAATAGGACCACGGCAGCTTGTCGGGGAATTGCGCTTCCACCAGCGTGCGGAAAATGAGCAGCGGAATCGCGATCGTATAGACGTAATCGGATACGCCTTCGGCGGTACGAGCCTTGAGCAAGCCGGTCGCAGCCGAAACATAGCCGAGCGCGATCACGCCGAAGACCGGCAGGATGATTTCAGCGATGCGAAGAAATTGATCCAATGAACTATCGCGGGTTATTCAGCGCCGCTCTGATATTACCACGCCGGCCGCATCCGGCGAGCATTCAGCAATGAAGCGAAGGCGGCGCTGCCGCCGCCTTCGCAATGATAATTAGCGGCGTACTAGGCCGATGACGAACAGCAAAATCACCGCGCCAATGGTGGCGTTGATGATCGCGCCGATGATGTTGCCGCCGATAAAGATACCGAGTCTCGGCAACAACCAGCCGCCGATGACGGCGCCGACTATACCGACAATGATGTTGCCGATAAGTCCGAAGCCGTAACCCTTCATGATGACGCCAGCGAGCCAGCCAGCAATCGCGCCTACGATAAGCAGGATAATGAGTGCTTCGAGCGCCATTGCGCCCTCCTTATGTTGTTGAACCGAGTTCTTCCTCCACGTCCCGGTGAGTCGCCCCTCCGGACCCGTGCGATCAATACTAAAGGATAAGCAGGCTGCGTCACCGGCCCAAAAAAAGAAATCAGGAACGGGGGATAATTGCGGGACCGCTCCCAGGTTGAAAGCGCTTTCGCTTCTTATTTCAGGGGTTTACGAACTTTGCGACCGGTACTTGCCGCGTTGTCTGAGCGGTTTCTTCTGACGCGAGCGCAGAATCACGGCATTCAACTCGCCGCCATAGATGAAGATCATCGACGCGAAATAGAGAAACACCAGCGCGATCATGCCCGAGGCAAGACCGGCGTAATAGGTGACATAGGTGTAGGCAAAGTCGGCCAGATATCTGCCGAATGTGATGCCCGATCCAAGCCAGAGCACGAGCGTCACCAGAATTCCCGGAAGGATCGTGCGGGTTTTTCTGGTTCCTGCCGGCAGCCATTTATGAAGCACGAACAGCGCGATCACGAGAACGACGGACGCCGCCGCGAACCGGACGAAATCCAGAAGAAAACTGAGCGGCTGCAACAGCGGCAAATATTTCAGCGCGGTGGCCCAGATCAGCGGATAAAAAATCACAAGAAAGGACGAGACGATCAGCGCGGTTGCGCCGATGAGCACGTAGAGAATTGCTTCCAGGCGAAGGAACCACCACGACCGCTGTTCGCGCACTCCGTAGGCGCGGTTCAGGCCGATGCGAAGACTCTCCACCCCGCTCGACGCGAAGAAGATCGCAAGCCCCACGCTGAAAGTAAGAAGATTTGGACGCAAGTTCGTCATCACGTCGTGAATTTCATTGCCGAGCGGAACCGCGACTTCCTTCGGCCAGGTTTCGAGCAGCAGCCGGACGGTTTCCTCCGCCAGTTCCTGCGAACCGAATATAGCGGCCAGCGTACCGACGAAAATCAGGAACGGAAACATCGCCATCAACGCGGAAAGCGCGATATGGCTCGAGATCGCCCAGCCGTCGTCCTCGTTGAAACGATCGAAGGCTTCGACCGCGATCTTCCAGATACGATTCATCAGAATCCTCGCCGGGGAATCCCGGCAAGGACTAATTTCTCACATCGCAATGGCAGATGGAAATGCAAAAGCCGGACGCTGTGAATGCGCCCGGCCAGTTAAGCCGCGCGAACCTGGCTCAGGAACTGCTTGATGGCGGTATCGAGGCGCTCGCCTTCGCTGCGTAACTGCTTGGAAAGTCCCGCGACGTCGCCGGCCGTGGTCAGCGCCCCTGACGACGCATCCTCAACCGAACGCATGGCGGCGGCGCCTGCCTCGGCGTCATCCGACGCCTGCGCGACGTTATTGGCGATGGAAACCACCGCCGCATTCTGTTCCTCGACCGCTGAGGCGACCGAAGCGGCCATCGCTGACATTTCCTCAATGACCGAGCTGACATTGTCGATGGCGTGGGTGGCGTCCGAGGACGCCTCCTGGATCGAGCCGATCTGCAATGCGATGTCTTCGGTCGCGCGTGCGGTTTGCGCGGCGAGCGATTTCACTTCCTGCGCGACAACCGCGAACCCGCGTCCCGCTTCACCCGCGCGCGCCGCTTCGATGGTGGCATTCAGGGCGAGCAAATTGGTCTGGCCGGCAATGGATTGAATGAGGCCAATAACCTCGCCGATGCGGCTCGCCGCCTCGCTCAGATTGCCCATGATCTTCACCGAACGTTTGGCTTCGGCCACGGCGCGGCCGGCAACTTCGGTCGAGGAAGCCGTCTGACGCGCCACTTCGGAGACTGAACTGGAAAGCTGCTCGGCCGCGGCGGCGGCCTGCGAGACGTTGGAGGAAGCAGCACCCGCTGCCTTGCCTGCGCGCTCAGCTTCGGTTCCCACCTGCTCCGCCGTCTGGCTGAGCATATCGGCGGCTTCGGCAAGATGTTTGGCCGCATCGCGAACGGACCCCAGACCCGCATTGGCCGTGTCCGCGAAATTTCGTACCAGATTATCGACATTCGCCGAATGGCGCTCGCGCTGCGTGGCTGCCTCGCGCTGTTGGGTTTCGAGCCGTTCGCGTTCCTTCGCATGGTCGCGGAAAACGAGCACCGTGCGCGCCATCGCGCCGATTTCGTCTTTCGCATGCGTGGCGGGAATATGGGTGTCCTTGTCACCATCCGCGAGCGCCCTCATGACGCCGGCCAGTCCGACAAGCGGCTTGGTGATGCTGCGGCCGATCAGCCAACTGAAACTAAGGCCGAGCAACAACACGAGCGCGCCGACCGTAATGATGACCGTTTTGGTGCGCGTTTGGGAAGAAACGAGTGCGGCCGAAGAAACTTTCTCTTGATGGCGGGCAAGGCTGATGAGCTTGTCCGATACCGGAAGCATGTCCTTGGAGTCGATCTCGATCAGCGCGACCAACGGGCCAACTTTGCTGAGCACGTTCGACCACTCCTTGAACGTGTTCACATAAAGCTGAACCTGATCGATCAGCTGACTCTTCATAATGTCAGCGGCGACCACCGCTTTCAGGTTTTTCACGAAAGTATCGTGTTCGGCGTAAAAGGAAATCTCGATGAAGCTTGCGCGCTCGCCTTTGAACTCGGTTTCGTAGCGGCGCATGACCAGCAACGACATCAGAAGCCGCTTGGCTTCCACTTCCTGAAGCCAGGACATGTCAAGATTGATGATTCGTTCGACCGAGACTGCGGTGTCTTTCAGCTTGCCCTGAATTCCATCGTCGGCGGTCAAACCCAGCGTCTGCTGCTCTTTCAGCAGATGTTCGAAATTGCTCTTGAGAACGGAAACCTTGATCCGCAGCTCAGCGATGTTGATGTCGTAACCAGAGCTGAGGCTGTTTTCGATCGTATCGAGACTGCGCGCTGCCATGCTGAAGCCACTGTTAAAGGCCTTCACATGCTCTTCGTTCGGCTTGTTGGCGAACTCTTTCGCCGCGACCCGCATATCGGAAAGTCCGGTGCGTAGTTCATTGCTCGCATCAGCGAGCATGGAAGATTTACGCACGCCCTCGAAGGCGGCATCCACATCGCGCTCGCCGGCGAAGTAGGCAAAACCGATAACGGTCAATCCAATAACGGGGATCAGCGCGATCGTGATGATGCGCGCACGCACACTAAGCGCGTTCGACAACCGCAGCGTCTCACGGGAGAAGTGGGACACGAATTTCAATACGCGAGAAAAATCCATCTCAACTCCGCGTGTGCCGAACGTCCAAATTTTGGGGATTAAAATGATCCGGTCGTGCTTGCCCGGTGGTGGCGTTCCCCCTACGAAGGGATGGAATCGCGGATTGGTTAACAATGTGTTGAGCCGGGCTGACTTGCATTTGTGCAATGCACTTTTAGGCTTGATTTATGCGCATTCTGGAAAGCGCTTCCCTGTTCTGATCGGACTATTCGCAAATCGGAGCAATAATGTCCTCATCCGCGTCCAGCCCGTCCGGTAAATCCCGAACAAGCGTCACCGTGCAGACCGAAGCTGCGGTATCCGCCGCCGAATCAATCTTGGCATCCGCTTCCGCGAAGATGCGCTCCCGCCTTTCGCCAGGCGGAAAGCTTTCCGCGACCGCCATTGAACGCGAGCAGTCCGCCGTTCACGGCCTTGCCTGGTTGGCAACCTATGTGGAGGCGATCCGGCAACTGGCGGCCTATTCCCAGCGCATGGAAGCAAGCGGCGAACTGGACGAGACCGGGCGCCTGCTCGTGCAGATCGGGCTTGGTGAATATCTCGCCCAGATTTTCGGCGGCATTGCCATGAGTCAGAACGAAACCATCCGGCTCTCATCGCTTGACTTGAGCGAAGAACAGGTTGCGACACAAAAATCGGCCGCCGTGCAGTCTCTTATCGCCACCGGCACTTCGCCGGAAACGCGCGCACGCTTTATTGAAAGCATCGCATCCACTGAAGGATCCGCGATTTTCGGCCGAAACGGCCTCGACGAAACGCTGGAAGCCATGCGCAGCGAGATGCAGCGTTTCACTTCGGAGCGCATCGCTCCCCACGCGCAAGCTTGGCATCTCGCCAATGAATATGTCCCGCTCGAGATCATCAAGCAGATGGCTGAACTCGGCGTGTTCGGCTTGACAATTCCAGAAGAGTTCAACGGTCTCGGGCTCGGCAAGGAGTCGATGTGCGTTGTCTCCGAGGAACTCTCGCGTGGCTGGATCGCAGTCGGCTCGCTCGGAACCCGCTCCGAGATCGCAGCCGAATTAATCCTTGCTGGCGGCACTGGCGCGCAAAAGAAAAAATGGCTGCCTAAAATCGCTTCGGGAGAAATCCTGCCGACCGCCGTATTCACCGAGCCGAACACCGGCTCCGATCTCGCCTCGCTGAAATCCCGCGCGGTGAAGGAAGGCAACGTCTATAAAATCTACGGCAGCAAGACATGGATTACGCATCCGGTCCGCGCCGATCTGATGACGCTTCTCGTGCGCACCGATCCCAACGAACCCGGCTACAAAGGCCTCTCCATGTTCCTCGCTGAAAAGCCGCGCGGCACGGACGAGAATCCGTTTCCCGCGAAAGGCATGTCGGGCAGCGAAATCGAGGTGCTCGGCTATCGTGGCATGAAAGAATATGAGATCGCTTTCGACGGCTTCGAAGTGTCCGCCGAAAACCTGCTTGGCGGCGTCGAAGGGCAGGGCTTCAAGCAGTTGATGAACACCTTTGAGTCCGCCCGCATCCAAACGGCGGCGAGAGGCGTCGGTGTCGCCCAATCCGCGCTTGATCTGGCACTTCGATATGCGCGGGAACGAAACCAGTTCGGCAAACCGATTCTTTCTTTCCCGCGCGTCGCGGACAAGATCGCGATGATGGCCGCAGAAATCCTGATCGCGCGTCAGCTCGTCTATCACGCCGCGAGGGAGAAAGATTCCGGCCGCCGCTGCGATCTGGAGGCCGGCATGGCGAAATTACTTTCCGCAAAGATCGCTTGGGCTGCCGCCGACAGCGCGGTGCAGATCCACGGCGGCAACGGCTTCGCGCTCGAATATCCCGTCTCAAGGGTGCTCTGTGACGCGCGCATTCTTTCGATCTTTGAAGGTGCCGCCGAAATTCAGGCACAGGTCATCGCACGCCGCCTGCTCGAAGGCGCCAACTGAATGGATTTTTCCATCGGCACCAGCTTCAGGCTTGTGTTGCGAACCTTTCCATTCCTTCTCCTGCGGGCGGCTGTCTATTTCGGAATCGCAGCGGCCTATGTCGTCGTGACCGGCGGAGGAGCCGGTGTTGGTTTTGGCGTCGGCGCGCTTGCTGGCCAGACGGGGAGAACAGCCGGCGCCTTCTGGGGCGCGATCGGCGGATTCACTCTCACGACCTTCGTTCTTTGGTGGTTGCGCGAATATATTCTGTATCTGGTTAAGGCCGGGCACATCGCGGCACTCGTCCAGCTTTATGATGGCCGCAAACTGCCGCCGGGCCAGGGCCAGATCGGCCATGCGGTAAGCGTGGTCCAGCAACGTTTCATCGAGATCAGCGTTCTGTTTGTTCTGGACCGGCTCGTTCAGGGCGTCATCAAGACGCTTGTCGGCCTTGTCAATTTTGCCGCGATGATTTTTCCGGGGAGCGGGAATGCACTGGTCTCCATCGTAAATGCGGTTTTGCAAGTCGCGGTCGGCTTCGTGGATGAAATCATCCTCGCCTATAACATTCGCACCCGCGCCACCGATCCCTGGTCCGGCGCGAAAGATGCGCTCATTCTTTACGCACAGAACCACTGGAAGCTCATCAAGAACGCGCTGCTGCTTTCCGCCATTGCTTACGGACTGGCGTTCCTTGTTTTTTTGATCGCTCTCGCGCCAGCCGCCGCGTTTGCCTACGCATCCCCGGGCGGTTCCTCGATCATCGCGATCCTGCTTGCCACGGTGTTCGCATGGAGCGCCAAAAAAGCTTTTCTCGAGCCGTTCATCATCGCATCGCTGATGCAGGTTTATTTCCGCGCCGTCGACGGCCAGAAGCCCGACCGCGGTTGGGATGAGCGGCTCACGGAAACATCCGCGCATTTTCGTGAGTTGAAGAGCCGGATTGGAACAACGGCAAAAAACCTGACTTGATTCCGGCATGAAGTACGGCTTGCGGCATAACCGTACTCGCCCTATCTGTTGCTAATGACGAGCGCCCTGCAAACTTTCATTGTCCCCGCCGCCATCGGCGCGGTCGCGATCGTATTGCTGCTGGGCCTTATGAACATGGCCAAGGGCGGCTCCGCTAATGTTTCCCAAAAACTGATGCGGATGCGCGTATTGCTTCAGTTCGCCGCCATCATCATTATTATGGTGACGATCTGGATGCTTGGCCGCTGAATAACGCCAATAAAATTCCCGCTTTGCATTCCGCTTTCGGCTAGGATACCGGACAGATAGTCCGGGGGAGATCCGCCGCTATGGTCGTGCTGAACCGCATCTACACACGCACCGGCGACGACGGCACCACTTCGCTTGGTACCGGTGAGCGGCGCAAGAAATACGATTTGCGTGTTGCCGCCTATGGCACGGTCGACGAAGCCAATGCCGTGATCGGAATCGCGCGGCTGCATACAACGCCGCTTCCCGAACTCGACGAGATGCTCGCGCGTATCCAGAACGATCTGTTCGATGTTGAAGCGGATTTATGTCTCTCCGAAAAAGGGCCAGGCGGTGCGCGCCTGAACATCACCGAGACTCAGGTGAACTGGCTGGAACAGCAGATCGACCGTCTGAACGGCGAACTCGATCCGCTGAAATCTTTTATCCTGCCCGGCGGAAGCCCTGCTTCGGCCTATCTGCATCTTGCCCGTACCATATGCAGACGCGCGGAGCGCATGATGGTTGAACTCAAGGATACCGCGAACGAAATGGATTCGCCAGAAGCGCGCAAATATGTGAACCGGCTTTCCGATTTTCTGTTTGTCGCCGGCCGTTACGCCAACGACAAGGGGAAGCTCGACGTTTTATGGAAGCCCGGCGCGCACCGCTGAGAAAATTCCCCGCATGTTCGTTCCCATTTATGATTACAACCCGCTCCGCTACTACAAGACGGCGTGGATGACGCGGGCGCTGATTGCAGCAAATTTTGCTGTCTTTATTTTCTTTCAGTCTGGATTTGTCATTCAGGACGGCATGAAACTATCCGCCGTCGCATTCGGCATGACGCCGCAAAGCGTTGCCCGCGACATTCCGGTTCTTATGAATTATCCATTCATCCCGCCGGAAATCACCTTTGTCACTTATATGTTTTTGCATGGCGGATGGATTCATCTAATCGGCAACATGCTGTTTCTCTGGGTCTTCGGCGACAATGTCGAGGACGCAATGGGCCGTTTCCGTTTTCTTGCCTTTTACATTCTCTGCGGCGTCGCCGGCGGCTTCGCGCACTATCTTTCCCTACCCGCTTCGACGCAGCCGCTGGTCGGAGCATCGGCCGCGGTCGCCGGCATCATCGCCGCCTATCTGATGCTGCATCCGCATGTGAAAGTCTGGGTGCTGGCGCTCGGCCGTATTCCCGTGAAACTTCCGGCCATGTGGCTGCTCGGTTTCTGGGTGCTGCTGCAAATCGCCAACGTGCTGCTCGATTTTGAAACCCAGATTTCCTGGTGGGCGCATATCGGCGGACTCGCCATGGGTGGCGCCCTTGTCGTCCTGATGAGAAGGCCCGGCGTGCCGCTGTTCGACCGCGACCTTACTGCACCCGGTGCGCGTTGACTCGTCATATGCAGCGCCATAGCTTGCCCCGCTTTGCGGCGCGGAGAATGTGCGGATGAAAATTCTCGTCCCCATCAAACGGGTGGTCGATTTCAACGTGAAGGTGCGCGTGAAGCCGGACGGCTCCGGCATCGACCTCGCCAACGTGAAAATGTCGATGAATCCTTTTGACGAAATCGCCGTTGAGGAGGCGATCCGCCTCAAGGAAAAAGGTCAGGCAACGGAAATCGTTTGTGTCTCCATCGGCCCCGCCGCCGCCGCTGAAACCATCCGAACGGGCCTTGCGATGGGTGCCGACCGTGGAATTCTGGTGAAGCATGATGGCGCGGTCGAGCCGCTTGCCGTCGCGAAAATTCTGAAAGCCATTGTCGAGGCCGAAAACCCTGGTCTCGTGATCCTCGGCAAACAAGCCATCGACGACGACTGCAATCAGACCGGACAGATGCTGGCGGCTCTTCTGAAGTGGCCGCAAGGAACTTTTGCTTCGAAGATCGCGCTTGAAAGCGACCATGCGCTCGTCACGCGCGAGGTGGATAGTGGTTTGCAAACGCTGAAACTGAAAATGCCCGCAATCATCACCACCGATCTCCGGCTCAATGAGCCACGCTACGCTTCGCTGCCGAACATCATGAAAGCGAAGAAAAAACCGATTGACGAAAAGACCCCCGCCGATTTTGGCGTCGATATCTCGCCCCGGCTGAAAGTCCTGAAGACAAGCGAACCGGCGGGCCGAAAATCAGGCGTAAAGGTCGGATCGGTTTCCGAACTTGTCGACAAGCTGAAGAATGAAGCGGGTGTAATCTGATGGCCACGCTTCTGATCGCCGAGCACGAAGATAAATCTCTCAATGGCGCGACCGCGAAATCTTTGACCGCCGCGAAAGCGATCGGCGGAGACGTGCATGTGCTCGTCGCCGGTTCAAATTGCAAAGCCGCAGCCGAAGCCGCAGCCAAGCTGGACGGTATCGCGAAGGTTCTGATCGCGAACGATGCGGCTTACGCAAACCGCCGTGCGGAGCCGATGGCCGATCTCATCGTTTCGCTCGCGCCCGGTTACGATGCGATCCTCGCTCCCTCCACCACCACGAGCAAAAATTACATGCCGCGTGCGGCGGCCCTGCTCGACG
>CAZUJE010000099.1:0-10648 GCA_964620215.1 uncultured Hyphomicrobiales bacterium
AGCGGGTTGAAATAAAATCGATCAACCGGCTCGACCATCTGCGGCTGAAATCGAGCCTGTAAACGTTCCGGCCTGGACTGGCGCGGCCAAGCAGCAAGGATAGAATCGTAACCATGCGATTCCTGCTTGGCCTTTTCCTTTTCACCGTAACGCTCACGCCCGCAACGGCGGAAACGCCCGCGGTGGATTTTCTCGGCCAGCGTTTCGAGAAAAAATTCGAGGGCGGAGAGCCCAACAATGCGTCGAAATTCGTGGAATTCGGATTGCCGCCGGAACCCATCAAGCAATGGACCCGCCTGGTCGCATACCGGCACTACCCGCGGCTGAATATCGACACGCGAACGGCGGCGATCAATCACGGCAAGCTCGTCAAGGGCCGCGACAAGGATGCGAGGCTTGCGATCATCACCAATGAAAAAACCAACGAAACCATCATCGATTTTCTGATGGGCGAAAAGGATTTGATTGAATTCAATGTCATCAAATATACGAAAGCGCCCGGAGGCGGGATGATCTCTACGCAATATGCAGTGCGATTCCAGCTGGGCGAAATGTCTGCGGAAGAACTTGTAAAAATCCGCAAGGCGGCCATCGGCGAGATGGCGAAATTCGACCAGAAAAAAGCGTTCGAATATTTCGGGCTGAAGTGATTTTCAAAAAGAATACTTGCAAAAACATTCATGGCCGGGAAAGGCCCGGCCATGCTTGATAAATTTTCGGAGCGGTGCGCTGCGTTCAATGCGTTCCGGAACCCATATACATCTGATAAAACGTAATCCCGATCTCGAACACGATCAGAAGAACGATCATCGTCTCCAGTCGCAGCGAACGCTCGGTGTCGATCAGATCGGTCAATGCCTGCGCGGTTTCCGAAATCACCACGAGCTTCCGCGAAAGCTCTTCGGCCCGCTCCTTCAATTCGTACTCGTCCTTGAGGCGCCCATAGAGGCGGCCAAGTTCGGGCCGGTCCCACAAAACGTCCGGGTCTTCGCCGACGGCGACGCGACCCGACAGACGCTGCCGCACCAGCAACGCGCTGCCAATTTGTTTGAGCATGGCGCGGCGGCCGGAAGGCGTCTTACCCTTTTCGGCGAGCTGGCGCGCGAACGGATCGATCGTCTCGAACACGGCGGCGGCGGCGCGTTCGTCGTAGGCGAGGATGACGCTGTCCGCGAGCGCATAGGCGACGAGCAGAATGCGCTCCAGCGTGATCTCGCGCACATAGACCGGCCCGCCCGGCGGAATCTGGTCCTCGCGTTCCGGCGAAACCTCAACAAGCGCGCTTTCCTCCTCGCGCGCCTTGAACGGCCCGTCGATATGCTTGCGCAGCTTTTTCAGCGCGTCCTTTTCTTCGGCCGCGCTGAGATTGGTCAGCACCACCACGCCGTAACGGAACACGGTGACCACGCCGTTTTCGCCCGCCCGATAGGAGAACGGCGTCGCCGACAGCATTTCGCCGGCATCGATCGCGGGCGTGTCGATGCGCTCGCCGACCAGCAGTGCGCGCACATTCACCTTGGCGCCGAAGGCGGGCAGGTTCGCGCCCGCGGGCGCAGGTGCATCCGCTTCGCCGCCCACCGCGCTCATCGGCAGGTCGTGGGTTTCAATCGTGTCGAGCGTCTCAATTTTATCCAACATAAATCACGCAAATTCCTGTCTATGGGATACGCCGGTAGAAGAACACCGCGCGAAGCAAGCTTCGCGCGCACGACGGCCACCGATGTCCCGATCCTCGCTATATAACGCGCAATTTTGATTTTGGTATGACCGACCGTTTCGGCCTTGATTCCACGGGTATTTTTTCGCGAAACCGCAGTTAGCGGGGCAGGTGTAGGAAATTATTCTTTGGGCTGTCATCGTCCGGCTTGACCGGGCGATCCAGTAATCACGGCGCTATCTGTGATTACTGGATGCCCGCTTTCGCGGGCATGACAAACATTGATTCAGTTTTTAATCACCGGCTTCGCCTTCCAGGGACACAGTGCGAAATGCAGTTTGCAGTTCTTGTCGCCGATTTTCCGGCACTCGCGCAGCGTTGCCGCGCCCGCAATCGCTTCGGTCTTGCCGGTCGCCATGAACACTTCGCGGCCGTTGCTCGCATAGCCGTTGCAGATGTCGTCGAACAAGCCTTCGATGTCGCAATCGCGCGCCTGTTTCGCGCAGGCTGCAAGCGCGATGCGGTCGGCGTCCGCGGGCGCCGGCTGGCGCGAGGCCCAGCCATAGATCGCGGGATTCGATTTGCTGCGGGCGACGGCGGCCCATTCCTCGGCGGAGGCGGTAGGCGAGGCAACGCCGGTGCTGCACAGGAAAGCGGTGAGGGCGATGAGTGCTGCGCGGCGGCGTGGGATTTTCTGCATGGCCGGATTCTCCTTCGCTTCCATTTAGACTGTCCTGGCCGGGCTTGTCCCGGCCATCTCAATCAGGAAGGCATTGCGTCCCCAAGCGGGATGCCCGGCCCAAGGCCGGGCATGACAATGGCAAAATATTTTCCCTCCCGCGCGCAGTGCTGCGCCGGGTTTCCGTCCTCCCATTTCGATTTCGCCCCCCGAATGAGGGGCGCATTAAAATCGCGACTCCCCTAAAGGGGAGGCGCGGGACACCGGGGACAACGCCCCGAAGCCGTGCGCGAAGAAGAAGCACGGCGGTCTGGCAACGAGGCGCCGTCTCCGGCATCCCGCGCGCGGTGTTTGCCGCGGAAAAGGCGCGCCGTATCGCGCCGGTCCCGCTAAGGCTTGCTCCATGAAGCCCCCGGTGGACTTACCGGCGCCTGTGTTCTCAGGCGCTTCATCCACCGCTATGGCCGGTCCTTCGCCTGGGTTTGGATCGTCCCGTACGGCAAAGTCACCTTCCGGTCCCGTGACGCGCGGCAGGCGCGCCGGAACTTCATGGCTTGGGCCGCCGTGCATGGTTGCGAGCCATGCGCGGCCACCGCATCCCGCTCCGCTATCAAGAACGCCTTCCGGAAAGCGCCCCTCTGAGCGGGATGAGGAGAGTATAGGAATATATTCAGGGCAGAATTAGGGCGTGCCAGCCCGCAAAAAATATCGCCGATGCGATGGAATCGCCTGCAAATGCCGGTCTCTAGCTGCCGGCGTTAAGGGTAAGCGCCAGCGAAGCTCGACTCCTCCTACAACTTGTCGTTTAATCGTTGCAACGAGACGAAGCGCTCGATTTTTAGGGGCCGGGGATGTGTTGCCGTGCGTTAGCCGCGATTTTCGCGGCGTTATTTTTAAGTGGCTGCGCCACGGTTACGCGCGGGCTTACTACTCAAGTTCAGATTCATTCAAACCCGCCGGAGGCTCAAGCGAGAACGTCTATGGGGCATGTCTGCGTTACGCCATGCACGTTGCAGTTCAACCGCAAGGACGAGTTTACGGTGCTGTTTTCCAAACCGGGATTTCACTCGGTTGAAATACCGGTAAAGACTCAATTGTCTGGCGGCGGCGCCGCAGGCTTTACCGGCAATGTCATATTAGGCGGTTTGGTCGGGATGGCCGTTGACGCCTCGACCGGCGCAACGCTTGAGCATTTTCCAAACCCGGTCGCCGCTACATTGACTCCACTGCAACGTGGAGAGGAAGTGCGCATAATTCGAATTGAGCCCGTCAACCCGCTGCTTGCGCCGGCAACTCCGCAGCCGCCGCCAAATTAGTTTGCTTCAATTTATAATGAAGTTCTCGTATCACTCCGTCGCCTTGTTGCTCCACGAACATAGCGACACGGAAAATTCACAGCCGGGGCGGCCGTCCGCTTGGCATTTCGCCATCGCGTCGAGCGTCGCCGTACTCTCGTTGGCGCCGGCCCCCACATAGCGCGCGTGGTCTTTCTCCGGACCAGTGTTGTTTTCCACGAGCGCCGTGCAACTGTTCTGGAACGAATAAATCTGGTCGCAGACATTGCCGCGGCCCTGCTTCTTGCATTCACCGACCGCGACGTTGCGCGCCTGCTGCTCGCTGCGCCAGCGATAGGACCAGCCCATGTCGCCGCTCTGGTGGTCGACCGCGATCGCGCCCCAATATTGCGCGGATGCGGGCGCAGGTGCCGCGCAAGCAAGCGCAAATGCAAACGCGCAAATGACAATGCGATGAAGCTGCATGGCCAACTCCCCGCTCCAAGTATTCCTTAGACGGCGGGAACGGGCAATTGGTTTGGCAATCGCGCCTCTCCTTCGAGACGCCCGCCGTTTCAACCAATTCTGCCTCATCCTGAGGAGCGAGCGCAGCGAGCGTCTCGAAGGATGGGCGGCGGGCTCCTCAGGATGAGGCGCGATGAATTCCTACCGCAACCTTGCCTGCACCAGGATGCCCTTGATCTGCGTTTCGCCCAAGAGCTTCGCCGCTTCCAGCCGGTGATAGCCCTCCACCAGCACAAAGCGGTCGCGGTCGGGGTCCGCGCGCACCATGATCGCGGATTTCTGGCCGTTGGTGAGCCAGTCGTCGGAGATCACCTTCACCTTGGCCGCATCGAGCGTCTTGCGCCGCGCGGTGGGCACGTAGATTTTATCGACGGGGAATTTTTGCTCTCGCAAAAGCGACATGCGCCATCATGCGCTCAATCGGCGTCCTTCACCAGCCCGCCGCTCGCGAGATCCTGCCGCCAGCGCCCGGTGAAATAAACCTGGCCGCTCTCGGCTTTTTCCATGCGGCCCGCGATATAGCCGCGCTGCCCGACGCTCTTGCCGGTCGCGTTCTGGTCGCAGGCGGTGCCGCGCATATTCACGATGAACACTTCTCCAGCCGTTGCGCCCTTGACCGCTTCGATCACGCGCACTTTCACGAGATGCGTGAACCACCAGTCGAGGATGTTCGGATAGGGCGAAACCGTCTCCATCACCTCAACCCGCGCCACCAGTTCTTCCTGCTGCGCCTCGGCCGGCAGCCTGTTCAGGAGCGTCATCGTTTCCCACTGCCAGCCGCGGCAGCCAAGCGCGTAGTCAGGTTCAGCGGTAGCCGCGATGGCGGTCAGCACGAAAACGGCGACGCGGAAAAACGCAGGCATCAATACTCGTTCGCGATGGGAAGTTCTTCCGCCGGGAACAGCGAGATGACGCGGCAGCCGGTATCCGTCACAACAAGCTCTTCCTCGATGCGCGCGGCGGAGTAGCCGTCCTTCGCCGGGCAGTAGGTTTCCAGCGCGAACACCATGCCGGTCTTGATTTCCATCGGCGCTTCCATCGAGACGACGCGGGAGATGATAGGCCGCTCGTGCAGCGCGAGGCCGAGGCCGTGGCCGAACTGCAAACCGAAGGCCGACATTTCATCGGGGAAACCGAACTCCTGCGCCTTCGGCCAGACGGAGCAGACTTTGTCCGTCGACACACCCGGCTTGATGAGTTCGATCGCGCGGTCGAGCCATTCGCGACACAACTTATAAGCATCGCTCTGCGCCGGCGTCGCGCGGCCCACGTTGAACGTGCGGTAGTAGCAGGTGCGATAACCCATGTAGCTTTGCAGCACGTCGAAAAACGCCTGGTCGCCGGGGCGCACCAGCCGGTCGGTGAAATTGTGCGGATGCGGATTGCAGCGCTCGCCGGAAATGGCGTTGATCGCTTCCACGTCGTCGGAGCCGTTTTCGTAGAGATAGCGGTTGGCGTTGGCGACGATCGTGGATTCTTTCACGCCCGGTTTCAGCTCCTCGAAAATCTGGTGATAGACGCCGTCCACCATGGCGGCGGCGCGGTTCAGGAGCGCGATCTCGTCGACGTTTTTAATTTCGCGCGCTTCCAGCATGATCTGCTGGCCGTCCACGACCTTCAGCCCGGCTTTTTGCAGTTCGAACATCATCGGCGGCTCGATGATATCCACGCCAATGGGCATGTTGGCGACACCGGCCTCGCGCAGGATGGAGGCGATTTCCTCCGCGTGGCGTTTCATCAAACCGGCGCTTGGCGGCACGGTGCCGCGCAGGCCGATCAGCCCGGCCTTGCAGTGTTCTTTCAAAAGCCACGGCGAATATAATTTGTGATGGACGGCGGCGGAGCCGAAGTCCCACAGGATCGGCTCCTGGCCCTTGGCGAGCAGCGCAAAACGCGAAAGCTTGTCGCGCTCCCATTCGCCGATCTTCGTGGAGGTCACGTAGCGGATATTGTTGACGTCGAACAACAGCACCGCGCCCGCTTCGGACTTGTCGAGTGCCTGCCGGGCGCGGGAGATGCGATAGCGGCGCAGCCGGTCGAAATCGATGCGCAACTCGAAATCGACGCCCATCGAACCCCAGGCCGGCAGATGCCGGTCCCACTGGTAATTCGGGTTGAGGTCGTCGGGCTCGATGCGTTTCGGGCGCACGATCTGGTCCATGGCGCTTTCCTTGGTTCTTCTGTTCCGGGTTTGCGGCAGATTATAGAGGAAATGCGCGGGGGCGGCGACGGAATTACGCCGCCGTTTTACGACCCCAAAGCCGCGCCGATGCGAGGTCGGCGCCCTCGCGAATCGCGCGGAGCTTCAGCCAGACGACGCTCGGCACCACGAGCTCTCTTCCAGCAAACGTGCCGAAGCCGCAATCGGTGGAGGCGATCACGCGCTCGCGGTCGCCGACGGCCGTGACTGCTTCCATAATTCGGCGGGCGACGACTTCGGGATGCTCGACGTAGTTCGTCGTGGAATCGACGACGCCGGGCAGCAGGATCATGTCCTTGGGCAGCGGGTTCGCGCGCAGCGCCTCGAATTCGTGTTGGTGCGCGGGGTTGGCGAATTCCACCGAGAGGCCGCCGACTTTAGCTTTGTATAAAATGGGCAGCAGTTTCGAGAGCGGGATGTCGTGGGTGTGCGGGCCTTCCCAGTTGCCCCAGCAGCAATGCAGCCGAATCCGGTCGCGCGGGATGCCCTTGATCGCTTCGTTCACCGCTTCCAGGTGGCGCTCGGCGATCTTGATGAACTCCTCATCGGTTTTCTTCTGAAAATTCATCGTGCGCTCCATGGCGAGATCGGGCGCGTCGATTTGCAAAATCAGTCCCGCCTCATGAATCGGCAGATATTCCTTGCGCAGTTCTCGTGATAGCGCGGACAGATATTCGTCGTCGCTTTTGTAAAACCCGTTCGTCATCGTCGTGGAGACGACGCCGGGCGAGGGCGCTGTCATAAAGAGTTCGGAGAATTTCGCTTTGGCCGCCGCGATTTTCTTGAAGCGCGCGAGTTCATCTTTCAGGTCAGCATCATCGAGATATTTGATGTCCGCGATGGCCTGCGGCGCGCTGGTGATTTTCGCGGTGTGCGGAAAACGCTGGAGATAAGCGGCCACGAGATCGGGATGCTCGGCATAATCGCGCAGCACCGGTCGCTTCGAGCGGCCGCCGAAACCGCTCATACGCTCCGGTATATAGGTCTGGAAGCCGACCCGCTGCTGTTCGCCGTCATTGGCGATGTCGATTCCGGCTTCGATCTGGCGCTGAATAATGAGTTCGACCGAACGGTCCATCTCAAAGCCAAGTTTTTGCCGGTCGATTTTCTCCCCGCCCTCGCGGCGGATGAGCAGATCGGTGAGTTCTTCATTGCGCGGCAGGCTGCCGACATGGGTCGTAAGGATACGATCCTTGCTCAAAATCATTTTGTTCGCCTGTGAAAAAGGGAAACAGGAATGGCCGGCGAACTTTAGAGCGAAGTAACAGCCGCGCGCTTGAAAATTCAGCGCAAGCAAGCCCGAAGCTATTGCTCGTTTACACTTGTTTACGTTTGGACGCAGTGCAGCAATTCCGTTAGCGCTCGCAATAGATTTATTTTTGGACTCTTTCTATCTGGTATGCATTATTAGCAACAAGACTTTTACTCGCTTAATACGCCCCCATCGCACTGGTGGAATTAACGAAGGCAGCAAGACCTTCGGCTTCATCGCGAAAGTACGGTGGGCAAAAACAAGAAAACGCGATTCAATAATCGCGATCCAAGGGATCCTAGGGAGGAAGTAGAATGAAGCACCCAATTCGTAACTTTACTTATTCTGCGGCGGTTGCTGTTGCGGCCACCATGATGATTGCTCCGGCCTCGGCTCAGAAGTGGGAACCGAACCGCCCGGTTGAATTCATCATTCCGGCAGGCACTGGCGGCGGCGCCGACATTATGGCCCGCACGATTCAGGGCATCGTTACCAAACACAATCTGATGAAGCAGCCGATGGTCGTCATCAACAAGGCCGGCGGTGCCGGCGGCGAAGGCTTCCTCGATGTGAAGGGTTCGGCGAACAATCCGCACAAGATCATCATCACCCTCTCGAACCTGTTCACGACGCCGCTCGCAACTGGCATTCCCTTCTCCTGGAAGGATCTGACCCCGGTCGCGATGCTGGCACTCGACGAATTCATTCTCTGGGTGAACGCCGAGAAGCCCTACAAGACCGTGAAGGAATATATCGACGCCGCTAAAGCGGCGAACGGCACCTTCAAGATGGGTGGCACTGGCTCCAAACAGGAAGACCAGATCATCACCGAAGCCGTTCAGAAGAGCACCGGCGCGAAGTTCACCTACATTCCGTTCCGTGGCGGCGGCGAAGTGGCCGTGCAGCTCGTCGGCAATCACGTGGACTCGACCGTGAACAATCCGAACGAAGCGGTCGCTCAGTGGAAGGCCGGCAAGGTTCGTCCGCTCTGCGTGTTCGACGCCAAGCCGCTGCCGTACAAGGAGCAGGTGGCTGACGGTAAGTCCTGGGCCGACATTCCGACCTGCCGTTCGCAAGGTCTGAACATGGACTACCTGATGCTCCGCGGCATCTTCATGTCGCCGAAGGCGACGCCGGATCAGGTCGCCTACTACATCGAGCTGTTCAAGAAGGTTCGCGAGACTCCGGAATGGAAGGATCTCATGAGCAACGGTGCGTTCAACACCACCTTCATGACCGGCGCCGAATACACCAAGTGGGTCGAGGGCGAAGAAAAGCGTCACTTCGACCTGATGAAGGAAGCTGGCTTCCTCGCATCGAACTAATCACCGTCAAACGCCGCCGGCGGGTCATCCGCCGGCGGTTTCTTGTGCGCGTCGGGGGTATACATAATGGCACGCAAGGCAAAGGCACTTGAGGGACCGACACAGCGTTCGGTCGAAATCGGAGTAGCGCTGGCAATTATGTTGCTGGGTGCGATCACCGTATATGGCAGCATTCTTGTCGGCATCGGCTGGGGCGTTGAAGGTCCGAAGGCGGGATTCCTGCCTTTCTATATCGGGCTGTTCGTTATCGGCTCGTGCGTCATCAACCTGTTCAATGTTTTCGCCGCTGGCCCGTCGGACCGCCTGTTCGCCGAGTGGGGACAGCTCCGGCAAGTTATGTCGGTCGTCATTCCGGCAACGATCTATGTGTTCCTGGTCGATCCGATCGGCATCTACATTTCGTCCTTTTTGCTGATCGCCGTCTTCATGAAATGGATCGGCGGCTACAACTGGGCCACAACGCTCGGCGTTGCGATCGGCATGCCGCTCGTCAGCTACTTCGTCTTTGAAAAATGGTTCCTCGTTCCGCTGCCGAAAGGCCCGGTCGAGGCGATGCTGGGACTCTAAAACAGAATTCACGCCGAAGCGGCCTGAGAGCCGCGCGGCCCGGGGAACCGGCAAACGGTTGGGGAGTAAAATGGAAGAAATCGGCAATCTTTTTCAGGGCTTCGCCACGGTGATTCAACCGTTCAACATCGTATTGATGTTCGTCGGCATCACTCTCGGCATCATCATCGGCGTGTTGCCGGGACTCGGCGGCGCCAACGGCGTGGCGATCCTGCTGCCGCTCACTTTCTCGATGTCGCCGACCTCGGCGATCATCATGCTCTCCTGCATCTATTGGGGCGCGTTGTTCGGCGGGGCGATCACCTCGATCCTGTTCAACATCCCGGGCGAGCCATGGTCCGTCGCGACCACGTTCGACGGCTACCCGATGGCGCAACAGGGCAAGGCCGGTGAAGCGCTTACCGCGGCCTTCACCTCTTCGTTCGTCGGCGCGCTGTTCGCTGTCATCATGATTACGCTGGTGGCGCCACTGGTCGCCGCCTTCGCACTCAGATTCGGGCCAGCGGAAAAATTCGGCGTTTACTTCCTGGCGTTCTGTAGTTTCATCGGCATGAGCAAGGAACCGCCATTCAAGACGCTGGCGGCGATGATGCTGGGCTTTGCGCTGGCTTCCGTTGGCCTCGATCAGGTCACGGGGCAGCTTCGCCTGACCTTTGGTTTCACGCACCTGCTCACCGGCTTCGACTTCCTGATCGCGGTGATCGGCCTGTTCGGCATCGGCGAAATCCTGCTGACGATGGAAGAAGGCCTGGCCTTCTCCGGCAAGAGCGCCAAGATCGACCCCAAGGTCGTCTGGCAGACCTGGAAGAAGCTGCCCGCCTACTGGGCCACTTCGATCCGTGCCTCGCTGATCGGCATCTGGATGGGCATCACCCCTGGCGGCGCCACCCCGGCCTCGTTCATGAGCTACGGTATCGCCAAGAAGATGTCCAAGAACGGCGCCAAGTTCGGCACCGGTGAACTCGAAGGCGTCGTGGCACCGGAAACCGCAGCCCACGCTGCCGGTACCGCCGCCCTGCTGCCCATGCTGGCCCTGGGCATCCCGGGTTCGCCGACCGCCGCCGTGCTGCTGGGTGGCCTGCTGATCTGGGGTCTGCAACCCGGCCCGCTGCTCTTCGTCGAGCAGAAGGACTTCGTCTGGGGCCTGATCGCCTCCATGTACCTGGGCA
>CAZUJE010000100.1:0-9052 GCA_964620215.1 uncultured Hyphomicrobiales bacterium
ACGCGCCCTATAACGGCGGCACGCATCTTCCGGATATCACCGTCTGCACGCCGGTATTCGAGAAAAACAAAATCCTGTTCTGGGTCGCCTCTCGCGGGCACCACGCCGATGTCGGCGGCATCTCGCCCGGCTCCATGTCGCCGCGCGCGACCCATATCGAGCAGGAAGGCGTCTATATCGACAATTTCAAACTGGTGGATCGCGGCAGGTTCCGTGAGAAGGAACTGGCTGCATTGCTGACCGGCGGGAAATATCCGGTCCGCAACCTCGCCCACAACGTCAACGACCTGAAGGCGCAGATCGCCGCCAACGAAAAGGGCGTGCGCGAACTGCGCAAGATGCTTGCGGATTTCGGCCTGAAGGTCGTCCGCGCCTATATGAATCACGTGCAGGACAACGCGGCGGAGTCCGTGCGCCGCGTGCTGGACCGGCTGAATGACTCCGGATGTTCCTGCGAGATGGATCAGGGCACGGTGATCTGCGTGAAAATCTCGGTGAACAAAAAGAAGCGCGAGGCCACCGTCGATTTCACCGGCACCAGCCCGCAGCAGGAAACGAATTTCAACGCACCCGCCCCCGTCACCCGCGCCGCCGTTCTGTATGTTTTCCGCATGATGGTGGACGACGACATCCCGATGAATGCGGGCTGCTTGCGCCCCATTAAAATCGTGCTGCCGAAAAAATCCCTGCTCTCTCCGGAATATCCCGCGGCCGTCGTCGCAGGAAACGTCGAGACTTCCCAGGCCGTCACCGACTGCCTGTTGGGTGCGCTGAAGGCACTGGCGAGCGCGCAAGGCACCATGAACAATCTCACCTTCGGAAATGACCGCTACCAATACTATGAGACGATCTGTTCCGGTTCGCCCGCGGGCCCGGGCTTCGACGGCACCGACGCCGTGCATACGCATATGACCAACACGCGCCTCACCGATCCTGAAATCCTGGAATCCCGTTTTCCGGTGCTGCTGGAGGACTTCCATATCCGCAAGGATTCCGGCGGACGCGGAAAATGGAAGGCGGGCGATGGCGTGCTTCGCCGGATCCGCTTCCTCGAAAAAATGGATTGCGCGATTTTATCCGGCCACCGCCGCGTGCCGCCATTCGGGCTGGAAGGCGGCGACGCCGGACAGACCGGGCAAAATTCCGTGCGCCGCAAGGACCGTCATGTCGAAAAACTGCAAGGCTGCGATCAGACCGTGATCGATGCGGGCGAAGCGATCATTATCCAGACGCCGACCGCGGGTGGGTATGGCGATCCGAAGGACCGCCAATAATCAGTCGGTTTTCTTCCCCGCCGGCAAATTAAACACCGTCAGCGTTTCCGCCGGCCCTTCCTTGTCTTCCTCGATCGGCTTCGGACTGAGCAGACCAGCGGAAGACTTCGCGGGCTTCGGTGCAGGCACCGGTTTTCCGGCGGGTGCCGCCTTCAGCGAGCCCGTCACGACAGGATCGCTCTTCTTCGCAGCATTCGGCCCGATCGCGCCCGGCGGAACCGGCCGCTGCATGCCCGGCGGCGTGCCAAATGTTTGCAACGTGCGTTGCTCGATCCCCAGCGGTGCGCCAAACGAATGATGCGGAGGCGGCTGCTGGCCGAGCACCATCGGCTGCCCGGCATCGCGCACGGAACCATCGCGCGCGATCACGCTCGGTCCGCGCATCGGCTCCGGCCCGCGTTGCGCCCACGGAGAAGAATCTCCGCGCCCCGCCAGCCGCTCCGCCGGAGAAACATGCTGCGCCACCGGCGCATTCACCGGTCCGCGCTGCGCCATCGGCACGCCGCGCGACATGCGCGGCGTCTGCGGAACATCTCTGGGTGCCGGATTGCAAACGCTGCGTCCCGACTGCCGCCTGGAGAGATCGACATGCAGGTGGTCGTAGTGAAATGCGTCCGCGCCCGGCCCGAGCACGGTGGAGAAGAAATCGCAGGCCTGCGCATGGATGTTGCGCAAGAAACCGCTCTCGTCCGGGCGGCCCTTCCAGCCGTCCTTTACTTTCACTTCGCGGCCGCTCTGCAATTTGAACGTCGAAATATCGAGGGCGTTGCCGAAAGCATGTTCGGAAATCGAATTCCCGCGCTGCCCGTTCATGGTGCGGCAGGAGTAGGCGGAGATTTGCCGGATCTCGACCACAGGCTCGCCGAACCAGGCTTCCGCCTGCGGCTGCACGACTTTCTCGAACCAGTATTCAACGCCGGCCACGATCGGACAGCCGAGCTGCGCCGTCGGGACCACGGTGACGAAGCCCTGGCTGAGGGCAACGACCTTCAGCGGCTTCACCATCCCGCAAGCGCCGGGGCCATTCAGTTCCGAACCCTGATCGACGAAAGCGGACGGCTGATAGGCCTGTTTGGCGAGGCATTCTTCCTCTGCCTGCGCGCGCCAGGGATCGCGCTCCTCGTAATCCGAGAAGCGGCATCCAGTGAGCGACAGCGCCACCACGGGGGCGACGAAATACCAGGCTGATCCCCGCGCCATTCGCGGAAAATGCGATTGATCCGCTTAAGGCCGCTTCAAGGAAGCTCGTTAGCGAGGCCTTAACGATGCGGGGGCGGCCCCGGCCTTGAATACCGAGTTACCGTTGCCGCGAATTCGGCTCATTCGATCCACAAAATTTTATGGTATTTAATTACCGAATTTCAACCGAATTTCCACACTGCCCGCCGCGCCACAAACCCAAAAAGCCATGAAAAGCTGGATTTCAAGCGAGATCGCCGAAAATTTCCGCCGCGTTGCACAAAAATTCCTGCTTGCCGTGGACTCGTTCGGCCCTAGGCTCGTTCCCAGTCTAACGGCCAGGGAGACAGACCTTTGGAACTAGTCCAGCGGATCAATGTGCTGGCGATCTGCGCGGCCTTCGCATTTGTGGGGGCTGTGCTGCTTGGCATGTTCTGAGCTTCTTGCCTTACGCCGGCGCCGGTTCATCCGAGCCGGCGCAACAGGGCGAAACGATAAAACGCCGGGGAAAAATTCCCCGGCGTTTTTCGTGGGCATGGCCCCTTCGGTGGGAGGCCGGAGTAACAGAGGGACTGCAACAACTGGGTACAATCAATGATATATGTAAACTATGTATAAACTCATTAGTTGCATCGGCATTTTATTCACGCTCAGATGCGCCCGGATGCGGCAGCAAGCGCAACAGCGCAATCTGTAAGGGAGTGAATGAAATGAAGCGCACTGCGATTATCGCTGCGATTATCACTGCTCTTGGCCTCGTGCCCATGAGCGCCCCCGCTTTCGCAGGCGGTAAAGGCGGCCTGAACATCAACGCCAATGTTTCCACCGGCAAAAATGGCGTGCTCGGCACGCTGCTCGGTGGCGGCAAAAACACGATCAAGGTCGATGCCAATGTCGGCAAGATCGTCAAGGTCGATGCCAGCGTGAAGACCGGCAAGCACGGCCTTCTCGGCGGCATCCTTGGCGGCGGTCACGGCTGCGGCTGCAACTGACCCTCCCGGCGGGCCGTTCCGAGCCCCCGCGATGAAACGGCCTGCTCAGCGGGCGGGGATCGTCCTCCCCGCCCGTAATTTTTTTTCGGGATCGGCACTGGTACGTTTTGTGAATGAGAGAAATCCGGCGGTGGCGTTCACCGCCGGTCCCTGGATCGGCGTCGCCCGCAGTTGCGCGATCTCAAACCCGAGAGCCGTGTCTTCCCCAAGCTCGCGCGACATTTCCAGGCCGATGGATTCCGTTCTGGAGCGGAAGGGCGAATCCAGAAATTCACGGCCGATCTGGCGAACGAAAAAGGCAGCGACAGTCTTGTCGTCGATCTCGCGCGACAGTTTCGCGGAGTAACTCGTGTCGATGCTGACCGGCGAAAGCGGAAACGTCGTATCGGTGGCGACGCGCGCGGCGGCAAGCTCGACCGTGTAGGATTCGAATTTGTAATCGGCGGTCAGGTGAAACAGCGTCCTGCGCACATCGGTGAAATCCACGTCGTGCCAGTCGCCGTAAAGCCGCGAGACAGCCGCCGACACGCTGAATTTCTCGCCGCCATATTCCGCGAACAGGAATGGCTGAATTCTTTCGTTGTCCCGCCGGTAGCCGAAGAAATCGAGCCTGTCCTCATAGCGCGTCGCGGAGAGGCTGACCGATGTTCCGATCTCGATCGCTTCCTTCTTCCACGCAATGCCGGGAATGATCGTGCCGCGCAGGAATTTCTGCGGCTCGGGCAAAAATTCACCGATCACCACATTCTTTTCGTTCAGGCTGCTGTAGCGAAGCTCGGTCCTGACAAAAGGCTGCCACGCGCTGCCGAGCTTGCGTAGCCGCAGCTTGTGCTCGAAGTCCGCTAGATGCGTATCGTAGCTGCGGAACGAGAGCGCGCTTGTATCCGCCCGCACCGAAATCCCGTCTTCCACCTTGTTCGCGAAACTGAA
Organism: uncultured Hyphomicrobiales bacterium; assembly: GCA_964620215.1. Lineage (GTDB taxonomy): Bacteria > Pseudomonadota > Alphaproteobacteria > Rhizobiales > Xanthobacteraceae > JAUSIF01. Next base: position 4,376 of record CAZUJE010000100.1, read on the forward strand.
AGCGAGCCGGTAGCGTTGCAGCGGCTCGACCTCTTCATTGCGGAAATGCGTATAGGTCGCCTCGCCGACCAGCCCCGCAACATATTGGCCGTTGCTCTTGGCAGAGACGAAAGCCGCGTCGGTGCCGATGAAAGCCGATCCGCCGGCGCCGCCCAGTTGCAGTTTGGGACTGGAATCATAGCCGCCGCGCAGGCGAACCGAGGCGAGGAATTCCTCTTCGGCCCCGGCGTCAATCGCATTGCCGAGCGCAAGCGCTGCAATCAAAATCGCTTTCAGTCCGCCGCTGCGGTACTGGTGAAAAAGCCAGCCCATGCGCGGTTTCTGAATGAGTATGCTTAAAGGACCGTTACAATCTATGCGTGTATCATAAATTATTACACGCAAACGACTTTTCTGCCGGAAGACAGCCATGAGCGGAACAGGCGACATTGAAAGCGGCATGCGTCCCGGCGAATCCGCCGTCGAACTGCCCGGGAAATTCGACGCCGGAATTTATTTCATCGGCAGAATCCGCACGCCCTGGAAGACGCGCGCCGAATGCCCGAAGAACGGCCGCCTCACCCGCGAGATTTGCACTGTGGAAATCGATCCCCGTTACGCAGCGGCCCTCGATGGCATCGAGAAATTCTCCCGCATCGTGGTCATGTATTTCATGGACCAGGCCCGGCGCGATCTCGTCCGCCAGGTGCCCCGGCATCTTGGTGAAGCGCGCGGGACTTTTGCGCTTCGCTCGCCCGTCCGGCCCAATCCCCTCGCGCTGTCGGTGGTTGAACTGCTGAAAGTCGAAGGCAGCCGGCTTCAGGTAATCGGCCTCGATTGCCTCGATGGCACCCCGCTCGTCGATCTGAAACCGCATTATGAAACGGTGGATGGCGGCTCCGTTCAAAAGCCGGGATAGACTAACGCGGCTCCCGCCGCGCCGTTCTCAAGCGTCCGTGCTTCCCCTAGGATTTCCGCAGAATCGAGCAAACCGAGCCAGATGCCGCCACCCGCCACGCCGACACCATCCGTTCGCGACCTGCGGCTCGATTTTTTCCGCGGGCTGTCGCTGTGGTTCATCTTCCTCGACCACGTCCCGTCGAATGCCCTCAGCTGGGTCACCGTCGCCAATTTCGGCTTCAGCGACGCCGCGGAGATTTTCGTATTCATCTCGGGCTACACCGCGGCTTTCGTGTACGGGCGGATCATTAATGAACGCGGCATCATCGTTGGCAGCGCGCGCATCCTGAAACGGGTCTGGCAGCTTTACGTCGCCTTCGTCTTTCTCTCGGTGATCTACATCGCCCAGATCGCTTACGTTGCCGGCCGCTTCGAGAATCCACTTTTCGCGGAGGAAATGAACATCGTTCAGTTCCTGGAGCGGCCCGACATCATCCTGCTCGAGGTGCTGCGCCTGCGTTTTCTGCTCGCCAATCTCGACGTGCTGCCGCTCTATGTCGTGCTGATGCTGTTTTTCCCGCTGATGCTCTGGTTCATGTTGCGCGCACCAACGGCCGCGATCCTGACTTCCATCGCTGTGTATCTCATCGCGAAATGGAGCGGCATAAATCTGAAACTCTATCCCACCGAGCGAAACTGGTTCTTCAATCCCTTTGCCTGGCAGCTGCTGTTCATGATCGGCGCATGGTGCGCGGTCGGCCACGCCGATTGGATCACGAAAGTCATCCATTCCAGGGCCGTGGTTGCGGCTTGCATCGCCTATCTGCTGTTTGCCTTTTTCCTGAAGACCTTCGGGATCTTTCCGGCCACCTCACGCTACCTGCCGAACTGGCTCTGGATTTTTCCGCTCGACAAGACCGGCCTGTCGCCGGTCAGGCTGTTTCATTTTCTGGCGCTGGCGATCGTGGTGGTGCGCTTTATTCCGCGCGATGCCGCCTTCCTGAATTCCATCTGGGCGAAACCGCTGATCGAATGCGGCAAGCATTCGCTGGAAATCTTCTGTCTGGGCGTATTTCTGTCGTTCACCGCGCACTTCCTTCTGGTTGAAGTCTCGCCGCGGGTCTGGATGCAGGTACTTGTCAGCGTTCTGGGTGTAATGTTGATGGTGGGCTTGGCCATTCTGATGTCGTGGTACCAAGGCCTGGACCGCCGCACCCAACAAAAAGCGGCGGCCTGAGGGATGCGAAACGTGGGAGTGCATACGATGAAGGCGCTTGCCGCAGCCGCGGCAATCCTCGCCATGACCGCCGCAGCGGGAGCCGCTACGGACGAGCGTTGCAGCGTTCCCGATTCCATCAACACCCCGCAGTCGTCCCTGCCGCACGCCTCCTTCGCGGTGAAGCGCGCGCAGCGCCTCGATATTCTCCTGCTCTCCGGTTCGCCCTCCCAGACCGGCGCCACCAAGGGGCTGAAAAGCTATCCCTCCTACTTCGAGCAGGCGCTGCACGAATATCTCCCCGGCGTCGAAATCCGCCTGACGATCCGCACCGCCCCGCGCCGCTCGGCGATCGATGTGCTGCCGCTGCTGCCCGACATGCTTGCGGAACTGAAGCCGGCGATCGTCATCTGGCAGGCGGGAACCGTGGAATCGCTGCGTGGCATACCGCCCGAGGAATTCAGCGAGGCGCTCCAAAAGGGCGTAGCCACGATTCTCCAGAGCGGTTCGGACGCGGTGCTTCTGAACATGCAATACAGCCCGCGCATGACTGCCATTATGGACACCGCTAACTACGTTCAGAACATGCGGAGGGTGACGGAAACCCTTGATATTTCGATGTTTGACCGCTTTGAAATCATGCGTCATTGGAACGAAAGCGGGGCATTTGACCTCAGCTCCACCAAAAACGATGGATTATTCGAGCGTATTCACCTATGTCTCGGGCGGCTGTTGGCCGATTTCGTTGTGCGTGGGGCATCTCTGACCAACTACAAAGGCACCTCCAAATAATGCTGTTCCGCTCGCTTGCCGCTGTTGTTCTGGCGGCTGGGGTAGTCGCTACCCCGGCGATGGCGAGCGATTCCGGCAAGCACCAGCACGATTGCGCGGCCCCGGCCGAACTCGTCCGTCTGAACGAGCCGCTCTACCGCATCGCCACCCGCCTCTCGCGCCATGAGAAGCTGACCATTCTCGCGCTCGGTTCGTCTTCCACCGCCGGTGTTGGCGCCAGCACCGAGGAGATGACCTATCCGCATCGTCTCGAGACGAAGCTCCGCATCCTGTTTCCCAATGCGCAGATCAATGTGCTGAACCGCGGTGTCAGTGGCGAGGATGCATCGGAAATGCTGGAGCGCCTCGACGGCGAACTGAAGCAGGACCGCCCCGATCTCGTACTCTGGCAGGTCGGCACCAATGCGCTGCTGCGCGCCAACGGCATCGATGCGGAAGCCCCGCTGATCCGCGACGGCCTCAAACGCATCCGCTCGAGCGGCGCCGACGCCGTCATCATCGATCCGCAATACGCACCGAAGGTGCTCATGGACGCCGACGCCAAACCGATGGTGCGCCTGCTCGAAAAAGTCGCGCATGAAGCCGGTGTGCCGGTGTTCAAGCGTTTCGCGATCATGGAATACTGGCACGAGACGCGCGATATTTCGTTCAACGAATTTCTGTCGTCCGATCTCTTCCACATGAACGACTGGAGCTACGGCTGCATCGCGGAAAACATCGCGAGCGCGCTGGCGCTTTCAATGACGGCTCCGGCGACCGCGTCAGCCGAGACCTCGCCCGCATCGCCGACCCAATCGGCGGCGGCTCCTCGCCCCGCGCGCTGAATTTTTCCGCTTCTTGTGCGGGAAGATTGTTTCCTGAACGGGCGTTCAGGTCATGACGCAAAGTCATGGCGCAGTGCGATATAGGGCAAAAAACAAACTTACGCCAAAAAGCGCGCTCAGTTGATCCTGGCTTCAAGTTTAGCCACTTTGGGCTTAATTCGATTCGCAGCATCCGGCATTCGCCGCATGCGTCCTGGGAGAAAACTCATGAAGAAGACCTTTGTCGCCTTGGCGATGGTCGCGGCGCTCCTCGTCACGGCATTTGCCGCGGCGACGTCCGCGAACGCGCAGGGTCATGCCGAGCGCCAGTTCTTCCGCGCACTTGGTGTTGGTGTCGGTGTAGGTGTTGGTCTGGCGCTGTTCGGCGCCGCCGCCCGCGCGAATGTCGAGCCGCGCTATCAGGCGTGGGCGCCGGAAGAAGGCTACTACTACTATCAGGGCTATCGGGGCCGCCCTGACTCGGACTGCCCGAACGGTTTCTGGGCCGCTCGCATCCGCGGTCAGGATCAGTGGGGCAACCCGATTTACGGCCGTCCGCGCTGGACCTGCCCGCCCTACGGCGCTTCTTATTCGAACTATTACTATCGCCGCTGATATTAGCCGCGGACACGAATACAACGGCCGCCTCCGGGCGGCCGTTTTTTATTTACTTCGCATGTGCTGGAGTACCGCCGATGTCGGCCAGCAATCCAGCTTCAGCCCGTTTGCCTTCTGATATTTGCCGAGCGCGGAGCGTGTGAGCATCCCCGCCTTGCCGTCCAGTTTGTCCGCATACATTCCGCGCGACGTGAGAATGCGTTGCATGTCCTCCACCTGCCCGCTTTGCAACTGAACGACCCTGTCCCATGCGCGCTCGAACGGCTTGCCGCCCGCGATCCGGTCGGCGAGATGACCGACGAACAGCACATAGAGGTCGGAGAAATTGTAATCCTTCAGCACGTAATAATTTTTCGTGGTGAGAAAAGC
>CAZUJE010000100.1:9152-10588 GCA_964620215.1 uncultured Hyphomicrobiales bacterium
ATGCCCGCCGAAGGCCGTCTCGCGTCCCCAGATGGCGAGGATGACCGGACCCGGCACGCCGATTTTCTGTTCGATCGCTTTCAGCGTGGCCGCATGTTCCTCGCGCAGCTTTCGCCCGCGCGTGGCGAGATTCGAGATCGCTTTCTCCGAAACATAGGCTTCCGGCGACTGGATGAATTCCGCCTGTCCCTGCGACGGGTCGGTTTTGCGGCCCGGAATCTCCAGATCGGGCAATGACAGGTCCGGCTCCAGCCCGCGCGTGTTGGCGTCAAAAGTCTTGCGCGAGATCCCCATCTGCTGCGCCTGCGGCCACAGCGACTGGATGAACTGGTGGAACGTCGCGTCCGCGCGCGCGTCACCACCCGCGAAAAGCGCGAACAGAAAAAATATCAAGCCGCGCAACAAGCTAGTCACCTTTATCCCCGTCGTTTCCACCGCACTTAAAATTCGGTCTTCCCCAACATGGAAAGGACCGAATGTGATCAATCGCCGATTCTTCTTCGACTATATACGAAGCCATCTTTTTGGCGGCAGTTTGAAACAGACCCAGGTCGATGGCCTCAATGCCATTCTCGACCACTGGGAAAACGAATACGAAAAGCAAGACGACCGTTGGCTCGCCTATGCGCTTGGAACCACGCATCACGAGACCGACCGCACCTTCCGCGGCATCGAGGAATATGGCCGCGGCCGCGGGCGCACCTATGGCGTGGCCGATCCGCAAACCGGCCAAACCTATTTCGGGCGCGGCTTCGTGCAACTCACCTGGCGCACCAATTACGACAAGATGGGAAAATTCCTCGGCATTGATCTTGTGAACCGGCCTGAAAAAGCGCTGGAGATCAAGACCGCCGCGCAAATCCTGCTCGCCGGAATGGTCAAGGGCATGTTCACCGGCAAGAAGCTTGCCGATTATTTCAGTGCGCGCATCGAGGACTGGTCACAGGCACGCCGCATCGTAAACGGCATGGACAAGGCGAATTTGATCGCGGGTTACAGCCGCGCTTATTACGCGGCGATCAGTCATACGGTCTGAGGCAAGAATGTCATCGTCCGCGAAAGCGGACGATCCAGTAACCCCGCTGTTTACTGGATGCCCCGCTTTCGCGGGGCATGACAACATCAACGCATCAGCTTCTTGTATTTGATCCGCTTCGGAATGGTGGAGTCGACGCCGAGGCGGCGCATCTTGTCCTTCTCGTAGTCCTCGAAATTTCCCTCAAACCATTCAACGTGTGAATCGCCTTCAAAGGCCAGCATGTGGGTCGCGATGCGATCCAGGAAGAAGCGATCGTGGCTGATGATAACGGCGCAGCCGGCAAAATCTTCCAGGCCTTCCTCCAGCGCGCGCAACGTATCGACGTCGAGATCGTTGGTCGGCTCGTCGAGCAGCAGCACGTTGGCGCCGGACTTCAGCATCTTGGCCAGATGCACGC
>CAZUJE010000101.1:0-1330 GCA_964620215.1 uncultured Hyphomicrobiales bacterium
AGAGTGGGCGAGGATTGAAACATTCAGACCATATCGGAAAACGCAGAAGTGAAAACGTCGCGCCCTCTCGCGAGAGTGGGCGAGGATTGAAACGGTTATAAGGTGGCACTGGCTGCGGCAATCCTTGGTCGCGCCCTCTCGCGAGAGTGGGCGAGGATTGAAACAACTGCATTAGTAGGCGCGTTTTACGGTGCCGGAGGTCGCGCCCTCTCGCGAGAGTGGGCGAGGATTGAAACTTTTGCAGAGCTGGTTGAAGCCTATGATGATTGCGTCGCGCCCTCTCGCGAGAGTGGGCGAGGATTGAAACATGGCAGAAGCAGACGAAGATGCCGAGTCATCTGGTCGCGCCCTCTCGCGAGAGTGGGCGAGGATTGAAACAGTTCGTCCCGATCCAGCTCGTTGATGCTTTCAGGTCGCGCCCTCTCGCGAGAGTGGGCGAGGATTGAAACGACCAAACAAGTCACCGAGGGGACGCTTCTCTCGCCGTCGCGCCCTCTCGCGAGAGTGGGCGAGGATTGAAACCTTTTTTCCATAGCGATATGATGTTCTGTGGTATGTCGCGCCCTCTCGCGAGAGTGGGCGAGGATTGAAACTCGGGACGAGAACCGAGAGGGCGGAGAGCCACAAGTCGCGCCCTCTCGCGAGAGTGGGCGAGGATTGAAACTGGTCTGGCGACCAATGATCAGGTTCAGGCTGCTGTCGCGCCCTCTCGCGAGAGTGGGCGAGGATTGAAACCGTCATCATCAGCCTGTTCACCTGGCGGCGCGCCAGTCGCGCCCTCTCGCGAGAGTGGGCGAGGATTGAAACGTGACGAATCGTCTCGGCATGTTTTTTTGCAGATGGTCGCGCCCTCTCGCGAGAGTGGGCGAGGATTGAAACACCTTTATATTCGGCGAATAGAAAACGATTTGGGGGTCGCGCCCTCTCGCGAGAGTGGGCGAGGATTGAAACAAATTCAACGCCGCGCAAGGCTCCAAAACAATCCTCGTCGCGCCCTCTCGCGAGAGTGGGCGAGGATTGAAACATCTGGATGATGAGCAACGTCGAAGTGAAGCCCGAGTCGCGCCCTCTCGCGAGAGTGGGCGAGGATTGAAACAATGACCATCTTTGCGCTGATGCCCCAGTCTGCCGAGAGTCGCGCCCTCTCGCGAGAGTGGGCGAGGATTGAAACTTTCCAATGTTTAGCGACCAATTCGCGATCTTCGAGTCGCGCCCTCTCGCGAGAGTGGGCGAGGATTGAAACAGCGGAGAGAACTTGTAAGTTTTGTTTCATGGCGGTCGCGCCCTCTCGCGAGAGTGGGCGAGGATTGAAACCAGTGCCAGCTTTAGT
>CAZUJE010000101.1:1430-10367 GCA_964620215.1 uncultured Hyphomicrobiales bacterium
TTCAGCGGAGAGAACTTGGTCGCGCCCTCTCGCGAGAGTGGGCGAGGATTGAAACCTTTTTTGCTGCGGTGTGGCGATGGTTCTGTTGCCGTCGCGCCCTCTCGCGAGAGTGGGCGAGGATTGAAACTATTTTTTGTGCGCTGTGCGTTCGTCCTGCTCATGGTCGCGCCCTCTCGCGAGAGTGGGCGAGGATTGAAACCAGTGCCAGCTTTAGTTTCAGCGGAGAGAACTTGGTCGCGCCCTCTCGCGAGAGTGGGCGAGGATTGAAACGTCCATCGCTCGTACAAGAGCATCAGGCATGGCGCGTCGCGCCCTCTCGCGAGAGTGGGCGAGGATTGAAACGTTATCTCGAATCTCTTCAATGCTGGGAAGTTGTAAGTCGCGCCCTCTCGCGAGAGTGGGCGAGGATTGAAACGTTGCATAAAGCGCGGCGATGTAAAACACTGCGGCCAAGTCGCGCCCTCTCGCGAGAGTGGGCGAGGATTGAAACAATCACCAGAGACTCCGGGCGTGATTTTGCGGAAGTCGCGCCCTCTCGCGAGAGTGGGCGAGGATTGAAACCGTAATCCATATTTCTTTCACCGTGTCCGCTGTCGTCGCGCCCTCTCGCGAGAGTGGGCGAGGATTGAAACACTCGGATGGCCTCAATGTGATTGCCGCCCCTCGCGTCGCGCCCTCTCGCGAGAGTGGGCGAGGATTGAAACCGGTAGGAGGTAGCGAGGCAATCGAAAAGCGTGAGGTCGCGCCCTCTCGCGAGAGTGGGCGAGGATTGAAACGATTGTTTCATTTTCTTTTGGGTCGCGGAAAATAACGTCGCGCCCTCTCGCGAGAGTGGGCGAGGATTGAAACGCTTTCAACGTCCTTGAAAAACTCACAAAATTTCGTCGCGCCCTCTCGCGAGAGTGGGCGAGGATTGAAACGTACACCCCAGCGCGTGGCTTTGTGTCCATCGTGGTCGCGCCCTCTCGCGAGAGTGGGCGAGGATTGAAACTCAGACTGCTTGCGGGAAGTACAATATCGACATTGTCGCGCCCTCTCGCGAGAGTGGGCGAGGATTGAAACAAATAGAACCGCTCCGCCGCAAAGTTCCATATCAGTCGCGCCCTCTCGCGAGAGTGGGCGAGGATTGAAACTCAATGCCTGTGTAGCTGAAAAAGCCATCATGGAGGTCGCGCCCTCTCGCGAGAGTGGGCGAGGATTGAAACGGCTTGTAGTGCTTGTGCCTACGGTCGCGCTGGGGGTCGCGCCCTCTCGCGAGAGTGGGCGAGGATTGAAACACGCGAAGCGATGGCCGAGACAATGACTTAAAACGTCGCGCCCTCTCGCGAGAGTGGGCGAGGATTGAAACCACCCAGTGCCGTCCATCCGCACCCCAGCCCAAGGTCGCGCCCTCTCGCGAGAGTGGGCGAGGATTGAAACTGGGGATTCGTGATTTATGCGGCGATTGTTGCCATGTCGCGCCCTCTCGCGAGAGTGGGCGAGGATTGAAACACCAGAGCATAAAAATCATGCTCGGCTTGAGCGGGTCGCGCCCTCTCGCGAGAGTGGGCGAGGATTGAAACGCCCGACGATGAATACTGTCTCTTTGCTGATTCGAGTAGCGCCCGCACCTCGGTGCGGGCGAGGATTGAAATATTTCGGATCGACGCTCCAAAGCGTTCTGGCGAGGGTAGCGCCCGCGCGCAGGAATCTCAGCCCAGTAGTGCTCGTATAGTAAAATTTTACACACCCGATTCATACCACCCCTTGCTGCGCTTCACCAGATATACCACGCTCAACATCACCGGCACTTCGATCAATACGCCGACCACCGTAGCCAATGCCGCACCGGATTCAAAGCCAAATATGCTGATGGCCGCTGCAACGGCTAACTCAAAGAAATTGGACGCTCCGATCAAAGCCGACGGCCCGGCCACGCAGTGCGCCTCGCCGACTCTGCGGTTCAGCCAATACGCCAGCCCTGAAGTGAAGTACACCTGTACGGTGATCGGCACGGCGAGCATGGCGATGATGAGCGGATGTTCGACGATGGCTTTGCCTTGGAAGGCGAACAGCAGCACCAGTGTGAGCAACAGCGCGGAGATGGAGACGGGATGGAGTGTTGCCAAAGTACGTTGCAGCGCTTCCTCGCCGCGCGCCAACAGCAGCTTGCGCCACACTTGCGCCAGCAACACGGGCAGCACGATGTAGAGCACCACCGACACCAGCAGCGTATCCCACGGCACGATGATGGATGACATACCGAGCAGCAGCGCCACCAGCGGCGCAAAGGCGAACACCATGATGGCGTCGTTGAGCGCGACTTGGCTCAGGGTGAACAAGGGTTCACCGTTCACCAGACGGCTCCACACGAACACCATCGCGGTGCAGGGTGCGGCGGCAAGCAACACCAGCCCGGCGATGTAGCTGTCGATCTGCTCGGCAGGTAAATACGGCGCGAACAGGTAACGAATAAACAACCAACCCAGCAGCGCCATCGAGAACGGCTTGACCGCCCAGTTGATAAACAGCGTGACGCCGATACCGCGCCAGTGTTTTCGTACTTGGTGCAATGCGCCGAAGTCGATGCGCAGCAGCATGGGAATGATCATCACCCAGATCAACAGTCCGACAGGGAGGTTGACCTTGGCGACTTCCAGACCGCCCAGCCAGTGGAACGGTGCGGGCATCACCTGCCCCAACACCACGCCAACGATGATGCACAGGAAAACCCAAAGGGTGAGGTAGCGTTCAAAAATACTCATGGCTCTAGTCCTGAATGCGTCCGATTTCGGCAAGCTTTTCTTTCAGCGCGAGCTTGTCCAACTTATCGATGGGCAGGCTCAGGAACAGCTGAATGCGCCGCGCCAATTGATCGGCGGCCTTCTTGAAAGCTGCACGACGCGCTTCATCGCCCTCGATATGCGCCGGGTCGGGAATGCCCCAGTGCGCCGTGGCAGGCTTGCCCAGCCACAGCGGGCAGGCTTCGCCGGCCGCGTTGTCGCACACGGTGAAGATGAAATCGAACTCCGGCGCACCGGGCGCGGCGAACTCGTCCCAACTTTTGCTGCGCAGCCCTTCGATGCCATAGCCTTGCTGTTGCAGCCATTCCAGCGCACCCGGATTGACGCGTCCGGCAGGTTTGCTGCCCGCGCTGTACGCTTTGAACTTGCCTTTACCCAAAGCATTGAACAGCACTTCGCCCAAAATGCTGCGTGCGGAATTACCGGTACACAGCACCAGCACGTTGTATTGTTTTTCACTCATTTCAATTTTCCTTTTTCGGTTATCAACATTTTTTAATCGGGACACACTGTGCCGCATCACCCGCACAACAATGCTCGGTAAGATAGGCAATAAGCTTGTCCATCTCGGTATAGTTGGCGCTATAGATCACATAGCGCCCATCTGTGCGCGACTTGACCAATCCGGCATTCGCCAGCGCCTTGAGATGAAACGACAAGGTAGCTGGCGGAATACCCAGCTTCTCGCCCAACACGCCTGCCGCCACGCCCTCCTTGCCTGCCTGCACCAGCAAACGGAACACGGCCAAGCGCGATTCCTGCGCCAATGCGGCCAGCGCTGCTACTGCCGGTTTTATTTTCATATTGGAGCCTCTTTTTTTATTTCCACATTTCCAATAATATAGAAATATATTTGTCCGCACAAGTGCAAACTGCACACAGGCTCAGACAGCCCATCGCGGGTCAGTATAAGAAACGATTATTACCCGAATATTTCGCTACAGCGGAATTGCGTGCCAACTGATCGGCATGCGTTGGCGAAAATATGACGCAGACGCGCTAGAATGCGCGACGTATTCGACATCACACAAAGGTATGTATTTTGATTGAGATGACCATCCTCACGATTGTGACTCTGGTGGTGTTAGCGCTGCTGCGCCCCGGCAAGACGCCGCCGCTGGACAACCCGCTCATCATCGAACGACCGGGGCAATACCACATGACGCTTGCGCCGCAACTCAACTTGGCACAACCGTTGATCGAAGACATTGCCAGGCGGCTTGCGCCGACTTGCGACCCCGCGCAAAACAGCCGGACGCTTTGCTTCGAGATACGCGACAAAGATGTCACCGCGCATGGGCATGATCATTATCAGCTCGCCATCACGCAACGCAACGGCATGCTTTATTTTCAGGCCATCGCGTCGCAGGCAGGGTATCCGAAAGACCGCGCCCAATCCACGCTGGAATTCGCCGACAAGGTACTGGAGAACATCCCATTGGCAGTCGAACCGGATGCAAGCCTGAATGAACGCATCGTCTCGGCAACGCGCGATGCCGCGCAAAAGCGCGGCATCGATGTCCTCAATCCATAGGTTTTTCTGCTTGAAATTCTGCCTTAGACGGGAACAGTGTTGGCCAGCACAGCGATCCATTCGGAGACAGTCAGAGAGATCAATACCAAATATTTTTTCATGATGCGTCCTTTCATAACAATGGGCCTTACCCGCTTGCTCTGACTGGCTCGAATGAACAAAGTTCAATCCCGATTAAATTAGTATGTTTTTCTTTTCTCTACCCCATTCATCGCGAATCACATGAAAATCACCTTTATCAGACACGGCGAGAGCGAAGCCAATGTCGCTTGAAGGATTTTCTGGATGAGATCGCCGCGCGCCACCCCGACGCCCATGTGCTGGCGGTCTCTCACGAGAACCCCATCCTCGCCGCATTGGGGCTGACGACTTCGGCGCAAGAATTCATCGGCGCAAAACCTGCTCAACTGCGGGCGCATCGACCTTGTCTGGCCGCCGCTCAGCCCGCCTGGCTAGACAGCAGAACGTCAAACCAATCCTTCCAGCGCCGATATTTTTCCGGCAAACGTGGCGCGCCATCCGCCACGATAATCCGCCCAACCTCACGGCTCGAAGCCCTCTGCATTCCCGCCGCAAGCAGCGCCGCGCCTTGCAGACTGGAATCTCTCTGCTGCAAACGATAGACGTGCAATGCGGGTACGCACTGCGCGATGCCTTGTTGCAGGCAGGGCAGCTCGGACAAGCCGCCGGAAAGGTAGACGCGCTCAAGCGGGGAGGCGCGGTGAAACTCCTCCAGTATCCGCGCCACGCGGAAAACGATGCCTTCGAGCAACAGGCTGCCGATTTGCAGCGGCGACAGATGATCGACGGGATGCGAAAAATGAACGCCAAAATCGTTGCGAAAATAGGGTGCGCCAAGACCGCTGGGCTCTGCGAGACAGAATATATCTGTCGACGCCATATCCTCGCTGCGACACTCCGCCACCGGATAAGGGGCAAGAGCGGCGGCGATGGAATTGAGCGTGCCTTCGAGCGCAACGCGGGCATGCACCGCATTGTCCCGATAGAGCAAAGTGCGCAGATAACCGTCCAGCCCATTGTGTTCCTGCGCCATGTCGCGCATCACAAAACCGCCGGTTCCCAGATTGGCCAGTGCCGCCATGTTATCCGTACCGACGCTGGCGAAGAATGCGGCCGACTGATCGCCTGCGCTGGCCTGCAAGGTAAGGCTATTTTTCAGAGGGATAGCCAAGCCGACGGAAGGCCTGATTTGCGGGAGCACGGCGAGAGGGATGCCGAAGATTTCGCAGAGTTCCGGCGACCATTGCTGCCGCCGGATATCCATGAGCAAAGTGCGCGCAGCCATGGAGGCATCCGTGACGTACTGCCTGCCGCCCGTCCAGCGCCAGATCAGAAAAGTATCGAGTGTACCCACCAGCAACTCGCCGCGCTCAAGGCGTGCGCGCCATTGCGGATGTTCCTGCAACAGGATGCGCAGCTTGGGCGCAAAATAATACGGCGTCAGACGCAAACCGCTCAAGTCGCGAATCGATCTTTCCGCAGCGCGCAAAGCTTCGCAACTCGCCGCACCGCGCGTGTCCTGCCATGAGATGAGCGGGGTGAGCGGCTGCCCGTTCGCCTTCTCCCATATCAGGAACGAAGAACGTTGACCGCACAGACCGAGCGGAGGCAGTCCGCTTGTTTTGGACAGGCATGTCGCGAGCACCTCTTCCGCCACATGCGCATAAACCAGCGCATCGCTTTCGTAGCGTCCGCTATCGACGGAAATCTCAGGTGCAGCCGCAGACACGATGTCTCTCAACGTGCCATCGCGCTGCAACAAGCCCGCCTTGATCGAGGTGGAGCCAAGATCGAGTGCGATGGCGGCGATCACAAAGCCTCTCTCATTTCGCGTCACTCGCGTAACGACAATAAGTCTCGCGAATAATCGTGATGGGCATCTCAGAAATTATTTATTGAATTTTTTTAGTATCGACTGCACATAAATCAACCCCTCTGTTAAGCAGCTATCTTTTGTACCCCCATCTTCCAAACACGACTTATTCCAAGCAAGAAATTCATTGGCGCACTTGTCCATCAATAGATAGCCAGACGACTTCCCTCCGTCATAAGATGAATATTGGCCATATTGGGCAGCAGGAACCACACAATATGAAAGCATCTCGAACAATCTATTTGTCTTAGGGTAATTGTCAGACAGCTTATTGGGAATTACGGCTGTTCGGTTAGAGGGTTCGTTGGCAGCCCCTACAGGAGCAAGGGTAATATTTGTTGCGCCACAAAAAACCGGCGTGTCGTAACGTCCGGCAAAATCAATGAAACAGTCGACAACAACGTGCTTGCCATAAAATTTTTTATATAAGGCCGTGTTTCTTCTATTCATGATCATTTGTATATGATCGAGCCGGCCTCTCTTTAGAACAGGCCATTCGCCAACATCCGTTCCGGCCGTGATATGTGTAATGTTCACCGGATCGTCAAGTGCCAATCCCGGATAAGTTTTCCCCGGCGTAGTTTCAACAATAAAACCAGGTTTATCTCTTGCCCCGTTTTTAATCGTCCCTGTCAAGGAATATTGGCCTATATTGACAAACTGACTGGCATGGCAAAATGCAGAGGCCATGCTGCATATAATAAAACCGATAACATAACTAAGTTTCATAAGCCCTCTGTTTAATCCTGACATGGAGTAATTCACGCACTTTTTTGCATTTCGCGTTATCACAGTTCTGACCTTGCTCCTGTAATCCGTACCGCTTAATCCGCTCATTATGCGACCTTCTTCAACTGGGCCGCAAGCTACTATCCGTTCAAGACGTTATTGTCAGGAACGTAGCATCATTTCACCAGCCCGACTCGCGCTCCGGCGTTGCGGTGATTTTGTGGATGCTGAGGTCTGCGCCGTTGAACTCTTCTTCGGCATCCAGACGAATACCGACGGTCTTTTTAATCAAGCCGTAGACGATGAAGCCTCCGGCCAGAGCGATGCTGATGCCGAGCAATGTGCCGATGAGTTGCGACATGAAGCTGATGCCGCCGACGCCGCCCATTGCTTTTGCGCCGAAGATGCCTGCGGCGATGCCGACCCATGCGCCGCACAGGCCGTGCAACGGCCATACGCCGAGCACGTCGTCGATCTTCCAGCGGTTCTGCGTGAGGGTAAACATCCACACGAACAGTCCCCCTGCGACTCCGCCGACGATCAAGGCTCCCAGCGGATGCATCAAATCGGAACCGGCACACACGGCGACCAGTCCGGCCAAGGGGCCGTTATGCGCGAAGCCGGGGTCGTTTTTGCCGACCCACAATGCGACCAGCGTGCCGCCGACCATCGCCATCAGTGAATTGACGGCAACCAATCCGCTGATCTTGCCGATCTCCTGTGCGGACATAACGTTGAATCCGAACCAGCCGACCGTGAGTATCCACGCGCCAAGTGCTAGAAAAGGAATGCTGGACGGGGGGTGCGCAGAGATGCGCCCTTCTTTGTTGTAACGCCCGCGTCGTGCGCCTAGCAGCAGCACGGCAGCAAGCGCGATCCAGCCTCCGACTGCATGCACGACGACGGAGCCGGCAAAGTCATGGAACTCGGCACCGAAGCTGGCATTGAGCCAATCTTGCACGCCGAATTTATGGTTCCATGCGATACCTTCAAAGAAGGGATAGACAAAGCCGACCAGCATGAAAGTCGCGGCCAGTTGCGGATTGAATCTGGCGCGTTCGGCGATGCCGCCGGAGACGATGGCGGGAATCGCGGCAGCGAAGGTGAGCAGAAAAAAGAATTTCACCAGCTCGTAGCCATTCTTCTGCGCCAGTTCTTCCGCGCCGGAGAAAAAGTTAACACCGTAGGCAATGCTGTAACCGATGAAAAAATACGCCAAGGTTGAGATGGCGAAGTCGCTGAGTATCTTTACCAGCGCATTCACCTGATTCTTTTTACGCACGGTACCCAATTCCAGAAAGGCGAATCCTGCGTGCATAGCCAGCACCATGATGGCGCCAAGCAAAATAAATAGAGCGTCACTGCTAACTTTTAGGTTTTCCATAATTCCCTCAATAAGTGCGAATCGCGCAAAGGAATGCAAGTTCCGTTCCAGCACACCTCATAACTGATTTAAAAGTGTTTTTCTTATACATGCCGAGCAGACAAAAGGCTGCGCTCACCAATTCGGCGCGTATCTCAATTTCGCGCCCCATGATGATGCGCAGATACGCATCTGCTATGCCCAATCTTTGAGCATTTTTTCCATCCAGAACAGGCCGACGATAGTTTTGCTGTCGGTGATCTTGCCAAGACGAACCCACTCGATAGGATCGACTGGAGACAAATCGAATACCTCCAGAAACTCTCCTTCGTCGAGTTGTCGTCCTTGATGCGTCAAGCCTTGCGCCAAGTAGTATTCCATTTTCTCATCGGAAAATCCGATGCACGGCCATGCGCTGGCGAGGTGCATCCATTCGCGCGCCACATAGCCCGTCTCTTCCAGCAATTCGCGCTGCGCTGTCAGCAAAGTGTCTTCGCCGTGGTCGATCTTTCCGGCGGGCAGCTCGATGAATTCCTGCTGCGGCGCATAACGGAACTGGCGCTCCATCACCAGATTGCCGTTATCCAGCAAAGCGAGAATTGCGACTCCGCCGGGATGTTTGATGTATTCGCGG
>CAZUJE010000102.1:0-6308 GCA_964620215.1 uncultured Hyphomicrobiales bacterium
CCCGCCTATGCGGCGCTCGCCGAATGGCTGAAATCCACTCCCCGCGAAGTGATCGACTATCGCCGGCGCGAGGCGGAATTCATCTTCCGCCGCATCGGCATCACCTTCGCTGTCCATGGAAATGCCGAGGCGCAGGAGCGCCTGATCCCCTTCGACATCATCCCCCGCATCCTGATGGCGGATGAATGGAAAAAACTTTCAAAGGGACTCGAGCAGCGCGTCACCGCGATCAACCACTATATCCGCGACATCTACGGCAAACGCGAGATCATGCGCGCGGGCAAGGTGCCCGAAGACCTGATCTTCAAAAATCCGGTCTTCCGCCCCGAGATGAACGGCAAGCCCGCGCCACACGACATTCATGTTCACATCGCGGGCATCGACGTGGTGCGCGTGGACGAAAACGATTTCTATGTCCTTGAGGACAATACGCGCGTTCCGAGCGGTGTCTCCTACATGCTGGAGAACCGCGAAATTATGCTGCGGCTGTTTCCCGAACTGTTCATGGATCACCGCGTCGAGCCGGTGGACAACTATCCGGACGAATTGCTGACGACGCTCAAGTCCGTCGCACCCCATTCGGCTTCCGGCGAGCCGACGGTGGTGCTGCTCACGCCGGGCATTTTCAACTCGGCCTATTACGAGCACTCCTTCCTCGCCGACAAACTCGGCATCGAGATCGTCGAAGGCCGCGATCTCTTTGTGAAAAGCAATGTCGTTTACATGCGCACGACCGAAGGCCCGCAGCGGGTGGATGTGATCTATCGCCGGGTGGACGACGACTATCTCGATCCGCTCGTTTTCCGCCCCGACAGCGCGCTCGGCGTGCCGGGCCTGATGAGCGCCTATCAGGCCGGCAACGTGACGCTTGCGAATGCGGTCGGTACCGGCGTCGCCGACGACAAGGCCGTTTACAGTTACATGCCGGAAATCGTGAAATTCTATCTCGGCGAAGAACCGCTCCTGAAAAACGTGGAAACCTGGCGCTGCCGCGAGAAGGACCACCTGAAATACGTGCTCGATAATTTGCACGAATTGGTCGTGAAGGAAGTTCACGGCTCCGGCGGCTACGGCATGCTGATCGGCCCGAAGGCCGACAAGGCGATGATCGAGACGTTCCGCAACAAACTGAAAACCGATCCGAAGAATTTCATCGCGCAGCCGACGCTCGCCCTCTCCACCTGCCCCACCGCGGTTCAGGAAGGCGTCGCGCCGCGCCACGTCGATCTGCGCCCGTTCGTGCTGACGGGCCGCGACAAGGTTCGCATCGTGCCGGGTGGCCTGACGCGGGTCGCGCTGGAAAAAGGTTCGCTCGTCGTCAATTCGAGTCAGGGCGGCGGGACAAAAGATACCTGGGTGCTGGATCGCTGACATGCTCTCGCGCACTGCGGAAAGTTTGTACTGGCTGTCGCGTTACATCGAACGCGCGGAATGTCTCGCGCGTATTCTCGACGCGACGACAAGACTGGTCGCGCTCCCGCAGGCTTACGGCGGCGCCAGCAATGAATGGCAATCGGCGGTCGAGACAGCCGGTTGCGCCGTCGCGTTCAAGCAAAAATACGGCGAAGCCGACGAACGCAAGGTCATTGAATATCTCGCCTTCTCGCAAGAGAACCCTTCATCCATCCGGAATTGCCTTGAGACCGCGCGGCAGAACGCGCGCGCCGTCCGCACCGCCCTCACCGGCGAGACCTGGGACGCGATCAACACATCGTGGAACGAATTGCAGCGCATGAAGCCGGGCATGAGCCGCGAGGAAATCGCGGGCTTCCTCGCCTTCGTGAAAGATACTTCGCTCGCCTTCGACGGCTCGTCGTTCCGCTCCATGCTGCGCAATGACTCTTACTGGTTCGTCCGTCTCGGCATCCTGATCGAACGCGCCGACGCAACGGCGCGCATTCTCGACGTGAAATATCACGTGCTGCTCCCGGCCAAAGAGCATGTCGGCGGCCCGCTCGATTATTTCCAGTGGGCGTCGATTCTCCGCTCCGTCTCCGCGCGCACGAGCTATCACTGGGTCTATCGCGAAGGAGTGAAACCGTGGCTGGTCGCGGACCTCCTGATTCTAAACCGGCAGATGCCGCGCTCGCTCGCAAGCTGCTATGAAAATCTGAGCCGCTATCTCGACGACCTTGCGCAATTTTACGGGCGGCAAGGCAATTCACAGCGCCTCGCCCGCGGGATGCTCACGAAGTTATCCAACGCCACGATGGAGAATATCTTCCAGACGGGCTTGCACGAATTCATCACTTCCTTCATCGCTGAGAACAACCGGCTCGGCGGCGCGATCTCCGAGCAATATCTCGGCTGATAAAATGCGCATCCGCATCGTCCATGAAACCGTCTATCGCTATGACACGCCCGCGAAATCGGCGATCCAGTTGCTGCGCCTGACGCCGCGCAATCACGACTCGCAATATGTGGTGCGCTGGCGCGTGGACGTGAGCGAGGACTGCCGCCTCGACGCGCGCGAGGATGCCTTCGGCAATCTCACCCACTCGTTCACGCTGGAAGGCCCGATCAATGAACTCAGAATCGGTGTCGATGGCGAAGTGGAAACGCAGGACACGGCGGGCGTCATCCGGGGAACGGTGGAGCGCTTCCCGCCGTCCTTATATTTGCGCGAAACCGATCTGACCAAAGCCGACGAAGCCATTATCGGATTCGCCGAAAGCATCGCGAAGAAAAAAGGCGCCACGCTGGAGAAACTGCATCGCATCAACGCCGCGATTTATGAAGGCTTCACGTTTCTGCCAAACGCCACCGACACGAAAACCACCGCCTGCGAGGCTTACGCGAACAAGCGTGGCGTCTGTCAGGACTACGCGCATGTCTTCGTCGCCTGCGCGCGGCATCTGGAAATTCCCGCGCGCTATGTCGGCGGCTATTTCCTGCGCGGCGACGGCATGAACCAGCAGGAAGCGGGGCACGCCTGGGCGGAAGCCTATACGCCCGATCTCGGCTGGGTCGCCTTCGATCCGGCAAACGGCATCAGCGCAACCGATGCGCATATCAGGGTCGCCATTGGGCTCGACTATCTGGGTGCCGCCCCCGTGCGCGGCGTGCGCACCGGCGGCATGGGCGAGAAGCTCGAAGTCCATGTCCAGCTGGACCAGTCCGGCCGCCAGACCCAGAGCTAAGCCCGCAACACTCCACAAAAATTCGCCCTGCGGCTTGTCTGCTCCTTGCCGCGGGCGGGCGCGTCGATAGACTGCGCCCGCTCGATAAGCCCGGAACCGGTGAAATGACCTATTGCTGCGGAATTCTCGTGCGCGACGGACTCGTCATGATCGCCGACACCCGCACCAATGCGGGCCTCGACAACATCTCGACCTTCCGCAAGCTGCACGTATTCGAGGAGCCGGGCGAGCGCGTGATGGCGCTGGCCTCCGCCGGCAACCTGTCGCTGTCGCAGTCGGTGGTGAGCCTTCTCAACGAAGGCATCGAGAACCCGGAAACCGGAGAGAAGGAACGCCTCACCAACGCGCCGTCCATGTTTCAGGCCGCCCAGCGCATCGGCAAGGCGATCAAGATCATCCGCGCGCAATATGAAGAGGCGCTGAAGGATAACGATCTCGAATTCGAGGTTTCGTTTTTGTTCGGTGGACAGTTAAAAGGCCGCCGCCTGCGGCTCTTCATGATTTACTCTGCCGGTAACTTCATCGAATGCACGGTGGACACGCCCTATCTGCAAATCGGCGAGCATAAATACGGAAAACCGATTTTGGATCGTGCCGTGAGTTTCAACACCGACATCTACGACGCGCTGAAGCTCGGCTTGCTGTCGATGGATTCCACCATGCGCTCCAATCTCGCGGTCGGCCTGCCGATCGATCTGCTGGTTCTGCGGCGCGACGCTTTTGAGGCGGAGCTGAACTACCGCATCGAGCCGGGTGAGCCGTACTTCACCGACATCCGCGAGCGCTGGTCGTCGGCCCTGCGCGCGGCGCATATCGCCATTCCGAAACCGCCCTATGTGAACGGCGGGAAAACGGGGAAGTGAAGTAAAGCACCTGCACGCAACCCCAGCTTGTGCTAAGCATGGACTTCGGTTCCGGGCTCGCGGGGAAGTTCGGTGAGATTTCGATTTCTGTTTATCGTCTGCACATTGCTGACACCCGATCTTGCCGCTGCCCAATGCAGCAACGCGGACGGACGGGCCGCGCTGTCGCGTGGAATCAATGTGTGGAAATCGTGGTGCCAAGGCTGCGGATACCACTGGCAGGAGACGTCCAGCAATCCAGTTTGTATTCCCAATTCAGGCGGCGGTTACGCCCCACCCGATCCACTTCAGCAAAACCTTCCGCAATTCGACGATCTCGTTCGCCGCTCCGCGCCCTGGCTGGAAAACGGACAGGCGTTTCTTTCCGCGCCTCGTCCAAATTCGCTGAATGAACTCGAGCAGCGGCTGCAATCGCTCTACGACGGCCTCTACCGGCAAGAACAAGGCCTTCGCATGCGCGTACAATGGGCTCGCGAAGACGAAGCGGCGAATGAACAGCGCTGGCGTAAGCTCGATCAGGAATTCACTTACCTGCGGGACAACGCGCCAAACGCGGTGGCGCGAGGGCTGCGCAACCAGGCGGAAGCAATCGAATTCGAACGCCGCACCGGCGTGATGACCCGCAACCGCGATGTTCTCAGTGGCGAAGCCCATTTCTGGAGCGAAGCAGCAGCGCGCGACAGGCACAGCATCGTAAAATGGATCCGGGTGGTCATTCCTGACCGCTATCTGAAAGTCGAGCGCGACGTATTGATGTACGCTCCCGTTCCGGTGGGAGTCGGCTCCGTCAGAATCGACCAGCCGCTCATGCCCGCCGGGCCAGCCGCCGCAAGCGCCGGGCCTTTCGCATTCGCCCCTCCTTCTGCGCGGGTTCTCAACACCTCACCCGCACCGGCGCTGCAAGGAGATATTTCAAGCCGGATCGCAACCGCCTCGCAGATTCCGCCGCGTCTGAGTGTCATGGGGAATGAAATCAACGCGTATTATTCCCGCATGGGGCAGCGCGAAAAAGCGATTGAATACATGACCAAACGCATTCCCGAACTCCGCAAGGAGATGGCGCAAGCAGGCGATGCCGATGCGCGACTTGCGAAAGCAAGGCAAAATTTTCACAGGCTGGAACGGGAACTGGCGGCGGCCAAGGAGAGCTACGCCTACCGCGTGTCGGAGTCGCTGCTGTGGGAGATGGCCAAGGAAAAGCTCGTGAAGCCTGAGTTACGCCGGATAGCCCGCGAGAAAATGTGGTTCGGCAACATCGACAGCCTGACCGATCACGAGGTGAATGGGCTGTTCGAGCGCGGCGAGAAAGTCTGGAACGGCTGGTTTGTATGGCGCGGACAGGAAAACCTTTTTGACGTGCAGAACAAGGCCCTTGCGCTGATCCAGCAGAACAAGGATTTTATCTCCGAGGCCGCGCATGTTCTTGCCACGGCTTCCCCGGCAGAAATACAGGCATTCGCCGACAAGGTCTTCGGGCGGCTTGAAACGAACACCAACGACATCGCCAAGTCCGCGCTAAGGGATTTGACAGGCTTCGCCCCTTTCGACCAGATATCGCACAGGCTTGTCGGCTTCCGGCAATAATTTGCGTCTATCTGGGAGGAAATTCAAAAATGGCTGCTGAAAAAATCGCGCTCGTCACAGGCGCAGGCACCGGCATTGGCCGCGCCGCCACCATTCATCTCGCGAAGACCGGCTGGAACGTCGTGCTCGCAGGACGCCGCAAGGAGCCGCTGGAAGAAGCCGCGGGCGAAGCGAAGAAGCATGGCGTGAAGACGCTGATCGTGCAGACCGACGTCACCAAGGTCGATGACATCAAGGCGCTGTTCAAGAAGACGATGGACACGTTTGGCCGCCTTGATCTTCTCTTCAACAATGCCGGCATGGGCGCTCCCCCCGTCTATATCGACGAGTTGCCGATCGAAAAATACAAGGAAGTCGTGGACACCAACCTCACGGCGTTGTTCATCTGCACGCAGGAAGCCTTCCGCATCATGCGGAACCAGAAACCGATGGGCGGCCGCATCATCAACAACGGCTCGATTTCGGCCTACGCACCCCGGCCGCGCTCCATCGCCTACACTTCTACGAAGCATGGCGTTTCGGGTCTCACCAAAACAACCGCGCTCGACGGCCGCGAATTCAATATCGCCTGCGGCCAGATCGATGTCGGTAACGCGAACACGCCGTTGGCCGCGCGGATGGCGCAGGGCGTGTTGCAGGCGGATTTGTCCACGAAGCCGGAAGCATTGATGGACGTGGATCACGTCGGCCAGGCGGTCGCCTTCATGGCGAGCATGCCGCT
>CAZUJE010000102.1:6408-10260 GCA_964620215.1 uncultured Hyphomicrobiales bacterium
TCCAGCGGCGTGAAGGCGGCCTTCGGCTCGCGCCCGATCTGCTGCGCGATGGCCGAAGGCGTCCAGCCTTTGGGCTCCTTCATGGTGATGACCGGACGCGGCTGGTTGAACAGATAAATCTCGTTCCCGCGCACGCCGAAAATCTGCCCTGAAACATCCTTCGCGCCGTCCGAGCCAAGATACACCACCAGCGGCGCTATTTTCTCCGGCGTCAGGGGCTTCGTCCGCTCGATCTCGGCCTTCTGCATTTCGCTTTCGGCGGGAATGGATTCGATCATCCGGCTCCAGGCGAAGGGCGCGACGCAATTCGAGCGCACATTGAAACGCGACATGTCGAGCGCGATGCCCCTTGATAAACCGACCATGCCGAATTTCGCCGCCATGTAATTGGCCTGTCCGTAGGAGCCGACAAGCGCCGAAGTCGAAGTCATATGCACCATCGCCCCCGTCTGCCGCTCGCGGAAATGCGCGGCACAGGCGCGGCTCATGTTGAAGGAGCCCGTGAGATGCACCGCGATCACATCTGAAAAATCGGAATGCGACATTTTATGAAACATGCGGTCGCGCAGGATGCCCGCATTGTTCACGAGAATATCCACGCGGCCGAAATTCTGGATCGTGTCCGCTACAATTTTATCCGCGTTCGCGCCTTCAGTAATGGAAAGGGTCGAAGCCATCGCCTCGCCGCCCGCGGCCTTGATTTCTCTCACCACCGTATGCGCCGGTCCGCCATCGCCGCCTGAGCCGTCCAGCTCCGCGCCAATATCGACCACGACAACCTTTGCGCCTTCCTTCGCCATCAGATGCGCGATAGCGCGCCCTATCCCGCGGCCCGCACCGGTGACGATGGCAACCTTTCCCGCAACGACGCCCGTGCTCATTGCTTCCCGCCCTTTGCTTTGCAGCGTATGTAACTGTGCTTCACCACTGCGAACACGCTCAGCTTGCCTTCAGCCGTCAGCCGTAGCCGGATCGTGTCGCTGTAACGCTTGGTACTGCCTTCGTCGTTGCGCCACGCTGTTGCGTAGATGCCGCCATCGTGGGTGCGCGCGATCCGGCGCAACTCATAGCCGGCCCCATAAAAGTCCACGCGGTTCGGTTCAACGATCAGCCGCAGGTCGGCTCGTTCGTCGTCACAATCTTCGGGCTCATAGCCCCAGACGCCGAGCATTTCTTTCGGCAGCGATGGAAGTGTTTGCGCGAATGCGGGTGCAATCGACAAAGCGGCAAGCACCACCGCCGCATAAAACTGGGACCGCATTTCAACCCCGCTTTCGGGGCCGAGAACTAATGCAGCCGGAACACCCCGTCCACCGCCCGCAATTCCGAAGGCTTGATGAGCCGGGAATGCGCCACCGTCACCGAGAACAGCGGCCCTTCCAGTTCACGCTTCCAGAAATCGAGAAACTTTCCCAGCTCCGGGAATTGCGGAAACAGATCGTAGTTCTGCCAGACATAGGTTTGCAGAAATCGCGGGTAGTCCGGCAGCCGGTAGAGAATTTGAGCGGTGGTCAGGCCGTAGCCCGCGACCTGCTTCCTGAAATCTTCCGAGACCATGCGAATCCTCCGAGAAGGAGCCAATAGTTTCAGAAGGGACAGTTTCCCTGACAAGCCTGAAAATTGAATTAACTGTTCAATTTCAAGGCCCTAGCAGCATTTAACTACGCCTGCTAACAATGATGGCAGTCCGGGGTAATGAGTGCTAAAAAACTTCCCGAGGCCCCTTGCGGGGCTTCATCAGACCACCATTTCTGGTTCAGGTGCGGCGGCGATCCCGCGCACTCATCCGAAACGCTCAAAAATCAAAGGTTTGGAGAAGTATCCATGCGCTTTCGTCCCCTGCATGACCGCGTCGTTGTCCGGCGCGTCACGTCCGACGCAAAGACCCGCGGCGGCATCATCATTCCCGACTCCGCGCAAGAGAAGCCGTCCGAAGGCGAAGTGATCGCCGTTGGACCCGGCGGCCGCGACGAAGCCGGCAAGCTCATCCCGATCGACATCAAGAAGGGCGATCTCATCCTCTTCGGCAAATGGTCGGGCACTGAAGTGAAGATCGACGGTGAAGACCTCCTCATCATGAAGGAGTCGGACATCCTCGGCGTTATCGAAAAAGGCTCGTCGGCCAAAAAGGCCGCCTGAGGGTTTCCCGTCAGAATTTTGGAGAGTGAACAATGGCAGCTAAAGAAGTGAAATTCGGCGTCGAGGCGCGCGACAAGATGTTGCGCGGCGTCGATATTCTGAACAACGCCGTCAAGGTGACGCTCGGCCCGAAGGGCCGCAACGTCGTCCTCGACAA
The DNA here is from genome assembly GCA_964620215.1 of uncultured Hyphomicrobiales bacterium. Classification (GTDB taxonomy): domain Bacteria; phylum Pseudomonadota; class Alphaproteobacteria; order Rhizobiales; family Xanthobacteraceae; genus JAUSIF01. The sequence goes on from CAZUJE010000102.1 coordinate 8,705, forward strand.
ATCCTTCGGCGCTCCCCGCATCACCAAGGACGGTGTGACGGTCGCCAAGGAAATCGAACTAGAAGACAAGTTCGAGAACATGGGCGCGCAGATGGTGCGCGAAGTGGCCTCGAAGACCAACGACGCAGCCGGTGACGGCACCACCACGGCGACCGTGCTCGCCGCCGCCATCCTGAAGGAAGGCGCCAAGGCGGTTGCCGCCGGCATGAACCCGATGGACCTCAAGCGCGGTATCGACATCGCGGTTGAAGCTGTCGTCGAAGACCTCAAGAAGAACTCGAAGAAAGTCACCTCGAACGAGGAAGTCGCCCAGGTCGGCACCATCTCTGCAAATGGCGACGCCGAAATCGGCCAGTTCCTTGCCGACGCCATGAAGAAGGTTGGCAACGAGGGCGTGATCACTGTCGAGGAAGCAAAGTCGCTCGCGACCGAACTCGATGTCGTCGAAGGCATGCAGTTCGACCGCGGCTACATCTCCCCCTACTTCGTCACCAACGCCGACAAGATGCGCGTTGAGATGGACGATCCCTACATTCTCATCAATGAGAAGAAGCTCGGCGGTTTGCAGGAACTCCTGCCGCTGCTCGAAGCCGTTGTGCAGTCGGGCAAGCCGCTGCTCATCATTGCCGAGGACGTGGAAGGCGAAGCACTCGCGACCCTCGTTGTGAACAAGCTCCGTGGCGGCCTCAAGGTCGCGGCGGTGAAGGCTCCGGGCTTCGGCGACCGCCGCAAGGCCATGCTCCAGGACATCGCTGTCCTGACGGGCGGCCAGGCGATTTCGGAAGATCTCGGCATCAAGCTTGAGAACGTGACGCTTGCCATGCTCGGCCGCGCCAAGAAGGTCGTGATCGAGAAGGAAAACACCACCATCGTCGATGGCGCCGGCAAGAAGAAGGACATCGAAGCCCGCGTTGCGCAGATCAAGGCGCAGATCGAGGAAACGACGTCCGACTACGACAAGGAAAAGTTGCAGGAACGTCTCGCCAAGCTCGCGGGCGGTGTTGCGGTGATCCGCGTCGGCGGCGCGACCGAGATCGAGGTGAAGGAGCGCAAGGATCGCGTCGATGACGCGATGCATGCGACCCGCGCCGCGGTCGAGGAAGGCATTCTGCCGGGCGGCGGTGTCGCCCTGCTCCGTGCCATCGATGCGCTGAAGCGTCTGCGTGTGGACAACGAAGACCAGAAGACCGGCATCGATATCGTTCGCAAGGCGCTGTCCTACCCGGCGCGCCAGATCGCGATCAACGCGGGCGAAGACGGCTCCGTGATCGTCGGCAAGGTCGTGGCTTTCGAAGCCGCGCTGCAGGGTTTCGCCAAGTCGAGCCACAAGGCCGAGATGGACGCTGTCGACGCCGAGCCGGTACTGAAGAAGCACGAAGCCACGCTGAAGAAGATCGTCGAGAACGTCGTCGCGACGGGTTCGTACTAAGAGAGACGAGATGGCCGGCACCAAGGAAATCCGCACGCCGATCGCGAGTGTCAAAAGCACTCAGAAGATCACCAAGGCCATGCAGATGGTCGCGGCCAGCACGCGGCCGCGCCGCCAGGGAGGCATG
>CAZUJE010000103.1:0-7123 GCA_964620215.1 uncultured Hyphomicrobiales bacterium
TGGGTGACGAACAGCACCGCTTTCTTGTCGGCGCTCCATAGATCAAGAAGCTGGTTGCCCATGATCTGCCGCGTCTGCGCGTCCAAAGGTCCAAAAGGTTCGTCCATCAGCAGGATTTTCGGATCCCGGATCAGCACCTGCGCGAGGCCTACGCGCTTGCGCTGCCCGCCGGAAAGCATATGCGGATAGCGGTCGGCGAAAGCGCCAAGACCGACCCGCTTCAGCCAGTGCTGCGCGCGCTCGCGCGCCGCCTGATGGCCGGTATTCGCCACCTCAAGGCCGATCGCTACATTGTCGATGGCGGTCTTCCAGGGAAACAGCGCGTCCGATTGAAAGAGATAACCCGCCTGCCGGTTCAGGCCGGCAAGCGGTTTGCCGTAAATCTCGATCTTGCCGGCCGACGGCTTCATTAATCCGGCGGCTACATTCAAGAGCGTGGATTTTCCGCAGCCCGACGGGCCGACGATGGAAACGAATTCTCCATCCGCCACCTGAAGGTCGGCGCGCTCGACGGCCGTATAGGAAGTTTCCTTCATGCCGAAGGCGACGCGGACAGCCTCAAGGCGTACAGCCGCGACCCCCGCCGCCAGCATCGCCGCGCGGCCACCCTCTTTCTGCAACGCTTCCATCGCTCCCTGCCCGGCTGAACCGGATTTTGTTCTTGTTAAATCGCCATAGCCTAGCGGGCCTCGCGAAAATCGCCAAACAAATCAGCTACCGCGAGACGCTTGCACTCCACCTCAAAGACTGACAAATGGCGCCCTGCCCCGCCTGCCTAACACCACCCCGTAAAGCCACCGGTCCCGATGCAACAAGCACTGAGCAACTACGTCCAGGAATTGACGGTTCTGGCGCACCATCTGACCGCGTGGGTGAAAGTCCATCAGGCATGGGCGCCGCTGATCGTCGGCCTGCTGGCCTTTGGCGAGTCGCTGGCGGTGGTATCGCTGTTCATTCCCGCGACCATTGCGCTGATCGGAATCGGCGCACTGATCGGGGCGAGCGACATTCCGTTCTGGCCGGTCTGGTTCGCAGCAGCAGTTGGAGCATCGCTGGGCGACTGGCTGTCCTACTGGATCGGCATCAAGCTTGAAGATCGCGCAAAACACATGTGGCCGCTCTCCCGCTATCCCGACATGTACAACCGGGGCGAGCGCTTTTTTGAAAAGTGGGGCATGTGGAGCGTATTCATCGGACGCTTCCTCGGACCGGTGCGCGCGATCATTCCCCTGATCGCCGGCGTATTCGAAATGCCCTACGTGAAATTCCAGATCGCCAACGTGCTGTCAGCAATGTTGTGGGCATTGCTGCTGCTGGCGCCGGGCTTCACGGCACTTCAAAAAATAATGGGCAACTAAAAGTTAAAGGCGCGCCACCCAAGTCGGTTTTAGCCGACTTGGGAGGCGCGCCTCTTTTTTTCATTTTAAAGAGGATCAGTTCAGCGACGAAAGCTTGCTCGATCCATCGAGGCTGGACAAACAGCGTCCGGCTTTCTTCGCCTGCGAAGGCACCAGGAACGTACTGAACGCGGACTCGCAGCCTTCCGGAATTTGCTTGCCCAATGCCGGAGCCGTTCCCGTATTTGGAAGTTCGCGCACCGCGGCCGGATTGCTCTTCGGCATTTCGACCGGGACTGGCATGATTTCATTCTGTCCGGTCTCCCGCACGGTGATTTCGGGCAGCACGGTATTCTTTGCCACCACCGTCACGTTGGAAACCGGATCGGTCTTGAACAGCAACTGGCCGTCGCGGCTGCGATAGACCACCGCGGCATCGCTCACGCCGATCACTTCGATCACGGAAATCCTGTTGCGTTCGTGAGATACCGGCTGTGTAACCGGCAGCATATCGCCCTTGGCCTCGCGGTTCACGGAAGATTGAGACAAGGAAGCTTGAGTTGAACGCGCCGAAAAATCAGCGCCACCTACGACCAGCCCCAGACATACGGCGATCACCGCCGCTGCCACCCCACCGGCAATATCGATAGCCGAGCGGAACATTGTTGCCTCTCCCGTTTCAAGCACGGCAGAGCGGGTTCAATTTTGAGATCCGCACCGCATCGGGATACGGAACATCCGCTCCCATCCATGCCTGCCAGGAAGTAACGCGCCGAGCCCGATCAGGTTCCTGCTTTATGTTCTCGCAGCGTCGCGCATCCGGAGTCTTTCGGGAGCTGCCGACAGGATGTGTTCCTCGGGAACCTGCACCCGGCAAATCACGCCTTCGGGATTGAAATCGAGTTTCACATCCGCGTCCATCGAGCGGGCGAGATTGCGTTCGATCACGAGGCTGCCGAAACCGCGGCCCTTGGGCGTTTCCACCGCAGGTCCGCCTTTTTCCTGCCAGACAATTTCCAGACCGCCGCCTTTTGAGGTCGGGATGCGCTTCCAATCGACGTTCACGCGGCCGGATGGAACCGAAAGCGCCCCATATTTCGCGGCATTGGTCGCAAGTTCGTGCAGCGCCAGGCCGAGGCTCTGCGCGCCTTCGGGCTTGAGTTGCAGCGACGGCCCCTTGATCGAGATTTGCGAGCCGCTTTGATCCAGATAATGCCCGAGCTGCGAGCGCACGAGTTCCACCAGCGAAGCGCCGTGCCAGTCCTCCTGCACCAGAATGTCGTGGGAGCGCGCGAGCGCCTGCAACCGTTCGCCGAAACGATCGAGGAAACGGTTGATGGATCCCGCTTGCCGGCCGGTCTGATGCGCCATCGCCTGAATGACGGCGAGCAGGTTTTTTGAACGATGCGTCAGCTCATGCATCAACATGCGCAGATGCGATTCCGCCTCTTTCCGGTCGGTGATGTCCACCGCCGAGGAGGTGATGCCAACAATCGCGCCGGAAATATCGCGCAGCGCATCGACGTGGATGTCGTACCAGCGCTCGCGTTCGTCGTCGCCGGCACCTTCAACGATCTTCACTTCCTGCTTCTGCGAAGCGCCGGTTTTCAGCACCTCGCGCTTGAAGCCGACGATGGTGAGCCGGTTGGCGGTGGGCAGCACCTCCTCGTCGGTGCGGCCCACGATTTCGTTCACGGTCTTGCCGAACATCGGCTTGCTGATTGAGGTGTAGCGAAGCTCGCGGTCCTGCGTGAACACGGTCACGTTGGAACCCTGCATACCGATCTCATAGCGTTGCAGGGTGTTGCCCAGTTCCTCCATCAGGCGGCGCTGTTCGCGTTCCAGCGTGCGCAGCCGCGTGATGTCCACGGCCGCGCACATGATGCCGTCGATCGAATTATCCGGGCCGAAGGTCGGCTCGATATGCAGCGCGAAAATCACGCGGCCTTCGGGCAGCATGTAGGAGACTTCCGCGTCCTCCGGCTGGCCGCTGCCGAGCACGCGCAATTTCGTCGCCACGATCATTTCGCGGTCAGGCGACGACACAATATCGGAGTCGGTGTGGCCGAGAATCGAGGCCGCCACATCCTCGCCGCGCGGATTGTAGGCCCAGTTGTAGCGAAGGTCGCGGTCCTGCGAGAACACATAGACCTTGGCGCCGCGCAGCGCGGTCTCGAAGCGGGCTTTCACCAGCGACAGCTCGCGCGTGCGGTCGGCCACGCGCTCCTCGAGTTCGCGCTGGATGGCGCCCAGCTCCCGCAGCGTTTCATGATGCGCGCCGACTTCGCGGCGCAGGCTTTCATTCGCTTCGGCGAGCTGGCGCGGGGACGGCAGCCGCGCAAGCCGGGGCAGCAACGGGAGCGTGAAGGAAATCGTCACGATGGCGACGAGCACGGTGCCAATCTTGGCGAGGCCCTGAATCCCGTAAATCGGCTGCCAGTAGAGTGCTGCCGAAATTCCGTGATTGATCGCGCCGGTAATGCAGAAAAATACCAGCAAACAGCCGAGCAGCCGGTAGCCGCGGCCGAGATCGGCCCGCTGGATCAAAAGCCAGATGATGCCGGAGGAGAGCACGAGATAGCCGGCCGCAATCAATACGTCGGATGCGGCGTGCAGCGTGACCATCTCGGGGCGCCAATTGAAGAAATGGCTCTGCGGCATGTAGGCGACGAGATCGCGCAGCCATTCATAAAAATCGGCGAATATCGACATGGATCGGCTTCCTTATCCGGCAATTACGAAGTCTGGAAACGCGGCGCTGAAACTCTCGCCCCATCCTAGCCGAATGATGGCCTTCTTCATGGCGGGACGGAACCCTCGGAAGGCAAAAGCGTTTTTGTGCTGTCCGGCTGTCAATGCCCTCCCATCGATCAGGCTGGACAGGGCGTGGCCGGGATTTACCGCCACGCCTTCTTTCATGATTCGGACCGATTGCCGCGTGCGTTGCAACTTTTCGCGCATCCATTCGTTTCCATCACTGTCACAACCCCGACACTCAAAACAAAAAATGGAGGTCCACATGAATTGGGATCGCGTAGAAGGAAACTGGAAAGAACTGAAGGGCAAGGCTCAGCAGAATTGGGGCAAGCTCACGAACGATGACCTCGACGTCATTGAAGGAAAGCGTGAAGAACTCGCCGGCCGCCTTCAGAAGCATTACGGCATCGCCAAGGATGATGCCGAGAAGCAGATCGACAACTGGCTGAAGACAGTCAACTGACGGTCAGTCTCAAAAGACGCCGCGGGATTTTTCCGCGGCGTCTTTTTTATTGGCTCAGGAAGCCATCGTCCGGGGCTTCGCCGCGCGCTCGAAGAAAAGCGCCTGGCTGATGACCGCGGATACGGTGGCCGGCTGAAACGGTTTCGGGATCAGGAACGCCGGCTCGGGACGTTCGCCGGTGAGAAAACGTTCCGGATAGGCGGTGATGAAAACCACCGGCACCTCGAACGTCTTGAGCAGATCGTTCACCGCATCGAGACCGGAGCTTCCGTCCGCGAGCTTGATGTCGGCAAGGATGAGGCCGGGGCGTTGCTTGACCCCGAGCGCCAGCGCTTCCTTGTGGGTGCGCGCGATGCCGGTCACGTTGTGACCGAGCTTCTGCACCAGCCCTTCGAGATCGGCCGCGATAAACGGCTCGTCTTCGATAATCATCACATCGGTCGCGATGTCGGCGGCAAGCTCGCGCCCCGCCTTGTCGATCAGATTGCGCACGCCCGGCACATCAACATCAAGGATCGAGGCCGCGTCGTTTTCGGAAAAACCTTCCAGCGCCGTCAGCAGGAACGCCTGCCGCGGTTTCGCGGTGATCTGAATGAGACGCTTTTCACCCGGCAAATTCGCGAAGGAAGGTTCGGACTGACCATTCACGGCCAGCGAATTCCAGGCTTTGGTGAAAGCCTTGTACATCGCGACCCGGCCGTCCCCCTCTTGAAGGGGTTTCGGATCTTCGAGCAGGGCTTCGAGGACGAAGGTAACGTATTTGTCACCTGAGTCCTGAGAACCCGTGAGCGCACGCGCATAGCGCCGCAGAAACGGCAAATGTTTAGCTACAGTCTGGGATACAGACATGGACCCCCTCCGGTTCCATCCAAATTAGTCTCGGTTCTCAACGCGGCCATAAAAAATAAGTTCCATAGTATGGAACCAATATAGCCGTTTTTGCATTGTCTATTGAATTATATAGCAAATCTGCCCGTTTCGGGGTGTTTTTTGGCTGCGAGGGTCGGATGAAAAAGGGAAAAGACCAGAACGGGCAATCCGGCATTCAGGATCCCGGAAAGGGTAACTCATCCGGGACCGGAAAAGGCCGGCTTGACCGCGAGGTGCAGGTCAAAATCGGCCACCAATTGCGCGCAATGTACGATGACGTTGTGAAGCAGGGTGTCCCCGACCACCTCGGCGACATCCTCAAGCGCTTTGAGTCGAAGGAATGAGGGACAGGCCATGAGCACCCTCGACAAGCAAACCAAGGACGCGATCCTCGCCGCGGTCCCGAACCTGCGCGCCTTCGCCATTTCGCTGAGCGGCAATGTGGACCGCGCGGACGATCTCGTGCAGGAGACGCTCGCCAAGGCCATCGCCAACATTCATACATTTCAGGCTGGCACCAACATGCCGGCATGGCTGTTCACGATCCTGCGCAATCTTTTCCGTTCCGAATACCGCAAACGCCGCCGCGAGGTAGAGGATGTCGACGGCCGTTATTCGGAAACGCTGAAAACGCAGCCGGAACAATCCAGCAAGCTCGAATTCGAGGAACTGCGCACGGCACTCCTGCAATTGCCCGATGACCAGCGCGAAGCGCTCATTCTCGTCGGCGCCTCGGGTTTCTCCTATGAGGAAGCCGCGCAAATTTCCGGCTGCGCAGTCGGCACCGTGAAGAGCCGCGTCAACCGCGCGCGCAATCGCCTCATCGAATTGATGCAGATCGAAACCGTGGAAGAGAGCGGCACCGATCAGGAAATCCGCGCCGTGCTGGGCGGCAAGCATCGCTAGGTTTACAAGCCCCCAAGAGAGACTGAAACGGGCGGGGAATTTCCCCGCCCGATTTTTTTGTGTTTGTCATTCCGGGTGCCGAGCGAAGCGAGGCAACCCGGAATCCATAACCCCAGTGCAAAATTTTGAATGCTGGGGTTATGGGTTCCGGGCCCGGCGCTTTCGCGCCGTCCCGGAATTACAATTAAATCGGATAATGCCGGTGTCCGGTTTGCAAGGTGATCCAGCGCAGCTCGGTGAACTCCGCAATGCCCGCCTTGCCGCCGAAGCGGCCAAAACCGGATTCCTTCGTTCCGCCGAACGGCATTTGCGGCTCGTCCGCCACCGTCGGCCCGTTGATGTGGCAGATGCCGGTTTCGATCCGTTGCGCCACCGCATAGGCGCGATCGAGATTCTGGCTGAACACGCCCGCCGCCAGACCGTATTCGGTATCGTTGGCGGTGCGGATCGCTTCCTCATCGTCCCGCACCGGCAGCACGATCACGACCGGACCGAACGTCCCCTCGCGATAGATTCGCATTTCCGGCGTGACGCGGTCGATCACCGTCGGCGGGAACAGCATGCCGTTCGGTTCTCCGCCCGTAAGCACACGCGCGCCGCGATCGACGGCGTCCTTCACGAGATCATGGACACGCTTCACCGAACGATCCGAAACGAGGCAGCCGATCTGCGTTTCCGGATTTGCCGGGTCCCCAACGCGCAGACCTTGCGCCTTCGCGACCAGCTTGCGGCTGAATTCGTCCATCACCGGCTTCTGCACGATCAGACGCTCGGTCGACATGCAGATCTG
>CAZUJE010000103.1:7133-10240 GCA_964620215.1 uncultured Hyphomicrobiales bacterium
CCGCCGCGACCGTTTGCGATGCGGGGGGGGGGGCATTGCGTGCGCTCGCGTCGCGACCCGGGCGAACGTTCACGACCGGGCCGAACTTCTCCTGGCGATGGTTGCGCTTTTCCGGCGGGACGCGGTCGATGACGGTCGGCTTGAACAGCGTGCCGGTGGACTCGCCGCCCGTCACCACGCGCGCACCTTTGTTGGTGGCATCCTTGATCAGTTCATGCAGACGCGCGACCGAACGCTCCGAAACGAGCGAGCCGATCTGCGTCGCCTGATCGGCGGGATCGCCCACCTTCAGATTCTCGGCCTTGTGCACGAGCTTTTCCACGAAGGACTGCACCACCGCCTTCTGAACCACCAGTTTTTCAGTGGACATGCAGATCTGGCCCTGGTGCATGAAAGCGCCGAAATTCGCCGCCGCCGCAGCTTCGTCGAGATCAGCGTCATCCAGAACAACCAGCGGCGCCTTGCCGCCAAGCTCCAGCAACACCGGCTTCAGATATTGCGCGGCCTTCATGGCGATAATTTTTCCGACATGGGTGGAGCCGGTAAAGTTGACACGCCGCACGCGCGGATCGGCGATCAGCGCATCCACGACCGAGGCGGCACCGTCACGCGAAGTCGTCAGCACATTGATCGCGCCCGCGGGCAGGCCCGCCTGCTCCAGCACTTCACCGATGATGCGGTGGGTCTGCGGGCATTCCTCGGAGGCTTTCAGAACAACCGTATTTCCGCAGGCGAGCGGCATCGCCACCGCGCGCACGCCCAAAATCATCGGCGCGTTCCACGGCGCGATGCCGAGCACGACGCCGACCGGCTGCCGCACGGCGAGCGCAATGTTGCCCGGAATATCGGACGGAATCACTTCGCCGGTGATCTGCGTCGTCGCCGACGCGCATTCGCGCAGCATATTGGCGGCGAAGAAGGTGTTGAACATGCCCCAGCCGAAGGTGCTGCCCGTTTCCGCGGTCATCGTTTTCGCGACTTCCGGCGCGCGAGCTTCCAGCAACTCAGCCGCCTTCCAGAGCACAGCGCGGCGCTTGCCTGGAGGCGTTTTCGACCATTCGCGGAAGGCGGCGGACGCGGCACCCACCGCGGCCACGGCGTCGAGCGGGCCGGCGTCCGGAACGCGGGCGACGATCTCGCCTGTAAATGGATTACGCTTGTCGTAGGTGCGGCCGTCGCCGGATGCGGCGTCACGCCCGCCGATGCGCATTGCGACACTATTCATGGGTTACTCCTCCCGAAACTCTGTCTTGAACGTGGCATTGGCTCCCACCTCTGTCGATCCCTTAACCTTTTGACGGTTACCGGCCTAGAGCAAAAGCGGCCGTTCCATGGACCGGAAACCGGGCAATCCGGTCCCCGGCGGAGCGGCCTGATCGTTAACGCGGACGCGCAAATTATCAGCGTGATTTACACGTGAAATTGGAACCCGCCGGGTTATGAGGGCTGGCTAACCACGGGGCTAATCCATGAATCCATTTTTCAAAGCGTTCGGCGTCATTGCCGTTATGATCGTCGGCTCATTGGCCGCAAACCATGTGCGTCTGGAACACCGTTCCGACCGCTGCATGAACAACGTGCAAAAATTGCGTACTTCTTTCGAGACGAGCCAGCCGAAACACGGCGCATCCATGATCCAGTCGCGTATCAACCAGGCGGAGCAGTTTTGCGCGGAGAAGAAGGCCGATTATGCCAACCACATGCTGAGCAATACCGCGGTGGTCTGCGTGTTGCAGAACGGCTGCCGCCAGTACCGCAACAAGGTCTCCTCGACGCCGGTTTTCCGCTAATCAATTTTCTTCCGGCGGTTTCAGCCGCCGGAAGGAATAGAGCAGCGCCAGATCGTAGCCGATTTTAAGGACACCGCAGAGAACAAGCGGCAACCCTGAAAACGAAGTTGTCAGCAGCACACCCGCCAGCGCCGGACTGAGCGAGGCCGCAAGGCTTCTGGGTACAGCCGTGACGCTTGCGGCCGCCGGGCGTTCCGGCGGAGTCACCACCGCCATGACGTAAGACGTTCGCGTCGGCACATCCATCTGCGAGAGTGCTGCGCGCAGCAGCAGCAGGCCGAGCACCACTGGCAGCGAATTCGAGAACGCCGCGATAATCAGAAAAATACTGGAAGGAATATGCGTGAACACCATGGTGTTCACGAGGCCGAACCTTTTCGCAAGGACAACGGCCACCGGATAGGAAAACGCGCTGAGCGTGCTGGTCCAGAAAAAGAAAATCGCGGCGGCGCTGAGCGACAGGTCGAACTTCTCGAATAGCCAGAGCGCCAGCAGCGACTGAACGACAAGACCGCCCGCGAAGGCATCCACACTGAATAAAACCGCCAGCCTGAACACGATGCCCTTCGAGGGGCCGAGCGGCACGCGCTTTTCATTTTCTTGCGGGGGCATCGCCGGCAAGGTCCAGTAGAGCGCCGCTCCCGCCAGCCCCAGCAGCGCATAGAAATAAAACATCAGCCGCAGCGCATCGATCTGCGAAATCCCCCGCGCCGCCAGAAAATCCGGTGCCGCCGCAATCAATGCGCCCGCCGCCGAAGCCATCGCGCCGATGAAACTGTAACGCGCGAATGTGCTGGTGCGCCGCGCGTCGGATGTGCCGCTCGCCAGCATCGCGTGCTCCAGCGGCACCAACGGGCCGACATCGCTGCTCGACGGATTGAGCGTACCGATGATCGCGATGAAAGCGATGAAGATAAAACTTTCAAAATTCGGGATCGCGAGGCCCGTCAGCAACATCAGGAACGCGCAAGCAATCATCAGGCTGCGCGGATCGAAACGGCCCGCGATCAGGCCGGTACCGAGTGTCATCAGCGAGGAGCCGAGCAGCGCGAAGGTCGCGATCAGACCGATCGAAACCGGATCGTAGCCGAGCGCCGACAGATAGACCGGCAGCAGAATGACCGCGAAGCCGTCGCCGAAGGCGCGAATGCCGCGCGCGGTGTAGAGAAGCGGAATTAGCCTGTTGGAAAAACCCCGGTCACCTTCACGCAGCATGTCTCATCTCCCTTGCGGAGCGAGACAACACTTGGCTGCAAGCAGCTGACCGGGCGGTTGTCGAAAGCCCGGAATTTGGGTTCGAGTTTGTTGCCTATATCG
>CAZUJE010000104.1:0-4030 GCA_964620215.1 uncultured Hyphomicrobiales bacterium
GACGACATCCGAGCCCGATCCAGGCTCCGACATCGCCAGCGCGCCGACATGCTCGCCGGAAACGAGCTTCGGCAGATATTTTCGCTTCTGTTCTTCGTTTCCATTGCGGCGGATCTGGTTCACCGCAAGATTGGATTGCACGCCGTAGGAAAGTCCGACCGCTGCCGATCCCCGGCTGATCTCCTCCATAGCGACGCAATTCTCCAGGTAGCCGAGGCCGGAGCCGCCATATTCCTCCTCGCAGGTGATGCCGTGCAGCCCGAGCGCGCCCATTTTCGGCCAGAGGTCGCGCGGAAATTCATTGCTGCGGTCGATCTCCTCGGCGCGCGGCGCGATTTCATTGTCCGAAAAAGCGCGCACCGTATCGCGCAGCATATCGGCGGTTTCGCCGAGATCGAAATTCAGTCCGCGCCAGCTATTGGAAGCCATGTTTACTCCTTCGGCCCGTCGCTCTTGCCCGCGAGGCAGAACATGGTGGCGAGCATTTTCGCCGCCGTCACCTGTTTTCCGTTCTGGTCCGCGATTACTTCGGCTTCCACCACGGTCAGCGTCTTGCCGGGCTTCAGCACCATGCCGCGCGCGAGAAATTTCTCGCCGGACGCAGGCGCCATCAGATTGACCTTGAATTCCACCGTCAGCACCGAGGAGCCCGCTGGCATCAACGAGAAAGCCGCGTAGCCCGCCGCCGTATCGGCGATCATCGTCGTGTAGCCCGCATGCAGGTAGCCGTGCTGCTGGCAGAGATCGCGGCGATACGGCAGTTCGATTTCGCAATAGCCGGGGCGAACCGTTTTCAGTGCCGCGCCGATCGTGTTCATGGCTGTCTGCCGCGCAAAACTCTCGCGCGTCTTGCGTTCCCAATCGGGATCGCGCGGCTCGAATACGGATTGCGCTGACATGGATTGCCCCTCGCCGGACGCTAAACTAAGTCCGGCACCGGGCAGGTCAATCGGGAAAAGAAAAACGGATCAGGCGGTAAGCAAACGCGGCTTCTGCTGCTGCGGAACGCCGGTTTCCCGCTGCATCATCTCTTCGATCTTCACCGGATCGACCGGCGGCGAGAACAGATAGCCCTGCACCTGATGGCAGCCGACCGCGCGCACGAAGCGATGCTGTTCGGCGGTCTCCACGCCTTCGGCGGTGACCGCGAGGCCAAGCGCACGGCCAAGGCGCGCCACGCATTCCACGATGGCGGCGGCGTCCTCGGTGATGCCGAGGTTCTGCACGAAGGATTTGTCGATCTTGATCTTGTCCACCGGGAAACGGCGGAGATAACCGAGCGAGGAATAGCCGGTGCCGAAGTCGTCCAATGCAATCCTAATTCCGAGACGGCGCATTTCGGAAAGCTCGCCGAGAATATCGGAGTTGGCACCGAGCAGCATTGTCTCGGTGATCTCGATTTCCAGACGGCGCGGGTCGAAGCCGGTATCCACGAGCACGCGGTTCAGACGCTCGGCGACGTTCGGCGTGCGGAAATTGGACGGCGACAGATTGACCGCGAGGCAAAGACTCGGCCACTGCACTGCATGTTCGCAGGCGCGGCGCAGAACCCAGTCGTCGATCTTCGCGATCAGGCCGGACTGTTCGGCCACCGGGATGAACTCGGACGGCGGAATCACGCCGCGTTCCGGATGATTCCAGCGGACAAGCGCTTCAATGCCAACCATGCGCTCGCCGTCGGCGGCATACAGCGGCTGGAATTTCACCGCCAGTTGTTCCGCACCGATTGCGTGGGAAAGTTCGCGCTCGATCTGGCTGCGCTTCTGGAGCGTTTCCTCGAACGATGCCTCGAACAAACGGTAGCTGCCGCGGCCATCGGCCTTGGCGCGATAAAGCGCAATATCGGCGCGGCGGATGAATTGCTCGGACTCATGCGCGTCTTCCGGCGCGACGGCGACGCCAATGGTTGCGCCCACTGTAAGATGCTGGCCGCCGGCGAACACGGGCGAGCGGAGCGCATCCGTGACGCGGCGAATAATCGTTTCCACATCCTTGTTGCCTTCCCCAACCGGCACCAGAAGCGCGAATTCGTCGCCGCCGTAACGCACCGCGACGCCGCTTTCAGCCACAAGGGCGCTCAGCCGCTCGCCGACCGCGAACAGGACTTCATCGCCGACCGGATGGCCCAGCGTGTCGTTGATGTCCTTGAAACCGTCGATGTCGATTAGGAACAACGCGAGCCGGTTATCGGAGCGTGCCTCTGCGAGCTGGCCGCTAAGTGAATCGAGCAACTGCACGCGGTTGGCGAGGCCGGTCAGCACGTCCCGATAGGCAAGTTCGGTGGCGCGGCGCTCACTTTGCGTGAGACGTTCCGTGGTGCGGCGGATCACGTACAGCACGAGCAGCGTGACGAAGCCGATCAGGGCCGCGATCGCAAACAGGCCCGGCATCAGACGCATCAGCATCGCCTCGCCCGGCCGGCGCGGCGTCCAGGTCAGCGACGCGGGCTCTTCATCGGCACCGAGCGGAAGGTCGAGAAAAACATTTCCCTCCTTCATCGCCTGACCGGGTACGACGGGAAGCTGGTGCAGGGAAACCCCATCGATCGCCAGCGAGGACGCGAATTCATGCAGCAGTGGTGAATCGAGAAATGCCACGGCGACCGCGACGGAAGATTTCTCGGCCAACATGGTTTTGCGGCTGATATTGGGAACAATGGTGATAACGCCGATCAGGGCCGGGCGGCCCTCAATGCGGCGGAAAGCAGCGACGAATTTTGGTTCCGGCGGCGATTCCAGCTCGCCCGCTTCTTTCCATGAGGCATAGGCGGCGGCTTCTTTCGCGTAGGACAGGCGCACCTGCTCGACGAAAGGTTCAATCGTGGCGCGGACGCGGTCATAGTAATTATCGACGACGAGAGAGCCGTTTACGGCCGCGTAAACCGGCTTGCCCGCGGGAGACAAAATGAACGAGCGGTCGTAGCCGCTGGTGGCATGCAGGCGCACGCCGAAATTCCGGTGAATCCAGTTCTGGTCGAGCGTGCGCGTGGTGCGTTCAACCGCTTCGTCCCAGTGCGCGAAGGTCGAGAGATCGTGGCGGATTTTGACTTTCAGCGTTACGAGGCCGCCGCGGCCAAGATCCAGCTCGCGCTGCGTGCTGTCGGCATCGACGCGCTTGGCGACGAGCACGGCGAAGCCAAGCAAAGCGGCAACGGCCACGCCGACGAGCAGGCCAATGGCCAGCAGCGCGTGGTCGCCAATCCGGTCTCGCCACAAAAGCTTACGCATGGGCCTCCCGCCCTTCCTTTGCGGGAACCCTAGGTGCGACCGATTAACCCGGCTTTTCCCCGGAATGCGGAACAAACCGCACGGTGAACCGGAAATGAATCCAGTCGGTCGATTTTGAAACGGCGGGAGCGAATGCGCGTTTTCTTGGTAGAAAATTACCGTTTTGTGCGCGAGCGCATTAGGACTCCGTCAACCCTGAAATTAACTCGCGTTTTTCGGCCTTACGAAAACACGAATGGCGGCCCTGTAGGCCGCCATTCGCATTGACATCCGGTATCCAGAGAATTGGTGCGGCCGAGAGGACTCGAACCTCCAAGGGTTGCCCCGCTAGCACCTCAAGCTAGTGTGTCTACCAATTCCACCACGGCCGCAGAAAAAATCCGAAAATTCTCTGGCAACCCAATGCCAGTGTTACGTCCCGAATGCGGGCCGCATGTATCAATAATATGCCCGTGGCTCAAGCCTTTCTCAGCGCAGCGTGGTGGGGCGCGGCAAAAGGCGGCTGATGGACACGCCGATGCGGTTCGCCATGACCATCACATTGCCCTTGGCGACCGGCATGTTATTGGCGAGAATCGTGACCTCGTCGTCCTCGCTCGCTTCCAGTTCGATGATGGCGCCGCGGCCAAGCCGGAGCAGCTGGTGGATCGGCATGGCGGTCGAGCCAAGCACCACGGAAATATCGCAATGAACTTCGTCGATCGTGGCCATATTGGCTCCCCTGGCGGCCACTCGGACCGCTGCCTAAGTCCCCGTCAGGACAGCATGATTATGGTTAGCAGGAAGTTAACGCCGCTTTTGGC
>CAZUJE010000104.1:4130-10237 GCA_964620215.1 uncultured Hyphomicrobiales bacterium
CCCGCGACGATCTCGCTATTCTTTCCCGGCCCGTGGGTATGCCGCCGGTAGAATGGAAAGTGAGCGAGGAGCATGTTGCCTATCCCGACGCGCTGGCTGCGATGGAGCAGCGCGTGGAAGACATCATCGAAGGGCGCGTGCCCGAACTCGTCTGGCTGCTGCAACATCCGCCCCTTCTGACCACCGGCACCGCGACCCGCGCGGAAGATTTAGCAGGCAGCGGAAACTTTCCGTTGTTCGATACAGGCCGCGGCGGCCGCCTGACCTATCACGGTCCCGGCCAGCGCATCGCCTACATGATGCTCGACCTGAAGCCGCGCGGCGCCGACCTGCGCCGGTACGTGGCGGCGCTGGAAGAATGGATCATCCGGACGCTAAAGGATTTCGGTGTGAGCGGCGAACGGCGCGAGGACCGCGTCGGCGTCTGGGTGAAACGCCCGGACAAGGGTGTGGGTTTTGAAGACAAGATCGCGGCCATCGGCGTGCGTGTGAAAAAATGGGTGACGCTGCACGGCATCTCCCTGAACGTCTCGCCCGATCTTTCGCACTACAAGGGCATCGTACCTTGCGGCGTGAACGATCCGCGCTGGGGCGTGACAAGTCTTGCCGATCTGGGCGTGACGGCTTCCATGAAAGACGTGGACGCCGCACTCGAAACGAATTTCCAGAAACTTTTTGGTCCGGCCGCAAAAGCGCGCGCGGCGGAACACGCCTAGCAGAACACTCAGACCGTCGGCAGCGTGGAAAAAAGCTCGCCCGCAAGCACCATTTTAAGCTCGACGGCGGACGCATCGGCCACATCCACTTTATTCACGTGCGACGCGGGTGGACCTTTCTTGCAGGCAGCCAGGATCGTTTCGATCTGTTCCGGCGTGCCGGCGAAAACCGCTTCCACCATGCCGTCGCGCCGGTTTCTCACCCAGCCATGCAGCCCGTGCTTCAGTGCCTCACGCTGCACGAAAAAACGGAAGCCTACGCCCTGCACGCGGCCAGTGACGGTGACATGCACGATTTTCCCGGTCATGCCGCGATCAAGGCCTTGTCCAGCCCCGCCATGTAATCGTCCGGCAATTTCCAGCCGCGCGCGGCGTTCAGGACCATCTCGCGATATTTCGGCGTACAGCGGCCGGCCCGCGCATCGTTCGCGACATAGACCAGCGCGCGCATCAGCTTGTCCTCGAATTTCACCGGCATGACCGCCGGCTGATAGAGGCCATCACCCACCGCCTCATAGGCGTCGAGCGCCACCCGGTCGCGCGCGGTTATTTTCCAGAGCACGCCTTTTACAGCCGCAAGACGCTTGCGCCCGATGGAGCCGTAGCCGCCGTGAGAAACGAAAAATATGTGGTGGTCGATCTGTGCGACACCCATCGGCTCGGCCTGCGGGCACATTTTCTTCATGTGCTCGCGGTCCATATTCGAGCCGTAGGCGAAGTAGAGCCGCACCGCTATTCGAACTCCATGATCACCGCATCGACCGCAACGCTGTCGCCCTGTTTTACCTTCACCGTCTTCACGGTTCCGTCGCGTTCCGCGCGCAACACGTTTTCCATCTTCATCGCTTCGACAATGGCGACCGTTTCGCCCGCTTTTAATTCTTGCCCCGGCTTTACGGCGATTGAAAGAACGAGGCCGGGCATCGGGCAAAGCACGGACTTGCCTGAATTCGCCGCGGTCTTCACCGGCATCAAACGCGCCAGCGCCGCTTCCCGTTCGGTGTAGGAAAAAACCTTTTCGCGCACGCCCTGATGCGAAAGCTGAAATCCGTTCGGGAGCATTTTGACCTGCACGGCGATGCCGGCGCCGTCATAAAGCCCCTGCCAGACCGGCTGGCCCGGCATCCACCTCGATTGCAGCACGTGGATTTTCTTGTCGCCCTCGAACCGGACCGCCACCGCATCGCCCTGGCGCATCACCTCGAGACGAATTTCTGTTTCGCCGATCCGCACCATGCGGTTCTTGTCGGTCTGGAAATCACGCCCGATCAGGCGGCCTGAAATCTTGTGCTTGCGCTCGTCCATCACAAATTCGATGGCGCTGGCGACCCCCGCCAGCCGCCGCGCAATGTCCGTTGATGGCGCGGCACCATGAAAGCCGTTGGGATATTCCTCAGCGATGAAGCCGGTGGACAGTTTTCCCTCGCGCCAGCGCGGATGCTGCATGAGTGCGGCAAGAAACGGAATGTTGTGTTCGACGCCCTCAACCGCAAAATCGTCGAGCGCTTCGCCCATCGCCTCAATCGCTTTCATACGCGAAGGGGCATGGGTCACGAGCTTCGCGATCATCGGGTCGTAGAAAATCGAAATCTCGCCGCCTTCCTTCACACCGGTATCGACACGCACCACCGCTTCGCCCTGGTTGCTTTCCTTGGGCGCACGGTAACGTTTCAGGCGGCCGATGGATGGCAGGAAGCCGCGATACGGGTCTTCCGCATAGATGCGGGACTCCACCGCCCACCCATCGCGTTTCACATCGCCCTGCTTGATCGCGAGCTTCTCGCCCGCCGCTACCCGAATCATCTGCTCCACGAGGTCGATACCGGTGATGAGTTCGGTCACCGGATGCTCAACCTGGAGCCGGGTGTTCATTTCCAGGAAATAGAAACTCTTGTCCTGACCCGCGACGAATTCCACCGTGCCTGCGGAGTCGTAATTCACGGCCTTCGCGAGTGCCACCGCCTGCGAGCCCATTTTCTCGCGCGTCGCATCGTCCAAGAGCGGCGACGGCGCTTCCTCGATCACTTTCTGGTTGCGGCGCTGAATCGAACATTCGCGTTCGTTCAAGTGAATAACGTTTCCGTGCTTGTCGCCCAGCACCTGAATCTCGATGTGTCGCGGATTGACGATGAATTTTTCGATGAACACGCGATCATCGCCGAAGGAGGATTTCGCTTCCGATTTCGCGCGGGTAAAACCTTCCGTCACTTCGCCTTCATTCGCGGCGATGCGCATGCCCTTGCCGCCGCCGCCGGCCGAGGCCTTGATCATCACCGGATAGCCGATTTCGGCGGCGATTTTCTTCGCGTGCTTGTCGTCCTCAATCACGCCGAGAAAACCCGGAACGGTGGATACTTTCGCCGCTGCGGCGAATTTCTTGGACTCGATCTTGTCGCCCATCGCCTCGATGGCATGGACATTCGGTCCGATGAAAACGATTCCGGCTTTCTTCAATGCCTCGGCGAAGGCCGCCCGTTCCGACAAAAATCCATAGCCCGGATGCACGGCTTCGGCACCGGTCCGTTTGCAGGCCGCCAGCACGTTCTCAATCACAAGGTAAGACTGCGCCGCCGCCGGCGGGCCGACCCGAACCGCTTCGTCCGCCATCTCCACATGCAATGACTTGCAGTCGGCATCGGAATAGATCGCGACCGTGCGAATGCCCATGCGCCGCGCGGTTTTCATCACGCGGCAAGCGATTTCGCCGCGATTGGCGATCAGGATTTTCTTGAACATGCCCCACATACTCGAAACGAAGGGCAGATTTGCTGGCCGCCTAGGCCATTGTCAATTAGCGCACGCGGACTTTGATCCGCACGAGCGTGCAACTCGCCACCTTGGTATCCGTGCCGCAAACGGTGAAAGCGTAGCCGTCCTTGCCCTTAAAATCGGGATTGGAGCGATACATCGTCCCGATCAAACCATTGGCCTTGGCGCCGCCATGGGACGGCGGCTCCACGATCTCGATTTTCTCGACCTCGAAACCGTTGAAATATTTTCCGGGCGTCAGCTTCACGGCGCAATCCTTGCCACTGCGCACATTCATATAGGCGCTGGAGTCGGCCCCGAGCATGAACCGGAACTGGAGAATTTCGCAGATAGCGGCTTCGGCAGGGGCAAACGGAAAGAGTGCCGCGAATGAAAACGCGGCGCCCCCAATTACGCGCAGCACCTCACGCCGCATGGTCGAGAAAGCGCCGCAGCGATGGATCGTAGTTGCTCCGGCCCTGCGCGAACAGGCGGAGCAGCGCATATTCCGCGGCGGTCGGGCGGCCGTCGCGCATCACAAGGCTGGAAAGCCAGGCAACTTGATCCGCGCCCAGTTTGGTTGATTCAGCACATCCGTTCGGAAGCCGGAAGCCCGGCTCGGATGGCTCATGTCCGCGGCCGAACACGCTGCGCCATTCGGCGACGCGCGGATCCGGCGCCAGCATGTCACGGCGCGAGACAACGTTGTGTCCGGCTGACGCGATCAGGTGGTTGGCGATGGCCTTGAAAAAGAGATCGTCGAAGCCCGCGTGGTTCGTGCCTTCGGCGGTCGCATCGTGCAGATCGAACAAAGCTTCCGCTTCCTCGCGGCTCACCGGGCGGCCCTCGGCCCCGCCAGCGGCTTCCAGAATGCGGGCGAGCAGAACCACGTCCTCGGCGTCCACATCGCGGCTGAAATGCGGGCGGCGTCCGATCGCCGGCCCCTCGCCCAGCACAATGGCGAAGCGAAGCTGCGAGATCGCGAAAGCAGCAAGCTGGGCCGGAGAGTTCGGGATGGTTTCAAGCAGCCGCATCACAACGGCAAAACCCGCCGTCGTGGTGGCGCGCTCATTGCCGATCAAACCTGCAATCAACCATTCGGCTTTCGCCTCGACGAGTTCGCCCGCCGGCTCCTGGCGATGCAGAAGATGGTCCGCGAGGGTTTCGGCGAAAAAATCCCGCCAGGCCGGCGTCGCTTCCTTCAGCGAGCGGTCAAATCCGATCAGGGCTTCCGCGTCCTCGCGTGTCGCGATGCCGCCCGCATAGACTTCCCGTAGCAGCGAGATGACGTCGGCGGCGTTGATGTTGCGGCCCTCCGCAAGCGCCAGCGCGAAGCTGCCGGACTTTTCTTGATTCATTGATTGACCCCCGCGAACACTCGTCTTTTCAGGTGTTCAGCGTGCGTCGGGGCTGGTTACCAACTTCCTAATGGCAGCCCCGCGCGGCGCGCAAAGCTGCCGTGTTGCGCTTTTCAGGCAACACCACCACTTCGGGACTATGAAAAACAGCGCAGGCATCCACCACATCACCGCCATCGCCGGAAACGCGAAGCGTCACGTTGCCTTTTATCGAGGCACGCTCGGCCTCCGGCTTGTGAAAAAGACCGTCAATTTCGACGCGCCAGACACCTGGCATCTCTATTACGGCGACGAGACCGGCTCGCCCGGCTCGGCGCTCACCTTTTTCATCTGGGAAGAACTTCCGCACGGTCACCATGGCGCCGGCGAAGCGCAGGAGATCGCGTTTTCCGTGCCGGAGACTTCGCTTGAATTCTGGCGGAAGCGGCTCATCGAAAAAAACGTGAATTTCATCGAGCCCGCGCCGCGTTTCGGCGAACGGGTGATCGCGTTTGAAGACCCCGATGGATTGAAGCTCGAATTTGTCGGCTCAAAAGCAGCCAGCACACTGCCCGGCTGGTCCGGCGGCGGCGTCCCCGCCGAACACTCCATCCGCGGCTTCCACGGCATCACGCTGGAAGTACGCGAACCGGCCAAGACCGCTGAGGTTCTGACCCAGGTTTTCGGTTTCGCGCCGGCGGGCGTGGAAGACAATCGTTACCGCTTTGTCTCGAAACCGGGGCCGCTCGGCACCGTCGTCGATCTGCGTCACACGCCGGGCCTTGCCCGCGCCAATCAGGGCACCGGCAGCGTTCACCACGTCGCCTTCCGCGCGGGTGGCGATGAGGACGAGCTTGCGATGCGTGAGAAAGCGATCGAACTTGGACTCCACGCGACCGAACAGGTGGCCCGCTTCTATTTCCGCTCGGTCTATTTCCGCGAGCGGAACGGCATCCTGTTCGAGATCGCCACCGACGATCCGGGCTTCACCATCGACGAGACGAAGGAAACGCTCGGCGGCAAGCTGCAACTCCCGTCGTGGCATGAGCCGCTGCGGGCGCAGATCGAAGCTTCCTTGCCCGCGCTCGATTAAAAGCGCGCCAATCTAATATCACTAATAAAACATGTGATATTAAAGTATAGTCTGGAAAATTTTGTGAATGGAACTTATATTCCTCTTCCAGAGTTTTCCAGACAGCGGCGCTCAAGCGCCTGGAGGCAGTCATGTCGCTTTCCATTGGCGAAACGGTTCCCGATTTCGAAGCCGAAACCACAGAGGGGAAAATTAAATTCCACGACTGGATCG
>CAZUJE010000105.1:0-1249 GCA_964620215.1 uncultured Hyphomicrobiales bacterium
GATCCCGACCTCGACGGGTGCGGCGAAGGCCATCGGCCTCGTGCTGCCGGAACTGAACGGCAAGCTCGACGGTGTCGCGATCCGCGTGCCGACGCCGAATGTTTCGGTGGTGGACTTCAAGTTTGTCGCCAAGCGAAAAACCGACAAGGATGAAGTGAACGCCGCGATCAAGCGCGCAAGCGAACAGCAGCTCAAGGGCATTCTCGGCTACACCGACGCGCCGAATGTCTCGATCGATTTCAATCATGATCCCCGTTCGTCCGTGTTCCACATGGACCAGACCAAGGTGATGGACGGCACACTGGTGCGCGTCATGTGCTGGTACGATAACGAATGGGGCTTCTCGAACCGCATGAGCGACACGGCGGTTGTGATGGGCAAGCTCGGATAAACAAACTCGTCCTTTGAGACGGCGGCTTCACCGCCTCCTCAGGACGAGGTCAGCATAAACCCTCATCCTGAGGAGCCGAGCGAAGCGAGGCGTCTCGAAGGATGAGGGTTGGATAAAACCAACAATGAGCTTCCGAACCCTCGACAAAGCAGACGTGAAGGGAAAGCGCGTCCTCATCCGCGTCGATCTGAACGTGCCGATGGAGAACGGTGAAGTCACCGACGACACCCGCATCCGCGCCGCACTCCCCACGATCAAGGAAGTCACCGAAAAAGGCGGCAAAGCAATTTTGCTTTCGCATTTTGGCCGCCCGAGAGGCCGCGATGAATCGCAATCGCTCGCGCCCCTCCTGAAGCCGCTGGCAAGCGCCCTGAACAAAGTCGTGTTGTTCGCGCCGGATTGCATCGGGCCGGATGCCGAGCGCGCCGTTTCGATCATGGAAGACGGGCAGGTTCTGCTGCTCGAAAACACTCGCTTTCATAAGGGCGAGGAAAAGAACGAGCCGGATTTTGTCGCGGCCCTCGCCAAACTTGGCGATATTTATGTGAACGATGCCTTCTCGACGGCGCATCGCGCCCACGCTTCGACAGAAGGTATCGCACACAAACTGCCGTCCTATGCCGGCCGTTCCATGCAGAAGGAGCTGGAAGCGCTGACCCGTGTTCTGGAAACGCCAGAACGCCCGGTCGCGGCCATTGTCGGCGGCGCGAAGATTTCGACGAAGCTGGAACTGCTCGGCAATCTTCTCTCCAGGGTGAACTTCCTGCTGATCGGCGGCGCCATGGCGAACACATTTCTCGCCGCGCAGGGCAAGCCGGCCGGAAAATCCCTGGTCGAAAAGGAAATGTACGACACCGC
>CAZUJE010000105.1:1349-10158 GCA_964620215.1 uncultured Hyphomicrobiales bacterium
TTCGAACTGGAACCGTTCGATACCGGCACGGTGGAAGTGGCCGAGGCGGCGGCGGAACTGACAGCGGCAGGCAAGCTCGTTTCCGTGGCGGGCGGTGGAGATACGGTGGCAGCGCTCAACGCCGCCGGTGCGGCAGCACGCTTTACATATGTGTCCACAGCCGGTGGCGCCTTTCTGGAATGGCTGGAAGGAAAGCCCTTGCCCGGCGTCGAGGCATTGCGGATAAAATAATAAGGATAGGGAGAGAGTCGATGAACCTTGCGGATCTCAACAAAGTGGCCCGCGCGATGACGGCGCCCGGCAAGGGCATCCTCGCCGCCGACGAAAGTTCCGGCACGATCAAAAAGCGCTTCGACGCGATCAGCGTGGAATCGACAGAAGACAGCCGCCGCGACTATCGCGAGCTGATGTTCCGCACCAACGAAGCGATGTCGAAATACATTTCCGGCGTCATCCTCTACGACGAGACCATCTGGCAGAAAGCCAAGGACGGCACACCGCTGGTGGAGGTCATCAAGAAGTCCGGCTCGATCCCCGGCATTAAGGTCGATGAAGGCACCAAGCCGCTGCCAAACTGCCCCGGCGAACTGATTACGATTGGATTGGATAAGCTCGCCGACCGCCTCACAAAATATTACGAACAGGGTGCCCGCTTCGCGAAATGGCGCGCGGTGATCGACATCGCGCCGGGCATTCCGAGCTACGCCGCCATTCACACCAATGCCCATGCGCTCGCGCGCTACGCCGCTCTCTGCCAGGCCGCGCAGATCGTACCAATCGTTGAGCCGGAAGTTTTGATGGACGGTGACCACAACATCGACCGCTGCTTCGAAGTCACCGAATTTGTGCTGAAGGAAACTTTCCAGCAGCTCTACTATCAAAAGGTCGCGCTCGAAGGCATCGTACTGAAGCCGAACATGGCGATCTCGGGCAAGAAATCCTCCAAGAAAGCTTCCGTGCAGGAAGTCGCCGAGAAGACCGTGAAGATGCTGAAGAACTGCGTGCCGGGTGCCGTGCCCGGTATTGCGTTCCTCTCCGGCGGTCAGTCCGACGAAGAAGCCACCGCCCATCTCGACGCCATGAACAAGATCGGCGGCCTGCCCTGGAATCTCACCTTCTCCTATGGCCGCGCGCTTCAGGCTGCTCCCCAAAAGGTGTGGTCTGGCAAGAGCGAGAATGTCGCCGCGGCCCAGCGCGCGTTTCTCCACAGGGCGCACATGAACGGATTGGCCTCCATGGGCCAGTGGAAATCCGATCTCGAAAAGAAGGCGGCGTGACAACTTTTCACGCCACCTGAATACTTCCATCCCCAATTTTTGTTTGACGTAGCCCGCCGCATCACGCCCTATGTGTAAAGTGCGTGGGCTAACGCCGCGGATTTGCCGCCTTCCCGCGCCATCGGTTTGTCATGGATCGACGCGCCAGCGAAAAAGAACGGGTGAAGCCGCGTTTTATCCTCATCACGCCGGTGATCGAGGACGCCGCCGCTTTCCTGCCCAAACTTGCATCTGCTTGCTCATCCATGGACGTCGCAGCCGTCATCCTGCGGCTGACCGGGGACGATGCGGATTTGATTGCTTCGGCGGACGACGCCGAATTGATCGCGCGCGCGAAATTGTTGCTTCCCGAGGCACAGAAAAACGGCGCGACGCTTTTGCTCGACGGGTTGCCAAATCTTGTGACGGAGTGCGGCGCCGACGGCACGCATATGAGCGACCCGGCTGCGGTGCAATCGACCCGCGCCTCGCTGAAGGAACGCATCGTCGGCGCGGGCCGTCTCGCCAGCCGCCACGACGCGATGATCGCCGGAGAAGCCGGCGCCGATTATGTGATGTTCGGCGAACCCGATGCTGACGGAAAGCGCCCCGGCTTCGATGCGGTCACCGAGCGTGTGAGTTGGTGGGCGGAACTGTTCCAGCTTCCCGCGATCGCCTTTGCCGCGGGTGAAAATGAAATTCCAGGGCTCGTTCGCGCCGGCGCGGATTTCATCGCTCTTGGCGAAGAAGCGCTATGGAACGCGAAAGAAGAACCCGCCTCCCTGCTCGCGAAATATTCGGCACATCTCGACGCCACCGAGAAAGTTCAGTGAACAGACGGCTCTGGTTTTCGGTTCTCGCGGTTGCTCTGCTCCTGATCCCGGCCGAAAGCGCGCTCGCCCAGGAAAAGAAATCCACGGCGAAAGCGGCGGGGAAATCCCCGGCAACAGCGCCCGCCTCCCTTGAAACCGCGCTCAAGGCACTTGCTGCCGGCGATAATCCGACCGCCTTCGCGGAAGCGACAAGACTCGTCGAGCAATCCAAAGATCCGCGCGCGATGACGATTCTCGCCGAATTATATTCGCGCGGTCTTGCCGTTCCGCAGAACGACCAGAAAGCGCTCGAATGGTACCGCCTCGCGGCGGAGCGAAACGAGCGCAATGCGCTGTTCGGCCTCGCCATCTTCAACCTCGAAGGCCGTGGCGTGGAGAAAAACCGCGACGAGGCGGCGAAATTATTTCGCCGTGCCGCTGAAATGCAGCACCCGGCTTCGGCCTTCAATCTCGCGCTTCTCTACATCGAGGGGCAGGTGTTGCCACAAGACAATATGGCAGCGGCGCGCTGGCTTCTGGTCGCGGCCGAACAGGACTTGCCCGACGCGCAGCACATGCTCGCAATTTTCTATAAGGAAGGCGAAGGCGTGAAGCACAATCCGCAGGAAGCCACACGCTGGCTTGCCCGCGCCGCCAAGCTCGATCATGTGCCCGCCATGGTCGAATACGGAATTGCGCTGTTCAACGGGACCGGCACGGCGAAGAATGAAAAAGAGGCCGTCATGTGGTTCGCCCGCGCCGCGCAGACGGGCAACCCCGTCGCCGCCAACCGCCTCGCCCGCGTGCTTACCAGCGGCCGTGGCGCCGATAAGAACCTCATAGAAGGCTGTGCCTGGCACCTTTGGTCGCGGGCGCAGGGATTGTCGGACGTATTGCTGGACAGCGAATGCACACAGCTATCGGCCAGCGACAAAGAGGCGTCTTCGCGGATCTTCGACAAACTGGCGGCTGAATTCACCAAGCCGCGCCCTTGACGCATACCCGCTCCGGCTGGCACGAGAACGCGCCGGAGCATGATCCCCGAAAAGTGGACACCGGTTTTCGAAAAGGATCATGCTCCACTGTATAGGTGCCGCTGAAGCGCGCCTGAGGAAATCCGATGAAGCTCAATGGCAATGAAATCCGCCCCGGAATGGTGATCGAATACGAGAATTCGCTCTGGATCGCGGTGAAATCGATGGCCGTGAAACCGGGCAAGGGGCCGGCCTATAACCAGGTTGAACTGAAAAACCTGATCGATGGCCGCAAACTGAACAACCGCTTCGGCTCCGACGAGCGGGTCGAGCGCGCGCATCTGGAGCAAAAAGATTTCCAGTATCTCTATCGCGAAGGCACCAATCTCGTGTTCATGGATCTGGAGAGCTACGAACAGCGCGAGATCGCGGAGGATTTCGTCGGCGATCGCGCGGCATTCCTGCAAGACGGCATGAAAGTTACGCTCGAACTACATGACGAGCGCGCGATCGGCATCAAGCTGCCCGACTATGTGACCCTCAAAATCATTGAAGCTGACGCGGTGGTGAAGGGGCAGACGGCTTCTTCTTCCTACAAGCCCGCGAAACTCGAAAACGGCCTTCGCGTCATGGTGCCGCCTTTCGTCACCTCCGGCGAAAGTGTTGTCGTCGATACCAACGAACTCACCTACGTCCGCCGCGCGGAATAATTCTTCACCCGGCTGGAGCGGGTAACGAACGAAATGATCCGCTCCGCACTCATCACAGTGATGGTCAACGCCGCCCGCAAGGCCGGGCGCGCGCTCATCCGTGACTTCGGCGAAGTGGAAAATCTGCAAGTCTCGCTCAAGGGGCCAGCGAATTTCGTTTCCGCCGCCGACAAACGTTCCGAGGAAACGCTCTATCAGGAACTTTCCAAGGCGCGGCCCGGATTTGGTTTTCTGATGGAAGAGCGCGGCCTTGTCGAAGGCCAGGATAAATCCCATCAATGGGTCGTCGATCCGCTCGATGGCACCACGAATTTTCTGCACGGCATTCCGCTGTTTGCAATTTCAATCGGATTGCTGCGTGAGGGCCAGCCGGTTGCCGGCCTCATCTTCAATCCTGTCACCGATGAAATGTTTTTGTCCGAACGTGGTCAGGGCGCTTATCTGAACGAGCGCCGCATGCGCGTGGCAGCGCGGCGCGAACTTTCCGATGCTGTGATCTGCTGCGGAATTCCGCACCGAGGGCGCGGCGATGCCGGCCGCTTCCGCCGCGAATTGGCGGCCCTCCAGGAAAAAGTCGCGGGCATACGCCGCACTGGTGCTGCCGCACTCGACCTCGCCTGGGTGGCCGCCGGCCGCTTCGACGGCTTCTGGGAACACAATCTTTCGCCGTGGGATCTAGCCGCGGGCATGTCGATCCTGAGTGAATCCGGCGGCTTCACCACCGATGAAAAAGGCGGCGACACGGTCCTGCAATCCGGCTCTGTGGTGGCCGGTAACGAGTTCGTTCACCGGGAAATTCTCGCGGTACTCAAGTCCGCCTGAACACCGCCACCTTTCCGCCGTCTCGTCCCGTCATTTCAATCCGGCCCGCCTGTGCCATAGTCGGCGGGCGGACATTGGATGAGAGTGGACAAATTTGATGGCGCGCGAAGCTGATATTTATTTCAAAGTGTCCTCGCCCCGGATTTTCCTGTTCCGGATCCTCGTGTTTCTGGTGCTGTGCGCGCTGGTGGCGCTTCTGCTCTATCGGCAGATACTGATCGCCTTCCTCGCCAATCCCGCATTGAACGGAATCATTCTTGGCGCGCTGCTCGTCGGCATCGTGATGTCGGTACGGCAGGTGTTGCGCCTGTTTCCGGAAGTGAAGTGGGTGAACAATTTCCGCATTGCCGATCCCGGCCTGGCCCGGAACCGGCCGCCGAAACTGCTTGCGCCGATGGCGACGCTGCTCGGTGAGCGCGCGGGGCGCATGTCCATTTCGCAAACGACAATGCGCGGGCTGCTGGAATCAATCGGCACGCGGCTCGATGAGTCGCGCGAGGTCGCTCGCTACCTCACCGGGCTACTGGTGTTTCTCGGATTGCTCGGCACCTTCTGGGGCTTGCTGGAGACGATCGGCTCCATCGGAAAAGTCGTGCAGTCGCTCGAAGTCGGCAGCGACTCGGCGCGTATTTTTGACGATCTGAAAAACGGATTGGCCGCGCCGCTCGGCGGCATGGCCATCGCGTTTTCGTCTTCGCTGTTCGGTCTTGCCGGCTCGCTGATCCTCGGCTTTCTCGATTTGCAGGCAGGCCAGGCGCAAAACCGTTTCTACACCGATCTTGAAGACTGGCTTTCCACCACCGTGCGCGACCTCGGCCCGGGAACGGAAGCAGCGGCCGCCGGCGGCCAGGTTCTTCCCGCTTCGCTGCTGGAGGAATTTTCCGCCGCCATCGCGCGCTTTGACCGCACGATCAAGGCGGGCGGGGGTTCAGGTGTTCCGGTCGCGGAAATCACAGCGGCGGTGCAACGGCTCGAACAGATCGTCGCCGAGTCCGGCAGCCAGCGCGCCAGCAATGCGATGGTTCAACTGGCCGAAAGCCTGCAACAGCTCGTCAATCACATGCGCAACGAGCAGCAGATGCTGCGCGACTGGGTGGAGAACCAGGCGGAGCAGCAGAATGAAATCCGCGGCCTGCTGGTGCGCCTTTCGAACTACGACGTGACGACGGGTCGGTAAAATGGCGCTCGGCCGCACGCGCAGAGGCTACCGTGGACTCGATTACTGGCCCGGATTCGTCGATGTGCTTTCGACGCTGCTGCTCGTGTTCGTTTTTCTCATCTCGGTCTTCAGCATCGTTCAGTATTTTCTGAGTCAGGAATTAAGCGGCAAGGACACGGTGCTGACGCGCCTAAACGCGCAGATCAAGCAGTTGTCCGAATTGCTGTCACTGGAGCGATCGAATACCGGAACGCTTGAGGACCAGCTTGCGGCTTTACGATCCAGCCTGAAATCCGCCGAAAGCGAGCGCGACCGGCTGCGCGGGGCGGGCGGCGGCGTGGACCAGAAAGCGCTCGCATCCGAACTCGAAGCCGAGCGCAATCTCAGCCAGCAGCAGATCTCTCAAATTGCATTGCTCAACCAGCAGATCGCAGCCCTGCGCCGCCAGCTGGCGGCGATTGAAAGCGCGCTCGAGGTTTCAGAGAAACGCAACAAGGAGAGCCAAACCAAGCTGACCGAACTCGGCCAGCGGCTGAATGTGGCGCTTGCCCAGCGAGTACAGGAATTACAACGCTATCGTTCGGAATTTTTCGGACGGCTGCGGGAGATTCTCGGCAACCGGCCTGAAATCAGGATCGTCGGCGATCGTTTCGTATTCCAGTCGGAAGTTTTCTTCGACCGCGGCTCGGCTACTTTGCGCGCCGAGGCGCGGCCCGAACTCGACAAGGTCGCCAACGCCCTGCTCGATCTGGCCAAGCGCGTACCGAAGGACATCGCTTGGGTGATCCGCGTGGACGGGCATACCGATGTGAGGCCGATTTCAAGCGACCGCTTTCCCTCCAACTGGGAGCTTTCCTCCGGCCGCGCGATTTCGGTGGTGCAATATTTGATTAGCCGCGGCGTGCGCCCTGAAAATCTTGTCGCCGCGGGCTTCGGCGAATTTCAGCCGATCGATACGGCTGGCACGGAAGAAGCCTATAGCCGCAACCGGCGCATCGAATTGAAATTGACGGAGCGCTAAACCGCCATCGCGCCGAACTGCAATTCCGCGAGCCGGGCATAAAGCCCGCCCGAAGCCGCGAGGCTTGCGTGAGTGCCCTCTTCCACAATGCGTCCCTGATCCATCACCAGAATCCGGTCCGCGCCGAGCACGGTCGCAAGCCGGTGCGCGATCACGAGCGATGTGCGCCCTTCCATGGAAGACTCCAGCGCCTGCTGCACCAGCGTCTCGCTTTCGGCGTCGAGCGAGGAAGTTGCTTCATCCAACAGCAGGATTTT
The DNA here is from genome assembly GCA_964620215.1 of uncultured Hyphomicrobiales bacterium. Lineage (GTDB taxonomy): Bacteria > Pseudomonadota > Alphaproteobacteria > Rhizobiales > Xanthobacteraceae > JAUSIF01. Next base: position 8,361 of record CAZUJE010000105.1, read on the forward strand.
TGCGTCGCGCAGAATCGCGCGTGCAATCGCGATGCGCTGACGCTGGCCGCCTGAAAGCGTGATTCCGCGCTCCCCGATCATCGTGTCGTATTTTTCCGCCAGCCGGTTCGTGAATTCATCGACCCGCGCCAGCGCCCCGGCCCGCTCGATCTCGATATCGCTCGCGCCGATACGGCCGAGCCGGATATTCTCGCGGATGCTGGCGGCGAAGATCGTCACATCCTGCGGCACCAGCGCGAGGCGTTCGCGCAGTTTCAGGGGATCGGCCTGCGCAATATCGACTTCATCGACGCGGATACGGCCCGACGCTGGATCGTAAAAACGCAGAACCAAATGAAAGATCGTGCTCTTGCCTGCTCCCGACGGGCCGACAATCGCGACCCGCTCGCCCGGTTTAATCGCAAACGAGACATTCTCCAGCACGCGCGTATCGGGACGGCTCGGATAGGCGAATGACACGCCTTCAAACCGGATCGAGCCCTGCTGCGCCTTGGGAAAAGCCACTGTGTTCGCTGGAGCGGAAATCATCGGCCTCACGTCGAGAATTTCCGCGAGCCGCCCCGCCGCTCCCGCCGCCTGCGTGATCTCACCCCATACCTGGGAGAGTTCGCCGAGCGCGCCGGCTGCGAATACCGCATAGAGCACGAACTGGCTGAGGCGGCCCGCCGTCATCTCTCCGGCAAGCACGCTCTGCGCGCCGGTCCACAGGATCGCGACCACGCTTGCGAATACGAGAAAGATGATCGCCGCCGTCAGCCACGCCCGCGCCTTAGTGGAATCGCGCGCGGCCACGAATGCGCTTTCGGCGGCATCCTTGAAACGTCCGCTCGCGGAATTCTCGCCCGTGAAAGACTGCACCGTGCGGATCGCGCCGATGGCTTCCACCGCATAGGCGGAAGCATCCGCCAGCGTGTCCTGCGCCGCGCGCGATCGCCGTGTCACCATCCGCCCGAACGCAACGAGCGGCAGAACAATCAGGGGAATCACAAACAGCACCAGCGCCGACAGGCGCGGGCTGGTAATCACCATCATCGTCATGGCACCAACAAACAAAACGAGATTGCGCAGGGCGATGGAAGCGGACGAACCGAAAGCGGCCTTTATCTGGGTCGTGTCGGCGGTGAGCCGCGAGGCGATCTCACCTGTTCTCTGGGTGTCGAAATAGCCGGGCGAGAGCGTCATGAGATGCGCGAACACCGCCGCCCGCAGATCCGCGACCACGCGCTCGCCCAAAGTCATGACGAGATAGAAGCGAAGCGAACTGGCCACGGCGAGCGTCGCCGCGACACCCAGCATTACCGCGAAATAGCTGTCGATCAGGCCCGCGTTTTCCGGCGCGAAGCCGAAATCGATCATCCGGCGGACGGCGAGCGGAACCGTCAGCGTCGCTCCGGCTGCGGCAATTAGCGCCAAGAGCGCCGCCAGAATGCGCCCGCGATAGCGCAGCACATAAGGCAGCAACGAAAGCAATGGCTTCAAGCTGGCCGAGCCCCGCCCGGCGAGAGCGGCGGCTTGTTTGGGCGATTTTGCAGGGTTGGCTTGAGTCAAAGTCCGGCCTCGGTTATGAAACCCGCCAATCCGAGGATCACCGAGCCATGAAGCCCGACATTCACCCTGACTACCACGAAATCAAAGTAGTGCTGACGGACGGCACGGAATACACGACGCGCTCGACCTGGGGCAAGAAGGGCGACGCATTGAAGCTCGACATCGACCCCAGGGTGCACCCGGCCTGGACCGGCGGTCAGCAGCAGCTGATGGACCGCGGCGGCCGTCTGTCGCGCTTCCAGAAGAAGTT
>CAZUJE010000106.1:0-10053 GCA_964620215.1 uncultured Hyphomicrobiales bacterium
TGCGTTCGATCCGGCCCGGCCTTGGTCTTGCCCCGAAACACCTGCCGGAAATTCTGGGCAGGCGCGCTCGAAAGCCCATCTCCAGGGGCACCCCTATGTCGTTCGATCTTGTCGAATAGTATTCGTAAAACAATCGTTGTAGTTGTCAGCTGATGAATTCTTCAAAAAAAATCAAAGCTTCGCGAAAGAAAAGCGACTTCGCCACGCCGCAGGAAGATTTCTGGGCGGGCAAGTTTGGTAACGAATATACCGTGCGCAATCAGGGTGACCGGATTATCGCCAGTAATGCCGCGCTTTTTTCCAAGGTTCTGGCGCGCATCGGAAAGATCGGCTCCGCGATCGAGCTGGGCGCGAATGTCGGTCTTAATTTGGAAGCCCTGCGCCTGCTCGATCCCGACATCAAGCTCGCGGCTGTCGAGATCAATGCGAGCGCGGTTAAGGCTCTGAAAAAAATCGGAAAGATCGAAGTACATCACGACTCGATCATGAATTTCCGTCCTAAAAAGACATTCGACCTCTCTTTCGTGAAGGGAGTGCTGATCCACATCAATCCGGCTGAACTGAAGAATGTCTATTCCGCGCTCTACAAGAGCAGCGGCCGGTTCGTTATGATCGCCGAATATTATAATCCGTCACCCGTGAGCATTCCCTATCGCGGCCATTCGGACCGCCTGTTCAAGCGCGATTTCGCGGGCGAGATGATGACTGCTTATCGCGACCTGAAGCTCGTGGACTATGGCTTTGTGTACCGGCGCGATCCTAACTTTCCGCAAGACGATCTGACTTGGTTCCTGCTGGAAAAGCGGAAGTAATTCCATGCTTCGATATTGCAAGCGTTGCGTGATGCCGGACAGCAAGCCGGACCTTCTGATCGACGATGAAGGTGTTTGCAATGCCTGCCGCAGCTATGAGGCGCGCAAGGAAATTGACTGGAAACAACGCGCGGCGGAGTTGAAGGATATCACGGACCGCTACCGCTCCAAAGACAGCAGCCGCTGGGATTGCATCGTGCCGGTGAGCGGCGGCAAGGACAGTACGTTTCAGGTTGTGCGCGTGCTTGAGCTTGGTCTCAATCCGCTTTGCGTCACGGCGACTACATGCGATCTCACCCCGCTGGGGCGGAAGAATATCGAGAACATCAAAAATCTCGGCGTCGATTACATGGAGTTCTCGCCGAACCCCGTTGTACGGCGGAAACTGAACCGCATTGGCCTTACACAGGTCGGCGATATCTCCTGGCCCGAGCATGTGGGAATTTTCACAATCCCGGTGCGCGCGGCGATGGAATATAACGTGCCTCTGATTGTGTGGGGCGAGAACTCACAGAACGAATATGGCGGTCCAGCCGCCGCCGCCGACAAGAATGTTTTGACGCGGCGCTGGCTGGAAGAATTCGGCGGGCTGCTCGGGCTTCGCGTCAGCGATCTGATCGGCATGGAAGGGATCACAAAAAAGAACTTGATCCCTTACACCTATCCAACTGATGAGGAATTGAACCGCGTGGGGGTCACCGGCCTCTTCCTTGGCTACTACCTGCCGTGGGACGGATTCGCGAATGCCGAAATCGCCAAGGCAAACGGCTTCAGTGTTTACGACAAAATGGTGGAAGGCTCGATTGTCGATTACGAAAATCTCGACAATCATCAGACCGGCATCCACGATTATTTCAAATTTCTGAAATTCGGATTTGGGCGCGGAACCGATCTCGCTTGTCTGCACATCCGCCGCGGGCGGCTCTTGCGCGAGCACGGGATGGAGCTTGTCCGCAAGCACGATGGAAAATTTCCGTGGGAATATCTCGGCAAGCCGCTCGACAGGATCATCGAGCCGCTCGGCTTGGGGGTGCCCGATTTCGTGAAAATCTGCGACCGCTTTACCAACAAGAAGCTGTTCTTGCGCGATGAGGACGGAAACCTTGTTCGCGACAAGGACGGGAATCTCACGAAAATCAATTACGATAATCCGACCAATCTCTGAACGTGTGCACACCTGCATTAGGTGCTAAAAGCGTGCCGTGCGTTTTCGGGCAATTTGCAGATGAAAACCGTCGTCATCGATTATGGCATGGGAAATCTCGGCTCCGTGCGCCGCGCCATTGAGGAATGCGGCGGCGAGCCGGTTGTCACCAGCGATCCCGGCCAGCTCGATAGCGCGGAGCGGATTTTGCTCCCGGGGGTCGGCGCTTTTGGCGATGGAATGCGAAATCTGCGAGAGGCGGGCTGGCCCGCTGCGATCGAGCGCGCACTGGCAAAACCAAATGTAGCGATGCTCGGTATTTGCCTGGGGATGCAATTGCTCGCGACTACAGGCTACGAGAACGGGGAAGCGAAGGGGCTTGGCCTCATTCCGGGCGAAGTCACCCGGATGGAGCCGTCGGGCGACGAGCGGCTTCCGCATGTCGGCTGGAACGAAATTCACGTCAGCAATCCGTCACCGCTGCTGGAAGGAATTGAGAGCGGTATCGACTTCTATTTTGTGCACAGTTTTCGTTTTGTGCCGGACAGCAAAAAGTCAATTCTTGCGACGACGCCTTATGGCGGGGATTTTGTTTCCATCGTGCAGGAGAAAAATGTTTTCGGCACACAGTTTCATCCTGAAAAAAGTTCGCATGCCGGCTTCCGGATTTTGAAGAACTTTCTGACGCTACCCCGCCTCGATGCTTAAAATCCGCGTCATTCCGACCTTGCTCTGGAAGAATGTGGGCCTTGTGAAAGGCGTCGCCTTCGACAGCTGGCGCCGTGTTGGCACGGTGCTACCTGCGATCAAGGTTTACAACATGCGCGAGGTCGACGAACTGATCCTGCTCGACATCAGCGCGACACCGGAAGGACGCGAGCCAGATTACGAATCGATTGAAGAATTTTCATCTGAATGTTTCGTTCCGCTCACCGTGGGCGGTGGCGTTAGAAACGTCGAACAGATTCGGAAATTGCTGAAAGCGGGCGCGGACAAGGTCGCGATCAATACAGCCGCGTATTCGAATCCAAATCTGATACGTGATGCGGCGACCCGTTTCGGATCGCAATGTATTGTGGCGGCTATCGACGTGAAGCGGAAATCCACCGAGCAATATGAGTGCTACAGTCATTGCGGCAGAAAGCCCACCGGGCATGCGGCGGAAGATTGGGCGTGCAAACTTGAAGAACTTGGCGCAGGAGAAATTCTGGTTACATCCATCGAGCGGGACGGCACCATGCAGGGCTACGACTTGGATCTGGTCCGGCGTATTTCCGGGGCAGTTCGGGTTCCTGTGATCGCTTCGGGGGGCGCGGGGAATTTCGGGCATCTCTACGAGGCAATTTCCTCCGGCAAGGCAAGCGCCGTTGCCGCCGCCAGCATGTTCCATTTCACCGAACAGACGCCGCTGGAGGCAAAACAGTTTTTGGCTTCGAAAAACCTGCCCGTTCGCAAAAGCGCTCCCAAGGATTGAGCCATTTTGTTTTAGGCCCGCAAGCGCTATATCGCATGCACCACCCACGGTGACGAGTTTCCATTGTCAGCAAAAAACATCAGCCGCTCGCCGATTGTTTATCTACCGATCGAACTGAGATCGCGCGAACTGGACAGCAAGGTGACGCTGGCAGCGACGCTCGCCGGCATGGGCTATCCAACGGTCCTCGGACAACAGTGGATGCTCTCGACAAATTACAGCCGCATGCCGGCCGGCACCATCCTGTTCAAGAGCTTCAACAAGATCCATCACCACGCGATGGTGAAAGCGCGGGAAGCGGGGCACTGGGTGGTGACCCAGGAAGAAGAACTGCTCGGAATGATTCAGGAAAAAGTGGTGACCTGGACCTGCGTTGAAGGCGTGTTCGATGTTGCAGACGCGGTGCTGGCGAATGGTGATTTTGAAGCTGAAATAGTCAAGAAAAATAGCGACGAGAAGGTTCGAGTTGAAGTTACGGGAAACGGACGGGTCGATCTCTTAAAACCAGAATACCGGAAATTTTTCGAGAAGCAGACCGATGACGTACGCCGCCGTTATGGCGATTTTATTCTTGTGAACACCAATTTCGGAATCCACAACAGTGTCTGGCGCACTTTGGAAGAGGTGACCGATCTTCAAGAGCGAGCGGGCTTTATCAACGAGAAAGATCCTGAAACGAAAAAAATCTGGGACGACTATGTAGTCTGGGAGCGGGCGAATATCGAAGGGATGCATGCCGCGATTCGTGAACTAATTCGCCGCAGGCCGGACCAAAAAATTGTTATCAGACCTCATCCCGCGGAAGACCTGAAGTGCTGGGATGGGTTATTTCCTGAAAGCAAAAATATTTTTGTCATTCGTGAAGGCTCGCATGTTCCCTGGACATTGGCCTGCCAGGTTTTGATCCATACCTGCTGCACCACGGGTTTCGAAGCGTTTGTCGCGGGTAAACCTGCGCTCAGTTTGATGCCGCATCAAAGCTGGATCGTCGACTCGTTGATAACCAACCGCGTCAATCCTGTTTTTCAGAAACCGCATGACCTTATCGATGCTGTGGAGAAGGTGCTCGACGGTGGAGAGACGCCGAAAGGCTCAGGTTTGTCCGAAGCGGAGCATTTCGTTTGGAATTGCACGATCAATAATGCCTTCTCACGTATTGCTTCTCTCCTCATTGAGGGTTTACCGCCCCCGGGCGAAATTAGATTGCCTCCGCTTTCGAGCATCGGGCTGGAGGAGCGGCTGAAGGTAAAGTTCGATGTGTCCTATGAAGAATGCGCGGATACGCTTGCGCGTGCGGCCGATGCCATCGGTTTGCGCGACAAGCCCGAATGTATTTCGTTGCAGGATGGAATTTTTCTGATTGTTCCCGCCGGGGCGCGGGGGAGCATTTCGATTTTGGCACCGCTGTTGAATGCAGAACAGGCGATTGCCGCCATGGAAACTGCCTTCAGAGCGCGCGATCTTCAGAAGGTTCTGGATCTCTTTAACACGAATTTAAGCGAGATTGAGCAAAGCTCTCCCTGCTGGTTTCTGGCGGGCGTTGCATTGTTCGAACTTGGGCGCCACGCAGAAGCATTGCAGCATTTTCAGAATGCGGAAGCGACCGCTGGACCCGAGAAAAATTTTCAACTTCTGTTCATGCTCGCGGTCGTTCACCGGCAACTCGGCCAAGTGAAAAAAGCATTGGGCTATGCCGAACAGGCGCACAGACAGGCGCCGGCCGATCAAAGAGTTTTTGAGCTTTACAAGTCGCTTCAGCCTCAGACAGGCGGCAAGCCGCCAAAGAAAAAATAAATTCGCCCGGTGTCAAGCTTTGAGTATACGCACCGGCTTTCCATCGAGCCAGGCGGCGATGTCCTCAACCGCCATCCCGTAGAAAATGCGGTAAGTTTCTTCGGTGACATAGCCGAGATGCGGCGTGCCGATCACGTTGTCGAGCGCGCGAAGCGGATGACTTGAGGGCAGCGGCTCCATGTCGAATACATCGAGACCGGCGCCGGCGATTTTCCTGTTTTTCAACGCATCGAACAACGCCGCTTCGTCAATGATGGGACCGCGCGATGTGTTCACGATGACCGCGTCCGGCTTCATCATCGCAAACTGCTTTGCACCGATCAGGCCTTTGGTGCGCTCGCTCAACACGAGATGAATCGAAATTACGTCGGATGTTTTCAGAAGATTATCGAACGAGCCCGCGAAATCCACGCCGTGCTCGGCGCAACGTTCGGCGGTGAGATTTTGGCTCCAAGCCGAAGCCTTCATACCGAACGCAAGACCGAATTTCGCGAGCTTCGCCCCAAGTTTGCCAAGGCCGATGATGCCGAGCCGCCGTCCGTTCAATTCTCGCCCAATCGTCGTCTGCCACTTCCCGCCATTGCGGAAGAGCGCGGCTTCGGAAGGAATGTGGCGCATCAAGGAAAGAATCAGACCGAAGGCGAGTTCAGCAGTCGCGCCGACCGAGCCGTCCGTCCCGCAAACCAGCACGTCATGGTCGGCGGCGGCCTTCAGATCGATCGCAGCATTGCGCATGCCGGTGGTGACGAGAAGTTTCAGCTTCGGCAGGCGCTCGAACAGCGCACGGTCGAAGGGCGTACGTTCGCGCATGGCCAAGATGATTTCGGCGTCAGCCAGCGCATAGACTAATGCCTCACGGTCAAGGATCGGCTGGTTGCTGACGCGGTAATCCACCTTGCCTTTGAGCGGACTCCAGTCGGCGCTTTTGAGAGCGGCGTTCTGGTAGTCATCGAGAATCACGCAACGAAGCATGCCGCCCCTCCATCAGTCTGCCCTGTCCTAAAGTGTCCGGAAAAATTGCGCCAGATGGGATCGCTAATTCGCTAATTGCGGGGAGGGCTGGGGTTAGCTAATGACAGCCTATGTTCGACACTTTGAGCAAATTTATCGGCGAAATCACCGGCGCGGAGAAGGAAAGCGCTTCCTTCGACGAGACGGAGACACGGCTGGCCGCCGCCGCGCTGCTTGTTCACGTTGTTGTCAGCGACAGCGAATTCAACCCGGCTGAAAACGAGCGGCTGCGGCAAGTCCTGTCCTACCGTTTCGCGATGGAGCCGGGCGACGCCGAAAAGCTGATCGAAGCTGCCACCCGCGCCGACAACGAGGCGGTGGACCTCTATCAGTTCACCAGCGTGCTGAACCGGCTGCTCGACGACGAGGGCCGCAAGCGTATTGTGGAAATGATGTTCGAGGTCGCCTATGCGGATGGCCAGCTCAGCGAATTCGAGGACAACGTGGTCTGGCGCGCGGCGGAATTGCTGCACATTCCATCGCGGGAGCGGGTCACAATCCGCAAATACATGCGCGACGAGTTGACCGACAAAGAAAACAAATAGTGGCAGACATTACCCTCATCACCGGCGCGTCGCTCGGCATCGGGGAAGAGCTTGCCCATGTGGCGGCCGCCGCGGGTCGGCATCTTGTTCTGACAGCGCGTTCCGCCGAGGGCTTGAGCCGGGTGGCGGATGCGGTGGCGGCGAAAGGTTTTCCACGCCCTGAAATAATCCCTCTCGATCTTTCGCTCTCCGGTGCCGCCGGCAAAATCGCGGACGCGCTGAAAGCGAAAAATCTGAAAGTGGCTGAACTCGTGAACAATGCGGGCTATGGCCTCTCGGGTGAATTCGAGAAGCTGGACCAAGCGGGCCAGCTCGGCATGGTCGATCTGAATATCCGCGCGCTCACTGAACTCACCGCGCTGTTTTTACCGGAAATCATCGAGGCAAAAGGTGGAATCCTGAATGTGGGCTCGGTCGCCTCGTTCGTGCCGGGGCCAGGCATGGCGATTTATTACGCGAGCAAGGCTTATGTACTCTCGTTCTCGGATGCCTTGAGTGTCGAGTTGAAAGGCAGGGTCCGCATAACGACGCTTTGTCCGGGGCCGACGCCCACAGGTTTCCAGTTGCGCGCGAGGCCCGGCAGCGAGGGTAAAATGTTTCCTTTCATGCCGCACACGACTGCTGAACAGGTCGCGCGTGAAGGCTGGCGGGGATTCGAGCGCGGTAAACGGGTTGTGATACCGGGCTGGCTCAACAAGGCGATCACTTTTCTCGGCCCACGTCTCCCGCGGTCGCTCATTCTCGCTGCCTCAGATTTTCGCTCAAAAAAGCAGCGGCAACTCGCGCCTTGAAACGGCGCTGTTTCAGGCGAATGATAGTGGGCGATGAACAAGAAGATTCTCGCCGTCCTGCATCAAGAGCATTCGACACCCGGCCGTCTCGCTCACCGGCTTATTGAGCGCGGTTTCACCATCGATGCGCGGCGCCCCCGTTTTGGCGATACACTTCCCGAAACGCTGGAAGAACATGATGGCGTCATCATCTTTGGCGGGCCGATGAGCGCCAATGACGACGACCCGTATGTGCGCGCGGAAATCGAATGGACGTCAGTGGCGCTGGAGGAGCAGAAGCCGTTTCTCGGCATCTGTCTCGGTGCGCAGGTGCTGGCGCGCAATCTCGGCGCGCGAGTGGACTTTCATCCGGAAGGGCTGGTTGAGGTCGGCTACTATCCGCTGCGCGCCACCCCCGAAGGCGAAAAATTATTCGACTGGCCGGATTATATTTATCAGTGGCACCGCGAAGGCTTTGAGCTGCCGAGCGACGCCGTGCGGCTGGCGGAGAGTGACACTTTTCCCAATCAGGCATTTCAATACGGCCCGGCGGCCTTCGGCATCCAGTTTCACTGCGAAGTTACGCACCACATGATGTGCCGCTGGACCACGCGCGGGCATGAGCGGCTTGGCCTGCCGAATGCGCGTCCGCGCGAGGAGCATTTCGAAGGCCGCGCCATGCACGACCTGAAGACCCAGCGCTGGCTGAACCAGTTCCTGGATTACTGGACCGGCCTGATGAAACGCCCGGATGAGTCCAAGATGGTTTCGCAAAATGCGAATCTTCTCGCAAAATGAGACGCGCGAAGCGCGCGGCTGAGAGTAATAAATCCATATTTTGAATCGAACGGGACAAGACCCACGACATTTCGGGGGCTGCTTCTTTTGAAGCTTTGGCAGCGGCTTTGCTGACTGTGATCAGCCGGCATTCAGGTTTTTGCGTAGCCGGTCAAAACAATCGACGGGAGACGGCTGGAATGACCCCTCTGGCCGTCTCCCGTTCGTTTTTGTCACAAAGCAAAAGCCCCGGTTTAGACTAGGGCTTTGACAGGAATGGTGGAGCCGAGGGGAGTTGAACCCCTGACCTCCGCATTGCGAACGCGGCGCTCTCCCAACTGAGCTACGGCCCCGAAATCTGGGAAGTATTGCCGGAGGGTCTAGTCCGCCATTCGAACGGGTGTCAAGGCAAGCCCCGAGAACCCGGCCAAAAGCCGTACGGGAAAATATGTATCGCGGCCTTTTCCGCGGCTTCGCACACGGCTATTGATTTGGCGTCGGCCCCCGGCCGCTGGAGCTTCGCATGAACCCGTTTCTTTGGCTCATTCACACCATCATCACGCTTTACATCTGGATATTGATCGCGTCCGCGGTGCTGTCCTGGCTGATCGCCTTCAACGTCGTGAATCCCTACAACAACATCGTGCGTACGATCGGCGATGCGCTTTACCGGTTGACCGAGCCGGCGTTGCGGCCGATCCGCAGCGTGCTGCCGAATCTCGGCGGTCTCGACGTGTCGCCGGTTATTCTGATCCTCGTTCTTCTCTTCGCAGAGCGTTTGTTGTTCTGGGCGTTCGGCTGATTTGAACGAGTTGAAGCAACCGGAGCGAAACAGCAGCCAGGCTTGAACAAGCCAGCGTTCCAAAATTCCAAGCCGAATGAAAAAGTAGAGTTACTCAGCGCATCCAGGCGAAGGCGACCTTGTCGAGCACCTTCTGGCCGAAGCGTTCGGTGGAGCGGGCGACCGCACGGCCACCCATGGCGCGATAAAAATTCACCGCAGGTTCGTTGTCCGTCAGCGCCCAAACAACCAAACCGGAGTGACCGGCCTGCGTGAGATCGCGCTTGGCCATCGCAAACAGTTTCCGGCCGAAGCCGATACCCTGATATTCGGGACGGAGATACAATTCATAGACTTCGCCGCCGTAAGGCAGGCTCTTGGCGCGGTTGCGGCCGTAATTTGTGTAGCCGGCGATCTCGTCACCGAACATCAGAAGCGAAATGCGCGAGCCACGGCGGATGGCGGCGTCCCACCAGGACGGGCCACGCCTGGTTACGAGCTTTTCAAGTTCCGGACCCGGGATCAGGCCCATATAGGCCGTGCGCCAAGCATCGTCGTGGGCCTCGGCGAGAGGCACCGCGTCTTCAGCCCGCGCGCGACGGATATCGATCAGGACCGTGCTCATGCCCCAATCGAAGCAAAGGCATGGCCCGGCTTCAAGGCTTTCGTTAATGGAGGGTTAATTAGGGGCCGGGGTGCGACCTATTGGTCACACCCACTCTCAGACCCCTTCAGCCTCGCGCGTACGCTCTTCTTTTTTGCGCTCGTTCGGATCGAGCAACTTTTTGCGCAGGCGGATCGACTTTGGAGTGACTTCAACCAGTTCGTCGTCCTGGATGTATGCCAGTGCCTTTTCCAGCGTCATGCGAATCGGCGGCGTCAGGCGGACGGCTTCGTCCTTCGAGGTGGTGCGGATGTTGGTGAGCTGCTTGCCCTTGAGCACGT
>CAZUJE010000107.1:0-10037 GCA_964620215.1 uncultured Hyphomicrobiales bacterium
CCAGGAAACGCCCGCCTTCCGAGTTCACCAGATAGCCGCCTTCGCCGGGCGAGCCCTCGGTGATGAGGCAGCCGGAGCCGTAGATTCCGGTCGGGTGGAATTGCACGAATTCCATGTCCTGCAAGGGCTGATTCGCGCGCAGCACCATTGCGTTGCCGTCACCCGTGCAGGTGTGCGCCGAGGTGCAGGAGAAATAGCTGCGCCCATATCCGCCGGTCGCAAGCACCGTGCTGTGCGAGCGGAAACGGTGGATGGTGCCGTCGTCGAGCTTCAGCGCGACAACGCCGCGGCAGCGGCCTTCGTCATCCATGATGAGATCGAGCGCGAAATACTCGATGAAGAATTCCGCCTTGTGCTTGAGCGATGCGCCGTAAAGCGTGTGCAGGATCGCGTGGCCGGTCCGGTCGGCGGCGGCGCAAGTGCGCTGCGCGGTGCCCTTGCCATAGTGAGTCGTCATACCGCCGAACGGGCGCTGGTAGATTTTTCCCTCTTCCGTGCGCGAGAACGGCACGCCCCAATGCTCAAGCTCGTACACGGCGGCGGGCGCATGACGGCAGAGATATTCGATCGCGTCCTGGTCGCCCAGCCAGTCCGAACCCTTCACGGTGTCGTACATGTGCCAGCGCCAGTCGTCGTCGCCCATATTGCCGAGCGAGGCTGAAATGCCGCCCTGCGCCGCGACCGTATGCGAGCGCGTCGGAAAGACCTTGGTGATGCAGGCGGTGCGCAGCCCCGCTTCCGCGCAGCCGATCACGGTGCGCAGGCCAGCGCCGCCGGCGCCAATCACCACCACATCGTAAGTGTGATCGGTTATCGGGTACGCGCCGCCATTAACCGCAGCTGCTTCTGGCCTTGTGCTGCCGTTCGTTGCCATCGCTACAGCCCGAAATTCAGTTTTAGAATCGCGAAGCCGGCGCAAAGGCCGACCGCGATCGAGAAAAAGGTGTTCGCCATCATCAGCGACATCTTCCAGCCGTCATGGTGCACGTAGTCCTCGATGATGATCTGCATGCCGATGCGCATGTGAATCGTCACCGACAGGATGGCGGCAAGCAGGAAAATCGCCGTGGTGGAATTGCCGAGCGTCGCCGCCACCGCCGCATGGCTGCGGCCCGCGAGCGTCACCAGCAAATAGACGAAAAACAGCACCAGCGGCACGTTGGCGATGGCGGTCATGCGCTGCGTCAGGAAATGCTCTGTTCCTGAGTGAGCAGAGCCGAGGCCGCGGACGCGGGAAAGCGGTGAGCGCATCGACATCAACCCCGCAACATCAGTCCGAACAGCCAGACGAGGATCGTGAGCGAAACGGAACCAACAAGCGTGGCCCAGGCGAAAAATTCACGCTCCGTGGGTCCAAGCCCGCGGCCGGTATCCCAGACCAGGTGCCGGATGCCGCCAAGCATGTGGTGGATCAGCGCCCACGAGTAGCCGAACAGCAGTAGCTGGCCGAACCACGTGCCAAAAAAACCGTTCAGACTCTCAAATCCGCGGGAAGTAGCAGCGGCGAACAACCACCAGACGAAGAAGAGGGTGCCGAAATAGAGACCCACACCGGTGATCCGGTGCACGATGGACATGACCATCGTGATCGTCAGACGGTAAATCTGAAGATGCGGCGACAGCGGCCGTTCGTTTCGGGCTTTGATCTCCGCCACCTCAGCCTCCGGCGCGTCCTGTTAAACTCTACGACTGAGAGCCTCGATTTGGCGGAAAAACACGAATTTTCCCACCAAATGGCCTATACTTCGCGAATAGCGAAAGATTAGACTAGGATATATTTATTACAATTAGCGTTTGGCGTAGCATTCCTTCGCCGGATACGAAGGTTGCCCATGAGATTTGATCTCACGGATTTAAGCCTGTTTCGCGATGTCGTGGAAGCAGGAAGCATCACCCACGGGGCCGGGCGGGCGAACCTCGCACTCGCCGCCGCAAGCACCCGCATCCGGAACATGGAAGAGGCTTTGGGCGCGGAGTTGCTGGTCCGCTCGCGCCAGGGCGTTACCCCCACGCCTGCCGGACGCACCCTGCTGCAACATGCCCGCACGATTCTGGGCCAGGCCGAGCGGCTGCGCGAAGATCTCGGCGCCTATGCGGGCGGCCTCGCCGGACAGGTGCGAGTGTTGTCCAACACCAACGCGCTTACGGAATTTCTCCCGGATTCGCTCAGTTCGTTTCTCGCCAGCCATCCAAGCGTCAGCATCGATATGGAGGAGAAGCTCAGCGACGAGATCGTCGGCCTGATCGCCGAGGGGGTGGCCGATCTCGGCATCGTGGCCGGCACCGTCGATACCGGCTCGCTCGAAACCTATCCGTTTCGCCGCGACCGCTTCGTGCTGGTCGTCCCCGAAGATCATCCGATGGCCGAACGCTCGAAGGTCGAATTCGGCAGCTTGCTTGACCGGGACTTCGTGGGTCTCGAGCGTTCCAGTTCCTTGCAGCGGTTTCTGGCCGACAAGGCGGCACGCATCGGGCGTCCGTTGCGGCTGCGCATTCAATTGCGCAGTTTCGACGCTGTCTGCCGGATGGTGGAATCGGGTGTTGGCATCGGAATAGTTCCGGAGACAACGGCCCGCCGCGCCGAGCGGGCCTTGCACATCGTCGCGGTAATGCTTTCGGATTCCTGGGCGGTGCGCGATCTCACCATCGTCGTGCGGAAGCTGGATGAATTGGCCCCCTATGCGCGGGAACTGGTGAACCATCTCCGCGCCGGCGCCTGAATCTGGTATAAAACTCGGACAATGCGAATTGCCGTCCGCAAGATTTTCTATATGGCGCTGCTGACGCTGGGCCTTTTTCAGCTCCCCGGAACGCCCGTATCCGCCGCCACCGAGACGCGGCCGTTTTTTGTCAGCGGCGAAAAGCGCAGCTACCGCCTGTTCATTCCATCGAGCGTTCGCGCGGGCCGAGTTCCTGTCGTGATCGCGTTGCATGGAGCGGCACAAACCGCCGCCGAGTTCGAAGCGGATTTCGGAATCAACCGGATCGCCGAGCGTGAACAATTCATCGCTGTTTATCCTGAAGGATTGAACCGGGTCTGGGACGACGACCGCCCCGCGGTGATCCGCCTGGAATTCGCGTTCCGTCCCGGCAATGACGTGGCGTTTTTGCGTGGCCTGACCCGCGCGCTGATCGAAGAAGGTCTGGCGGACCCTGACCGCATCTATCTCACCGGGCTTTCCATGGGCGGATTCATGACAGCACGCATGGCCTGCCTGCATTCCGAATTGTTCGCCGCCATCGCCATCATTGCCGCGACCGCGCCTGAGAGATACCGGCAAACTTGCCGCCCCTTACGGGCGATGCCAGCACTGGTCATGCACGGCACGCTCGATCCGATCAGTTCCTGGTTCGGGATGGCAATACCCGGCTCCCCGCTAATGTCCGCACTCGATACCGCGCGTTTTTACGCGAAGCTCGCGGGCTGCATGAACTCAACCGACATCGGCGTGCCCGCTCAGGATCGTTACTCGCCGAATGTTACGGTGCGTCAGTGGTCGCTCTGCCGGGACAGCGTGGGCGTTGAACTCTACCAAATCAAAGGCGGGGGACACATGCCGCCGTCGCTTCAGCCGGGACGCGGCGAGACTTTCGTTTCGATCTTTCTCGGCGAGCGCAGTCACGCAATCGACGCAGCCGAGGAAATCTGGCGCTTCTTCCGGCAATACGGCTTGAACGGTTTCGAACAGCGCGGCACTAGCGCCCAGTAGATTTAATTGCATCCGAAAGCGCGATGACTCGCGAAGCCATTTCCGCATGCAGCCGCTCGACCATGCGGCCTTCATGGGCGATAGCACCTTTGCCTTTATTTTCCGGCTGATTGAACAAAGCGACGAGCTTTTTTGCTTGTGCAATTTCTTCCGCGCTTGGCGAAAAAACTGCATTGCAGGTTTCGATCTGCTTTGGATGGATCAGTGTTTTTCCATCGAAGCCAAGTTCCCGCGCTTCCCGGCACTCGCGCTGAAAACCTTCGGCGTCGTCGAGATTGTTGTAAACGCCGTCGAGTACCTCGATGCCGAAAGCCCGCGCCGCCATGATCGCTGACGTCAGCGCGGGCAGCATCGGCAGACGTCCCGGCACAAGAGCTGCTCGGGTCTCGCGGGCGATATCATTCGTGCCGAGCACAAACATTTTCAGCCGAGTCACCGGCTCCTGTACCGCCGCCGCAATTTCCCGGATGTCTAAAATCGAAAGCGGCGTCTCGATCATCGCCCAGACCGCCAAGGAATCCGGCGCGTCCAGTTCCGTTAGAAATTTCCCGATCACCCGCAATTGCTCCGGCGAGGAAATTTTCGGCACCAGCACCCCATCGGGCTTTGCCGCTGCCACAGCGGCAAGATCATCCGCGCCATAAACCGTATCCAGCGCATTGATGCGGATAATCACTTCGCACGGCCCGAAACCGCCGGCTTTTACCGCGTCCGTTACCTGTTTGCGCGCGGCTATCTTGGCATCGGGCGCGACCGCGTCTTCAAGATCGAGAATAAGTGCATCGGCCGCAAGCGTTTTCGCCTTCTCCATCGCCCGTGCGTTGGAGCCGGGCATATAGAGAACGCTGCGGCGCGGGCGAATGGTGGAATGCATGAAGGCCAAACTAGCCTTCGCCCGTGTGTCATGCCAAGACTCCGCGAAATCCCGCAGCGGAGCCGCCCTTTGCCATTTCCCGACCGCCTTGTTGAAGGCTATCGCCATTTTCTCGGTGACCGTCTGCCCGCCGAGCAGGACCGCTATCGCAAACTCGCGCAAGGCGGGCAGAAGCCGGAAATCATGGTGATCGGCTGCTGCGACAGCCGCGTGTCGCCGGAAGCGATTTTTGACGCCGCACCGGGCGAATTGTTCGTCGCGCGCAATGTCGCCAATCTCGTGCCGCCTTATTCGCCGGACGGCGCCACCCGCGCCGTATCGGCCTCGCTGGAATTCGCGGTGCAGGCGCTGCGTGTGAAGCACATCGTCGTGCTTGGCCATGCGCAATGCGGCGGCATCAGCGCCTATATCGAACCGGGCGAGCCGCTCTCTCCCGGCGATTTCATTGGCAACTGGATGAAGCTGATCGAACCGGCGGAGCGCGCGATCCCCCCGCACCAGCCGGACGAAACCCGTGAGCAATATCTGACGCGGCTGGAGCAGGCTTCCGTAGTTAAAACGCTCGACAACCTGATGACATTTCCCTGCGTGAACATTCTCGTCGGGCGCGGAAAAATACAGCTTCACGCCGCCTATTTCGGCGTCGCCAATGGCGAGCTGCTTGTCTACGACCGCGAGAGCGGAAAATTCCTGCCTGTCGCAGCAACCGAACATGCTGCGGTGCTGGCTGCACCACGTTTCTAAGGATTAAGCCGCCTTCTTTTTCGGCGCGAGCAGCTTGCGGTTCACCAGCTCTTCGGCGATCTGGACGGCGTTCAACGCCGCACCCTTGCGCAGATTGTCCGACACGCACCAGAAGGCGAGACCGTTCTTCACGGTCTTGTCTTCCCGGATGCGCGATACATAGGTCGCATCCTCACCGGTAGCGTCGATCGGCGTGACGTAGCCTCCGTTCTCACGCTTGTCGATCACCTGAACGCCGGGCGCATTGCGCCAGATATTGCGCGCTTCATTCGCCGAGAGCGGAGTTTCGAACTCGACATTGATCGCTTCCGAGTGGCCAATGAAAACCGGAACACGTACGCAGGTGGCCGTCACCTCGATCTTGGGATCAAGGATTTTTTTAGTCTCGGCCAACATCTTCCATTCTTCCTTCGTGTACCCGTCGTCCCTGAAGACGTCGATGTGCGGGATCACGTTGAAGGTAATGCGCTTGGTGAACTTCGTGGGCGGATACTCGCTGAAACCGTAGACCCCCTTGGTCTGGCGTTCCAGCTCATCCATTCCTTCCTTGCCTGCACCGGACACCGACTGATAGGTCGAAACCACGACGCGCTTGATCTTCGCGCGGTCATGCAGCGGCTTCAACGCAACGACCATCTGGATCGTGGAGCAGTTCGGGTTCGCGATGATGTTCTTCTTCTTGTATTCCGAAATCGCTTCCGGGTTCACTTCCGGCACAACCAGCGGCACATCTTCGTCGTAGCGCCAGCAGGACGAGTTATCGATCACGACGCAGCCCTGGGCGGCGATCTTCGGCGACCATTCCTTGGAAACGGAGGACCCCGCGGACATCAGGCAGATGTCGGTATCGGAAAAGTCGTGCTGCTCCAGCGCCTTCACCTTAAGGGTGCGTTCACCATAAGAGACTTCGACGTTCATCGAGCGGCGGGAAGCGAGCGGAACAATCTCGTCCGCATCGAAGCCGCGCTCCGAAAGAATGTTGAGCATTGCCCGCCCGACATTGCCGGTGGCGCCCACGATCGCAACTTTGTAACCCATCGTTCACTCTCCGCAGAGATTTCGCCGCAGATTGCCCCGCGCTAAACCTGATGGCAGCGGCTTCTACGCGAGAAGTAGGCATATCGCAACGCTGACGTCAGGGGAGCGGCTGCCGGTGCCCGATCGCGACTTCATCCAGCTTTGGCAGGAACACCTGTCCCATACGGCCTACCGCATGGTGGAGAATATCTTTCGTTGCGCGGACCGCATGGCGGCATTGCGCGAACGCCTGCCGGGCCGGCCCAATATCGCCGCCTCCACGCTGCTCGCCTACGGATCGGTCGGCATCATGGCCGCGATCCTGTTCAGCAATTTGATGAACCCTGAAGGCAGAACGTCTCAGCCCGTGCAGGCGCAGGCACCGGCCAATCCGTGGAGCGAAATCACCCGGATGCACGGAGCCTTCGCCCTGGAAGCTCCGCAGCTCGAAGGTCTCGAGCAGAAATATCTCGTCCGCCGGCACCGCGAAGGCGGCGGCCGCAAGGATTACCTGACATTCGGCGATCCGTCGGAGACCGGCACTTATGTGCGCGTGGCGCTCTATCGTCCCGGCGGCGAAGCGGCGCTTGAGCAGGACGCGCTGGAGGCAGTCACCGCTGTCGCGTCTGAGTCTTCCATCGACGCCGAACTGCTGGAAACCGAAAACCTGCTCACGACAAAATTCGGTCCGTTGTCCGTCGTCGAAATGAACGTTAAGGGCGCGAACGGAAGCCGGAACTGCATTGCCGTCGCGAACGCCTGGGCCGACGTGCATATCGGCATCGTTGCATGGTGGTGTAACGGCGGACCAGAACTTGTTTCCCACGGAAAACTCGCCTGCGTGCTGGACCGCCTCTCGCTGATGAGCGCGGGCGGTGACAAAAAGCTTGCCGATTTTTTCGCCAGGGCTGAATTGAGACGCGGCCAATGCGGAACGCAGAATGTGCTGGTCAGCCCGACCATCAAGCATTCGACCAATTGGATGAGCGCAAAACCCGATCCGAAACTGCGCGGGCGCGTAGCGGGCCGCTAAATCACTTTTTCAAGAACGGATTCTGCCAGCCGCCCTGCTCGGGCGCGCGGTCGGGAAAAGCTTTCTCAAGATAATCAAGCAGAGGCTGGCGATCCTTTTCGTCCAGCTTCGCCATGCCATGCCGGTCGCTCATCAGGTCAATGATCCCATCCCAGCGCGCGCGGCTCATGCCTTGCGATGCCACGAGCTTGAAGGCGTGGCAGGCGGCACAGGAATAAAAAGTCTCTTCGCGGTTTGGAAAATCCGGAAACTGTTCCGGCATTTCTTCTTTCGGCGTAAAAACGGGTGTCTGCGATTGCGCGAGAGACGGAGCAACCGCCATCACCATCAGAACGGAAAAAACAAAGCGGACGGCCGAAGCCGCCCGCTGTTTTTCGTTTTGCTTGCATGCACTCAACAGCTCACCCCACAAGAATCGCGACGCGATGATAAGGGTTGCCGCCGTAGCCGCTCGGATTCCAGAACGGCGCCATATGCGGCTGCATCTTGCCGGTGGAGTCCGTCGCGCGTGTCCAGATTTCGTAATAACCGTCCGATGGAAGTTTTACGGAAGCCGTCCAGCGCTGCCAGTCGAAACGGTTTTTCGCGGCTTGCAATCTCGCCGTCTGCCACGACTGGCCGAAGTCGATGGACACATCCACCTGCTTCACTGTGTTGTCGCCGGCCCAGGAAGCGCCGCGTAATTCCACAGCGCCCGTGCCGGCCGTGAATTTCGCGCCATTGGCAGGATTGGTGATGATGGAACGAACTGGCATCGATTCCAGAATCTTGAAATTCTTGGGATCGGCCTTGTCGCCCGGCACCATCGGCTTGATGCTGACGCGGTAGGACGTGCCGGTCATGCCGGGGCCGTCATGTTCCTTGTCGCGTATCCAGATGCGGTTCAGCCACTTGTGCGAGGCCGATCCGGGCCAGCCCGGAATGACGAGCCGCACCGGGCCGCCATGAATAGCAGGCAGCGGCTGTCCGTTCATCGCCCAGACGATCATGGAATTCGGATCCATCGCCTTAGCCATACGCACACCGCGCGAAAGCGTCGGTTTGCTCGCATCGCCGGAAAGATGCGTGTCCGCGCCGTAATGTGCGGTGTAAATGCCTGATGGCTTTACCCCCGCCGTCTTCAATACGTCGCCAAGACGAACGCCGGTCCACTCCGCGCAGCCGGCACCGCCATTCGTCCACTGATTGCCGCTGGCGCGAGGCGTGTAAAAGGACCGCCCGTTGCCGCCGCATTCCAGCACCATGCGCTGGGTCTGCGCGCGGAATTTTTTCTTCAGGTCGCCAAGCGTGATTTCCTGCTTGTTGTTCACTTCCCCGTCGATGGTAATTTTCCAGCTATCCGGATTCGGCGGCATATCGACCGAATTGCCGTTGTTGCGGATGAAGAATTTATCGAGCGGCGTCGTATCGTCGTTCAGCAAATGCTCCGGCGTCTCCGCGACCAACGGCTTGTCGCCGATCACGACGAGACCTTTGTCCTTGCCAGGGAAATCCAGATAGACCGGCCCCTTCGGCGCGGGCGGTGCTGCGGGAGCGGCCGCAGGCGCTGGAGCCGGGGCGGGTGCCGCTCCCTTGTCCTGCGCGAGCGCTGCCGGGAAAAATCCCGATGGAATATTTTGTCCAAATGGAATTGCTGTTCCAACCAGGCCGCCGAGGGCGGCGAGACCCGCGCCCTCTAAAAATCCGCGGCGATCGGTTCCCGATTTGCGCCCCAATACGACGGCGTCGGCTCTTTCGGGATCGTCTTGATAAAGTTCATCCAGCGAACGTTCGATCTTCTTAGTCATTGGCGCCTCCCAAATTCGCCGCTCACAGCGGCGATTTGCGCGTTATGTCGAGGTCTTCGGTTACTTGCGGTAATCCGAATATGTGAGTGTAGGACCAGGAACGCAGGCCGCACAACATGCGTTGCATCAATTGCCAGTCGGCTCTATTGCCGCGATGCAAAGCGGGGTATTCTGTGCGATGACTTGGTGCCACCAATGAGGGTAATTATGCGTCTTGCGTCTTTCATCGCCATCGCCGCCGCAGTCGGCATGCTGACAGCGACCATTCCCGCCGAGGCGCAAACCACCACGACGCAAAAAAAGCGCACGCAGATCACCGTGAAAAAACGCAGCTACCTCGACGCAGGTACTACGGTAAAGCCGGGCAGCATGAATTATCAGGACTATGCGTTCGGACCGCATATGCGCTCCCCGACCTACGGCCCGCCCGGAAGCGAACACATGCTGGGCGGCGGCCGCTGGCCGCTATTGCGCTGGTGGGAATACTGAGCGGAAACGCTTAAGCCGCGAGCTTGTCCAGCTCCGCCAAAATCGCGTCGCCCATTTCCTTCGTGCCGATGAATTTCGCAGCAGCGCCCTTGATGTCGGCGGTGCGAAGACCGCGCTCCAGCGCATTTGCAATCGCCTTTTCGATCATGTCGGCGGCATCGCTCAACCCAAACGAATAACGCAACGCCATGCCGAGCGATCCGATCATGGCGATCGGATTCGCGATGCCCTTGCCGGCGATGTCGGGGGCCGAGCCATGCACGGGCTCATAGAGTGCACGCCGCTTTTTCGTCTTTGCGTCCATCTCGCCGAGCGATGCGGACGGCAACATGCCGAGCGAGCCGGTCAGCATCGAGGCCACGTCCGACAGCATGTCGCCGAAC
>CAZUJE010000108.1:0-9970 GCA_964620215.1 uncultured Hyphomicrobiales bacterium
CCGGCGTGCCGCGCAAACCGGGCGCATCGGCGACGGCAAGATTTTCGTGTCCAATGTGGAAGAAGCAATCCGTATCCGCACGGGTGAATCCGGAACCGACGCGATCTGAGTATGAATCCAGTCCATCAATGACCCCGGGACGCCGGGGAATAACACAGGGGGTAAGTGTCCATGACGACCGCTAATGAAGTTCTGAAGATGATCAAAGACAACGACGTGAAATACGTCGATTTCCGTTTCACCGATCCGCGCGGCAAGTGGCAGCATGTGACATTCGACGTCACCATGATCGAAGCGGAAACCTTCGCCGAAGGCGTGATGTTCGACGGCTCCTCGATCGCGGGCTGGAAAGCGATCAACGAGTCCGACATGAACCTGATGCCGGATCCCTCCACTGCCTGCCTCGATCCGTTTTTCGCCGAGACGACGATGTCGATTGTCTGCGACGTGCTCGAGCCGACCACGGGCGAGCCGTATAACCGCGATCCGCGGGGCATGGCGAAAAAGGCCGTTGCCTACATGAAATCGACTGGCGTTGGCGACAACGTCTATGTCGGCCCGGAAGCCGAGTTCTTCATTTTCGACGACGTGAAGTTCAAGGCCGATCCGTACAACACCGGTTTCAAGCTCGACTCCATCGAGTTGCCCTCGAATTCGGACACCGACTACGAGAGCGGCAACCTCGGTCACCGCGTCGGCGTGAAGAAGGGCTACTTCCCGGTCCCGCCGCAAGACTCAGCGCAGGACATGCGCTCCGAAATGCTCGGCGCCATGGCCAAGATGGGCGTGAAGGTCGAGAAGCATCACCACGAAGTCGCGTCAGCGCAGCATGAGCTTGGCATGAAGTTCGGCCCGCTCGTCTCGATGGCCGACCACCTGCAAATCTACAAATACTGCATCCACCAGGTCGCCAACATCTACGGCAAGACCGCGACCTTCATGCCGAAGCCGATCTACGGCGACAACGGCTCGGGCATGCACGTCCACCAGTCGATCTGGAAGGGCTCGACCCCGGTGTTCGCCGGCAACAAATACGCCGACCTCTCCGAGACCTGCCTCTCCTACATTGCCGGCATCATCAAGCACGCGAAGGCGATCAACGCCTTCACCAACCCGACCACCAACTCCTACAAGCGTCTGGTCCCGGGCTACGAAGCGCCGGTGCTGCTCGCCTACTCGGCGCGCAACCGTTCGGCTTCCTGCCGCATTCCGTTCACGAGCAATCCGAAAGGGAAGCGCGTGGAAGTCCGCTTCCCCGACCCGCTTGCGAACCCCTATCTCGGCTTCGCCGCGATGCTGATGGCCGGTATCGACGGCATCCAGAACAAGCTCGATCCGGGCAGCGCGATGGACAAGGATCTCTACGACCTGCCGGCGAAGGAATTGAAGAAGATTCCGACCGTTTGCGGCTCGCTGCGTGAAGCCTTGGCCAATCTCGACAAGGATCGCGAATTCCTCAAGGCGGGCGGCGTGTTCGATGACGACTTCATCGACAGCTACATCGACCTCAAGATGACGGAAGTGATCCGCTTCGAACACACACCGCATCCGGTCGAATACGAAATGTATTATTCGTCGTAAGACGAGAAAGCTTCCTCCCGAGCCGCGGCGAAAGCGGCTCCAGACTCAAAACGGGGCGCCCAAAAGGCGCCCCGGTTTTTTTGAACGACACTTCTGAGAATGAACGCCCAGTCAACGCGCCAGACGATTGGAAAGCTCGCGCGCCTGTAGTAAACTCGTTCGAAACGAGGACAAAGCATGCTGCGCCTTGCATTCGTCGCAATATGTGCCGTTCTGCTCTTGAGCCTGGCTGTGACCGGTGCAGCACTTGCTCAATCAAACGCCCTTCCACCTGTGGGTGCAGATGGATTTATTCAGCCACTTGCGATCGATCAGCTCGATCCGGTTGAGCGGGCGACGTTCGCCACTCTGGCACCTGATAGCGACGGCGCACGGCAATTTCTGTATACGCGGGGTTACTTGAGATATTGCCGGCTCGTTGTCGCTGAAAGGATCCCACCTTTACAACTGCCACGATTGCCGGCGCGTTCAGATTGGAATCGCCAATTTCTGAGTCCGGATGAGATTCGGGATATTCTTGACCCGGCGCTTGCAATGAAGATCATAGCTCAAATGAAGTAAGATCGCTGACAACGCCGAAAGGCGCCGCGATTTCTTGTTCCAGGATGTTTTGCCGCTCAGAAAATCGCGAGCAGGCCCACGGCCGCAAGCGCGAAAGCACCGAGCGCGTAAAACGGCGCGCCGCTGGAACGCTGGTTCAGATAATCGCGCACAAGCGCGCCATGGAATTCATCGGATGACTGATGCGGGCAGACCATTGCAAGACCGGCACCGCGGGCCGCGGCTTCGAGGCGGGCAATCTGGGCGCTGGGGTTGCGGTCCGGGGTCATCATGGACAGCCTAACGCACTGATGGTTAACGAGTTCCGACCACGCCATGGAACCCGCGAAAATCGTTATGCTGCCGTCGTCCTGCCTCGCTAGATTCCGCCAGTCCTCGCAAGCAAGTCCTCGCAAAACAGAGCCTCCATGAGCCAAGAATTTTTTCTGACACGCGCGCAGGCTGCCGAAGAATCCGAAAACACCGGCCGCAATGACAGTCTGAACCCGACACTTGGGGATGTGATCGCGGCCCGCTTCAACCGGCGCGATCTTCTGAAGGGCGCGCTTGGCGTTTCAGCCATCGCGGCGGCCGTCAGCCCCCTCGCCCTGGCGGCTTCGACGAGGGGGAACGCACAAACCCAATCACAGTTTGTGTTCAAGGAGGTTCAAGCCGGTGTCGATGAGAAGCACTACGTCGCCGAAGGTTACGACGCCGACATATTGATGCGCTGGGGCGATCCGGTGCTGCCGGGCGGGGTGAAATTCGATCCGCTCACGCAGACAGGCGCGAAACAGAAATTGCAGTTCGGCTACAATCCTGACTTTCTCGGATACTTTCCGTTGCCCGGCGCCGCAAATCCGTCCCATCACGGTTTGCTGGTGGTCAATCACGAATACACCAATGAAGAGCTGATGTTTCCCGGCCTCGGACGGCAGGACCGGAAAAACGTTCTGTTCGTGAAGATGACGCCGGAAATCGCCGCCGTGGAAAAAGCAGCGCATGGCGGCTGTGTGCTGGAAGTCCGCCGCGACAGTGGAAAATGGAACGTGGTCGAAAATTCCCGCTACGCCCGCCGCATCGACGCGGATACGCCAATGGAAATTTCCGGTCCCGCCGCCGGCCACTCCCGGATGAAAACAAAAGCCGATCCTCCGGGGCGCAAGGTTTTCGGCATGTTCAACAATTGCGCGGGCGGCGTGACGCCATGGGGAACATGGCTCACCTGCGAGGAAAACTTTCACGGCTACTTCTGGGGAAAGATGGACGACGAACATCCGGAGCGCCGCAACTATCGCCGCTACGGCGTGCCCTCCAACTGGTTCAACTGGGGTGCCTACGAAGATCGTTTCGATGTGGAGAAAGAACCCAATGAAGCAAACCGCTTCGGGTGGGTGGTCGAAATTGATCCATTCGATCCTGCATCGACACCAAAAAAGCGCACCGCACTTGGCCGCTTCAAGCATGAAGGTGCGGCCGGCATCATCAGCAAGGATGGCCGCTATGTCGTTTACTCGGGCGATGATGAGCGTTTCGATTATGTCTATCGCTTCGTGACGGCAAGGCCGGTGGACCGGCAAAATCCCGCCGCCAATCGCGATCTGCTCGACGAAGGGACGCTTTCAGTCGCTCGCTACAACGCGGACGGTTCGGTGGATTGGCTGCCGCTCGTGCAGGGACAAGGCCCGCTTACGGAAGCAAACGGTTTTGCAAGTCAGGCCGATGTCGTGATCGAAGCGCGGCGCGCGGCTGACTTACTTGGCGCGACGAAAATGGACCGGCCCGAAGATGTCGAAGCCAATCCATCGAGCAACAAAGTCTATGTGATCCTGACCAACAACAACCGCCGCAAGCCCGAACAAACCGACCCTGCCAATCCGCGAGCGGATAATCGTTTCGGACACATTATTGAAATGACGCCGCCGGATGGCGACCATGCCGCCGCGAAATTCGCCTGGGATATTTTGGTGAAGTGCGGTGATCCCGCGATTGCCGACGTGGGCGCGACATTCAATCCAGCGACCACGAAAGACGGCTGGTTCGGAATGCCCGACAATTGCGCGGTCGATCACATGGGCAGGCTCTGGATCGCCACCGACGGAAATTCCACGGGCAAGACCGGCCGCAGCGATGGCGTCTGGGCGATGGAGACTGAAGGCAAGCTGAGAGGCACCGGCAAACTCTTCTTCCGTTGCCCTTCAGGCGCGGAATTATGCGGCCCCTGCTTCACGCCGGACGATGAAACGCTGTTCGTGGCCATTCAGCATCCGGGCGAAGCGGATGACGAAGATCCAAATGCACCGCCCGCAACTTTTGAAAATCCCTCGACGCGCTGGCCCGATTTCAAACCGGACATGCCGCCGCGTCCCTCCATCCTCGCGATCACGAAACGCGGTGGCGGAAAAATAGCCGTCTGATTTTCGGTTATCTGCCGCCGCTCGCCAGAACCGGGCGGCGAACTTCGCTGGCCGGTTTTGCATCGGGAACGACGGTGGGACTGGACACCAGCCCCATCGAGATCGCGACGAGGCGGGGATCGCTCTCGGCCCGCGCCGGATCGGCGGAGCGCCATTCGCCACGCGGAACGTTGCGCGCACTTTCCGAATAGGCATCCGTGATTTCGACCCGGTTACGTCCGCGGGCTTTCGCGACATAGAGCGCTTCATCCGCGCGCGTCAGAAGCGTCTCGATATCGACCGGCTCATGGGTCGGCACATGGGCAACGCCCACACTCACGCTGGCGCCGATCAGGAATCCATCGAGCGTGGCGTTGGCCTCCGCGAAACCCTTGCGGATGCGTTCGGCGGTTGCCGCCGCCGAGCCGATTTCCGCGCCGAACAGAACCGCGCCGAATTCCTCGCCGCCAAGGCGGCCAAGAAGATCGGTGGAGCGCAATTCGGAAACGGCGACGTCGGAAAACATCCTCAAGACACGGTCACCTACGGGATGTCCGAACTGGTCGTTGATCGATTTGAAACGATCGAGGTCGAACAACAACGCCGCAACCGGCTGCGGGTCGCGCGTGCGCTGCTTCAGACGGCGCAAAGCCGCATCCAGAAACGCGCGGCGGTTGGCAATGCCTGTAAGCGGGTCGATCATCGCCGCCGCCTTGTGTTCCAGCTCAGTGCGTTCCTTCGCCATCGCAAGCAGGATGAATGCGGTTGCGATCATGTAGAGCAAGGACTCAAGCCCGATCACGCCGAACCATGCCGACGAGAAGAACGGCTCGTTCTGTCCCACGGGCATCAGCAATGTCAGCGGAATGCGGACGAGATAGAGGACGCCGTGCATTGAAAGCATGACGATCAGCGGCAGGCGTGAAAGCAAGCTCTCCTGCCGCGCGCGCCAGAATTCCAGCGCCGTCGCAAAAGTGTAGGCCGCGATAATCATCGACGAGAAGATCACCGGGCCGGATGACGTGTTCATGAAGCCGGTGGTCTGCGCGGCGAGAATCCACGCAAGGGCGCCGCCGATGAGACCAATCAAGGAAACCCGATTTCCGTCGAACAAGCGCGCGCCCGTCCAAGTCATGCCGCCCGCGAGAAACAAAAGCGCGTTGGACATTTCGATCGACCAGAACGGTGCGATGGAGCCGCGAGCGCCGATCATCCAGACCGCGACGCTGGCAACGATGTGCGCGCCGCCCCACCAGACCAGTGCTTCGATCTTGCGGTGCTGGTACCATGCGAAGATCAGCAGCATGCCGAGAATGGCGGTGACGGAAATCGTCACCACAAACATTGTTTTGACGTCGAGTTCCATGAATTTGCCGAGAGCCCTGCTGCCGGATTAGCTTTGTTTCGGGCTCAACGATGTCAGAGGCAGCCTACGAATCCGTCGCGACAGTCGATAAAATCTGAATCAGTTTTTCTGCTTTGAAAGCCGTGTTCCTGGCCCATCGCCAGGGTTAAAAATTAGTACCGTTCAGGCGGCGGGCTTCATGGCCGCGCGCGCGGCACCGATCGCAGACGAAAGATCGGCCGGGGCAATACTCGCATTTGCCAGCGAAACTTCTGTGCCTGCGTTATCTTCGAGCTTTAGCTGAATCGAAGGAACAAGATTTTGCTCATCCGAGCCCGAGAGCACAACACGGTTTCTTCCGCCGGCCTTGGCTGCGTAGAGCGCCTTGTCCGCTTCCGCGAGCAGCGCATCGATGTCGGCGCTCGGATCGAGCGCGCAAGCAGCGCCGATACTGACGGTACCGTTCAGCACGATGCCGTCGATCTCGACCGCCGCCGCCTCAAAAGCTGAACGGACACGCTCAGCCGCAACACCAGCGGAGAGTGCCGTCGTTGCAGGCAGGACCGCCGCGAACTCCTCACCGCCCAGCCGCCCGATGATGTCGGTCGCGCGCAGATTTGCCGCTGCCGTGCGCGCGAATACCTGCAAGGCGCGGTCGCCCATCGCGTGACCGAAGCGGTCGTTGATCTTCTTGAAGTAATCGAGATCAAACATCAGCACCGAAACCGGCTGCTTGTCCCAGACCATGCGGTTTAATACGCGCCTGCCCGCGTCCAGGAGCGCGCGGCGGTTGAAGATTTCCGTAAGCGGATCGATGGTCGCCGCGGTTTTGTGAATGCGTTCGGTGCGCTCCTTGGCCATCGTCAGAATGACGAATGCGGTTGCGATGGCAAACAAAAGGGTTTCCAGCGCGAAAATGCCAAACCAGCCATCTGAGTAAGCCGAATAAGGATGATCCGCCGGCAAGATCGCGATGATCGGGATCGGTGACAGAAATACAATTCCGTGCAGGGACAGCACCATCATCGCCGGCCAGCGGGAGGCCAGTCTTTCCCGGCGGCCCATCCACAATTCGAATGCGGTCATGAACCCGTAGCCGGAAATAGCGACGGACGAGAGCACGATGCGGGCGGAGGCGGATTCAATAAAGCCTGGAATCAGCAGTGCAAACAGCCACACCAAAGCGCCAGCGAACATCGACGCAGGCATCACCTCGCGGCCGTGAAACAGACGCGCACCGCTCCAGATGACGCCGCAAGCCACAAACAGGAGCGCGTTGCCGATCGCGACCGAAAGCGGGTTCGCAAGCGAGTCATGCACGGTGTAAAGCGCGACCGACAGCCCGCCGATCAGATAGGCGACGCCCCACCATGCGAGCGCGCGGATGCTCCGATCCTGCACCCACGCAAACAGCAGAAAAAGACCCAAAATCGTCGTGACGAAGATCGACACGATGAAAATGGTGGGCACGTCGAGAACCAAACGACTCTCCTATTCGAGAATGGTCTCGCTAACCTTCACTCTCCGGCTTGCAGAGTCCTTGCCCGCTTTGCTGCAATTTGATTGATCGAGCGCTACTTGGAAGAATTGATACGGGCAGCATGTGCGCGGACTTTCGCCGCGCCGCAAAATTTTCGTTCAAAATACGTCTAATGATAATAAAAAAAAGAGCGGGCCGAAACCCGCTCTTTTTCTTTTGTGGTTTTGTCCGTTTAGCGCTTCGAGAACTGGAAGCTGCGGCGGGCTTTCTTGCGGCCGTACTTCTTGCGCTCGACCACGCGGGAGTCGCGGGTCATGAAGCCGCCCTTCTTCAGCGGCGTGCGCAGATCCGGCTCGAAATAGGTCAGCGCCTTGGAAATGCCGTGGCGAAGAGCGCCCGCCTGTCCCGAAAGTCCGCCACCCGACACGGTGCAGACGACGTCGAACTGGCCGGTGCGGTTTGCCGTCGTGAACGGCTGCTGGATCATCATGCGCAGCACCGGGCGGGCGAAATAAACTTCGACCGAGCGCGTGTTGACGGTGATCTTGCCGGTACCCGGCTTGATCCAGACGCGCGCGACGGCGTTCTTGCGCTTGCCGGTCGCATAGGCGCGGCCCTGCGCGTCCACCACCTTCTCACGCTTCGGCGCCTCGTTTTCCGGCGACTTCAGCGCCGCGAGGCTTTCAAGCGATTGTCCTGCAACGGCCATCAGGCGCTCCTCTTGTTCTTGCGGTTTAACGCACCGATGTCGATGGCTTCGGGCTGCTGCGCTTCGTGCGGATGCGCGGTGCCCTTGTAAACGCGAAGATTGCTGAATTGCTGGCGGGCCATCGGGCCTTCATCGAGCATGCGCTCGACCGCCTTTTCGATCACGCGCTCGGGAAACTTGCCTTCCATGATGAACTTGGCGGTGCGTTCTTTGACGCCGCCCGGAAAGCCGGTGTGGTGGTAATAAACTTTCTTGTCCATCTTGCGCCCGGTGAGCACCGCTTTTTCGGCGT
Source organism: uncultured Hyphomicrobiales bacterium (assembly GCA_964620215.1). GTDB lineage: Bacteria > Pseudomonadota > Alphaproteobacteria > Rhizobiales > Xanthobacteraceae > JAUSIF01. The sequence continues at coordinate 8,344 of CAZUJE010000108.1, forward strand.
TGATGACGATGACATTGTCACCACAATCGACATGCGGCGTGTAGTTGGGGCGATGCTTGCCCCGGAGCCGCATCGCGATGATCGAGGCGAGGCGTCCGACAACAAGCCCGGAGGCGTCGATCAGCACCCACTTCTTCTCGATCTCGGCCGGCTTGGCCGTGAAGGTTTTCATTTTCGATCCGATTGAATGATTGGAAGCGGGTTTCTAGACGCGCAACAGACAAGCGTCAATTGCTCCGGCGATAAAATAGATCAATATAAACAGTAGCTTATAAATATGGTATTTTGATACCTAGGCGTAAGTGAGGCTATCTCGGCGGCACCGAATAGGTCGCGACACAATGTGCGACCAGTTCATCATCGCCCTCCGCGCGCAACATCGCCTCGCCGACCACCAGCCGCTTGCCGAGTTTCAGAATTTTGCATTCGGCGAGAATGTCGCCGGGCTGCGGCTTCTTCAAAAAATTGATGGAAAGGCTGGTCGTCACCGCCAGCGCCACGGGACCAATGGCGGCGAGAATGGCAACATAAATAGCTCCGTCAGCAAGCCCCATCATGGCGGGACCGGATACAGTGCCACCGGGGCGAAGCTGCTGTTCGCCCGCCTTCAGGCGGACAACGGCCGTACCCGGACCGACGCTTTCTACGGAATGCGCGCGCCCCGGGCCGAATGCCTGCGGGAATTCACGTGCCAGAAAGGTCTCCAGCTCCGCGACATTCATCTTTACCGGCATCTTGGCCATAGGTTCGGTTCTCCTCTGCCAGTATTTTCGGATACAATGCTTGCTGACAAAAAGGAACCAGATGTCCGCTCCTGCTCAAAATACCCTTCCTGGCGGCACCGAGCCGATTTTGCTGCGCAGGGACCGGGACGGAATAGTTCTGCTCACGCTGAACCGTCCACAGGCGCGGAATTCGCTGTCCGAAGCCATGATCGCCGATTTGAACGGCGCACTCAGATCCATCCGTGAGGACAGTTCAGTCCGCACCGTCGTCATTTCGGCGAACGGGCCGGTGTTCAGCGCCGGACACGATCTGAAAGAGCTGAGTACGCGGCGCGGCGATGCCGATCAGGGGCGCGCTTACTTCCGGGATATTTTCGGCCAGTGCGCCGTGATGATGCAATCGCTTGTTGAGCTTCCAGTGCCGGTCATTGCGGCGGTGGAAGGCATGGCGACGGCGGCAGGATGCCAGCTCGCCGCCAGCTGCGATCTTATCGTGGCGTCGGAAAATGCACGCTTTGCCGTACCCGGCGTGAACATCGGATTTTTCTGTTCGGTGCCGATGGTGGCGCTTTCCAGAAAAGTGTCGGCCTCCCATGCAATGGAAATGCTGCTGACCGGCGACCCGGTCTCTGCCCAGCGCGCGCATGAAATCGGCCTTATAAATCGCACAGCCCGCGCCGGCCGCACCACGGATGAAGCGCTTGATCTGGCGGGCAAAATCGCGTCCAAATCGAGCTACGTGCAAAAAATCGGCAAGGCCGCTTTCTATCGCCAGCTCGGCATGGAGCTTGGAGCCGCTTACGATTTCACGCTTGAGGTCGCCGTCGAAAACATGCTCGCCCGCGATGCCGAGGAAGGCATAGGCGCTTTCGTGGAGAAGCGCACGCCGAAATGGGAAGATC
>CAZUJE010000109.1:0-9934 GCA_964620215.1 uncultured Hyphomicrobiales bacterium
ATGCGCGCATGCAACCGACGCCGCTGACCCGGAGCCGATCCCGCCGGACAGGGCAGCAAGTTTGATGAGCGAAAGCCTGGATGCGTCGCCGATGCCAATGGGCGCGCTGGCCAGCAAATCAAATGCGAGCGTGAGCAGCGCATCGCCGGACAGGATTGCTGTGGCTTCATCGAACTTCACGTGCGCAGTTGGCTTGCCGCGGCGGAGCCCGTCATTATCCATCGCGGGAAGGTCGTCGTGGATCAGCGAATAACAATGAATGCACTCAAGTGCCGCGCCGACCGGAAGCGATTTCTTTTCCGGCACCCCAAATAACGCGGCACTTTCCACCACAAGAAACGGCCGCAGCCGTTTACCGCCGGAAGCCGAGTAACGCATGGCGGCGAGCAACCGCTCGGGGCGCTCAGCTTCGCCCGGGGACGGATTTGACGTCAGCAAATCCATCAGCGCCGCTTCCGTTGCAGCGGCGACCGAGTTCAGGCGTTGTTGGAAGGCGCTTGCGGGGTTAGACATTCACGGATGATAGCACGCATATTTTCGATCCTGTTCAAGGTCGCGCTTGCTTACGCCCTGATCGTGCTCGTGCTGGTGACGCTGTATGCGTGGGTGCCGCCGGTATCGACGCCGATGGTTTGGCGCTGGGTCACAGGACAACAGGTGACGCGCATCTGGCGGCCGATTGAGTCCATCTCGCCCAATCTTGTGAGCGCGGTGGTGGTGAGTGAGGATTCGCGTCTTTGCTTTCACTCCGGCGTCGATTGGCGTGAATTGAAGTACGCCATCCAGGAAGCGGATGAAACCGGCGACGCGCGCGGCGCTTCCACGATTGCGATGCAGACTGCGAAGAACCTGTTTCTGTGGCCGGGCAGGCAATACATCCGCAAGGCTCTGGAGATGCCGATCGCTTTCTATCTGAACCTCGCCTGGCCCAAGCGCCGGCTGGTCGAGGTTTATCTGAACATCGCCGAATGGGGTCCGAACGGAGAGTTCGGGGTGGAGGCGGCCGCGCGCCGCGCCTTTAACAAAAGCGCCTCGTCTCTTGGCCTGGAAGAGGCATCGCTATTGGCGGCTACCCTGCCTAGTCCTCATCTGCGCCACCCCTCAAGGCCCGGGCCGGTATTGAGAAGGGTCGCAGGCCGCAATCTGGCGGCGGTGGAGCATGACGGGGGTCTTTCGACCCAATGCCTCGGACTGCGCCGGTGAACCGCACTGGATAGGGCGCAAACGATCCTCTATAAGGCCGCGATCCCAGCGCCGGGCCGATTGGCCGAGGCAGCCCAATCAGGAGAAGAAAATGGCAGTTCCGAAGAGAAAAACCAGCCCGTCCCGCCGCGGTATGCGCCGCTCGGCCGACGCGCTCAAGAACCCGTCCTATGTCGAGGACAAGGACTCCGGCGAACTGCGCCGTCCGCATCATATCGATCCGAAGACCGGCATGTATCGTGGCCGGCAGGTGTTGAAGCCCAAGGCTGACGTCTGAAGGCTGACGTCCGAAGCCTGACGCAATTCGCTGTCAGGATTGATTAGAGCAAAGTCAGGAGACGATCATGTGGGCGAGCTTTCCGCTCTTTCTGATCTCGTTCGCGATCTACAACATGGTCGTGTTTCTGACTCCGGGCATGTCCTGGGCGGCGGTGGTGCTGTCGGTGCCCATGCAATCGGGCGCGAGCTGGGACATCACTTCCGGCGACCTGCTGATCGCACTGGCGCTGGTGTTTCTTTTCTTTGAAGTGCTGAAGGCCACGAGCACGAGCCAGCGCTCGCTGTTCGATCACCTGCTGTCCACGGTTGTATTCGTGGCGGCGCTGGTGGAATTTCTGCTGGTGAAGGAAGCCGCGACCTCGGTGTTCGCGACGCTTCTGATGATTTCACTGGTGGATGTGCTTGGCGGCTGGTCCGTGTCGGTGCGCAGCGCACGCCGTGATTTTACCGTAGACCGCCATCCCGAAGACGCGGCCTGAACCAATCAGACAACTCGAATCGTTGTTTTCCGTGCGGGCGCCGCGATGGCGGCGGCCACACCATACAGACTTGCGCCTTCCGAAGGCTCGGCGCGGCGGCGGGCGCGGGTGCAGGGATGGTCACCGGCATGGGCGGCAAGTTGCGCGATGACACAAGCCAGCGGACGGACCCGTATCGATTGTTCCGAAGCAGGACGGCGTTGTGGCGTGGGAATCACCGCCGGGAGGTTGCGCTTCAGTTCAAGGGTTTTGTCCTTCGCAGGGGCAAAGGGTTGCGGGCGTCGGCCAATTCCAGTTCCAACACTTGCAGAAACACGCATACTCGCCTCCGTCCCGTTTTGGGACACAACGCCCTGTACATGGAGAGCGTTGCAAGGGGCAGACCGGTAGAGCACTCACCCGACATTAAGACGCGCCGGGCTAGATGGTTGCGTATGTGAGGTTCGCAGGATGCGGGCCTGGAGCCGTGTTCGTGGAACTGGATTATCCGCCCTCAGAAGCAGGCCACGCCGCAACGGCGAACGGCGCTCAAAAGAAGTCCGATGCAGCGGCGGAAGGAAAGTCCGCAGTGATCCTCACGTCCGAAGACGCGGCGGCGATAGCGGCGGCGGCGGGTGAGGCAGCCTATGTCTGGAATCTTGCAAACGATGAATTGCGCTGGAGCGCAAATGCCCCGCATGTGCTTGGCGCCGAGTCGCTCGCAAAAATAAATTCCGGCCGGGCGTTCGCGGCAATCCTGGACCATTCCAGCCCAACCAATCGTTTCGACGTCATCATCAGTTCGCCCGTTCGCGACAACGGATCCGGGGTCGCCTATCAGCTTAGCTACGCGATCCGTGTACCCCATCGCGAAATGCCCGTATGGATCGAAGACACCGGCCGCTGGTTCGCCGGCGCCGATGGCAAGCCTTCCCGCGCGGCCGGAATCGTGCGCGTCATTACCGAGCGCTATTTGCGCGATCAGCGCCTCGCCGAACTTTCGGCGACCGATGCGCTGACCGGCGAGATGAACCGTGACCGGCTTTGCACCGTGCTGGAGGAAATGCTCGAGCGCGCCACGCGAATGCGCTCCAGCATCGGCCTGTTGCTGATCGGGATCGACGAATTGAGCCGCATCAACCGTTCTTACGGCTTCGAGATCGCGGATCAGGCAATCCGCGCGGTGGCGGAAAGATTACGATCGCGCAAGCGTGCGTCGGATGTACTTGGACGCTTCTCCGATACGAAATTCGGCATCGTGCTGAACGATTGCACCCCGGATGATCTTGCGGTTGCCGCTTCCCGTTTTGTGAATGCTGTGCGCGAGGTTCCGATTGAGACGCCGGCGGGGCCGATGACGATTTCGATCACGGCAGGCGGGGTGATTGCCCCAAGGCACGCCCGGAACATGCACGAGATGATCGGGAGCGCGCTGGAAGCGCTCCAGCTTGCCCGCGAGTCGGGCCGTGGCACTTTCCGCGTCTATCAGCCGAGCATCGAGACCGAAGCGCGCAGGAAGGAAAATGTCCGGCTGACCGATCTGATCGTGTCGGCGCTGAACGACAGGCGGGTGAAGCTCGCCTTTCAGCCGGTGGTTGGTGCGAAGGACCGCAAGCTCGTGTTCAAGGAATGTCTTGTGCGCGTGTCTGAGCCCGATGGCCGCGAAATTGATGCGATGACCATTTTGACGGTTGCCGAGAAACTCGATCTCGTTCGCCTGATCGACCATCGCGTGATGGAGCTTGCCGCGACAGAATTAAGGGCTGATCCAGAACTCGTTTTATCCCTGAATGTGTCGGCCTCGACCGTGCACGATCCGGTTTGGCTCGCGGCTTTCGCCGCCGAGATGCGAAACAATCTCGGCTCGCGGCTTATTGTCGAAATCACCGAGTCGGCTGCGATCCGCGACGTGGAAGCGGCCCGCCGGTTCGTTGCGCGCGTCAAGGGCTTCGGCTGCAAGGTAGCGATCGACGATTTCGGCGCGGGCTATACTTCGTTCCGCAATCTGCGCCGCCTCGGCGTCGATATGGTCAAAATCGACGGTTCTTTCGTGGCAAATCTTGAAACGGCTCCGGATGACCGGGTGTTTGTGCGCGCACTTCTGGAGCTTGCGCGTGAACTTGGCTTAGAGACCGTGGCGGAATGGGTGCAAAGTGAGACCGCCGCGGCCACGCTCGTTAGCTGGGGATGCGACTATTTCCAGGGCGCGCTGGTCGGTCTTGCCGAAATGCCCGCGCAGGTACCTGATGAAATCACGGCTGAAACGGAAAAGGCCGCGAACGCGGGCTGAAGCTTACTTGTCGCCGCGATCACCGAGCCGTTCGAGACGCTTTTGCATCTCCGAAACCTGCTTCTTCAGTTCATTGATGTCTTCGCCGCCCCCGCCGACCGGGGATTCTTCCACATATCCTTCCTTCTTCGCGAAGGGAAGGAACATCGTAAAGGCGCGCTCGAACATTTCCATGTTCCGGCGGACCTGATCTTCCAGCATGCCGAAGCCGCCGGTGCTGAAGGACTTTGACATCTGCTCGCGGAATTTTTCCTGCTCGCGCGTGAAGCTGTCGATCGACACTTCCAGATAGCGCGGCAGCAAGGTTTGCATGCTGTCGCCGTAGAAACGGATCACCTGGCGGAGGAAAGTGATGGGCAATAAATTCTGCCCCTTGTTCTCTTGCTCAAAAATAATCTGGGTCAGCACCGAGCGCGTGATGTCTTCGCCGGTCTTGGCGTCGAACACCACGAAATCCTCACCGTCCTTGACCATCACAGCGAGGTCTTCGAGCGTTACGTAGGTGCTCGTTCCTGTATTGTAGAGCCGCCGGTTGGCGTATTTCTTGATCGTTACAGGTTCTTGAGTCTTAGCCATGTCGTTCGCAAAATTCCTGTTAGTTCTCAATTCTCTCCCGGTCTTTCACCTTAGGACGTTTCCAGGGGTGGGGCTACCCATTTATCGGAGGTCAATACGAAGGCAGTAAACGCGCTTTCTCATATTGACATCACACTTCCCGGCTACCAACGATGGCACAGAAACAGAGATATGCGCTGGCTTGGCAGCCGGGCGCAGCACTGGAGAACCCCTCATGAGTGAAGAAGTCGTCATTGTTGGCTCCGTCCGTACCCCCGTCGGCGCGTTCAACGGCGCACTGGCGGGCCTAACCGCGCATGCACTTGGCAAGGTTGCAATCGAGGCCGCGCTTTCGCGCGCTGGAATCGAACCTAAGCAAGTTTCCGAAGTAATCATGGGGCAAATTCTCACTGCCGGTCAGGGCCAAAATCCCGCGCGCCAGGCTTCGATCGCAGCTGGCCTGCCGGTCGAAACTCCGGCCTGGGGCGTTAACCAGCTTTGTGGTTCAGGACTGCGTGCGGTGGCGCTCGGTTATCAGGCCATCGTCAACGGCGACTCCGAAGTGGTTGTTGCAGGCGGTCAGGAATCGATGAGCCAGGCTCCGCATTGCGCGCATCTTCGTAACGGTACGAAGATGGGTTCGCTCGAAATGGTCGATACGATGATCAAGGACGGCCTGTGGGACGCCTTCAATGGTTATCACATGGGCAACACGGCGGAGAATGTCGCCAAGCAGTGGCAGATCACGCGCACGCAGCAGGATGAATTTGCCGTCGGTTCGCAGCAAAAAGCCGAAGCCGCGCAGAAGGCCGGAAAATTCAAGAGCCAGATCGTGCCGGTGAAGATCGCTTCCAGGAAGGGCGACATCATCGTGGACGCGGACGAATATCCGCGCCACGGCACCACGATGGATACGGTCGGCAAGCTGCGTCCGGCTTTTGAAAAGGACGGCACGGTCACAGCTGGCAACGCCTCCGGCATTAACGATGGCGCTGCCGCCATCGTGCTGATGAGCGCCGCACAAGCCGCCAAAGAAAATCGCAAGGTGATCGCGCGTATCGTTTCCTGGGCGCAAGCGGGCGTCGATCCTTCCATTATGGGGACGGGACCGATCCCTGCCTCGCGTTCGGCTTTGAAAAAAGCCGGATGGAAACCGGATGACCTTGATCTCGTTGAAGCCAACGAGGCGTTCGCCGCGCAGGCCTGCGCCGTGAACAAGGATATGGGCTGGAATCCCGCCAAGGTGAATGTGAACGGTGGCGCTATTGCCATCGGTCACCCGATCGGGGCATCGGGCGCGCGCGTCCTCGTTACGCTGCTTGCTGAAATGGAAGCGCGCAACGCCAAGCGCGGACTGGCCACGCTCTGCATTGGCGGCGGCATGGGAATCGCAATGTGTGTTGAGCGCGGCTGAGATCGCGCCAAGGAATGGGGAGAGAGATGAGTCGCGTCGCTTTGGTCAGCGGCGGCACCAGAGGAATCGGTGGCGCCATTTCAAAGGCTCTAAAGGCCGCGGGTTACAAGGTTGTCGCGAACTACGCGGGCAATGACGAAGCCGCGAATAAGTTCAAGGCAGAAACCGGAATCGCAGTCTTTAAGTGGGATGTAAGCTGCCACAAGTCCTGCGCTGCGGGCATCGACAAGATGCAAAGCGAAGTCGGGCCTGTCGATATTCTCGTCAACAATGCAGGCATCACGCGCGACGGCATGTTTCACAAAATGACCGCCGATCAATGGGGGGCGGTCATCAACACCAATCTCAATTCGCTGTTCAATATGTGCCGTCCGGTGATCGAAGGCATGCGCGAGCGCAGCTTTGGACGCATCATCAATATTTCCTCGATCAACGGCCAGAAAGGCCAGATGGGCCAGAGCAATTATTCCGCTGCAAAAGCCGGCGAGATCGGTTTCACCAAGGCGCTGGCGCAGGAAAATGCGCGCAAGGGCGTCACCGTGAACGCGATCTGCCCCGGTTATATCGGCACGGAAATGGTCCGAGCGATGCCGCAGGAAGCGCTGGAGAAGCATGTGCTTCCACAGATTCCTCTGGGCCGGTTGGGTGAGCCGGAAGAAATCGCGCGCTGCGTGATTTTTCTCGCCTCCGAGGACGCAGGTTACATCACTGGCGCAACGCTCACGGTGAACGGCGGGCAGTACATGACGTGATTTTCGCCCATTAGTCAGCCGGGTTGAAAATCACTGGGCGCCAGCTCAAACCCTGAAAATTCAAATCCGGGCGAGACCGTACATCCGACCAGGGTCCATGCGCCGAGTGTTCCGGCGGCCTGCCAAGCCATGTGAGGCACGACTGCTTGTGGATGTTCACCCGCCAGGAGATTTGATCCGAGCAGCACGCGCTCAACAGCGCGTTCTTCCTGGAAAATTTCCAGCGCGAGCGGCGCCCCTGTATACCAGTGCCAGATTTCAACGGCGTCCACGCGGTGCCAATGGGAACGCTGTCCGGCGGTGAGCAGAAAATAGATAGCGGTTGAAACCGAACGGCCTTTAATTTTTCGGGGGTCACGGAATGTCTCGCGGAAATATCCACCTTCCGGATGCGGGATCAGATCGAGCAGGCGGATAATTTCTTCCGCAGAGTTATCCGTGCCGAATGACATATCAACCTTTGAAATTATTTTTCCGCTCCCGCAGCTCGGTGAAGATGGCAGCGGGATCGGCGCCTTTCATCCCCACCGCTTCGGCGACCTGCGCATTGTCCGGCCGCAGAAACGGATTGGTCTCGCGTTCTTCCTGCATGGTCGAAGGCACGGTGGGTTTTCCCTCCGCCCGCATTTTCTCGATGGCGGCGAGACGCTTCTTCAATGCCTCGTTTTTGGGATCAACCGTCACTGAGAAGCGCGCATTGGAAAGGGTGTATTCGTGGCCGCAGTAAAGTTTGGTGTCGCCGGGCAGATCGCGGATTTTCAGGATCGATTGCCACAGCACTGAAGCGGGACGCTCGAACGAGCGCCCGCATCCGAGCGCGAACAGCGTGTCGCCGGCGAAAAAAAGCTTTTCTTTTTCAAACCAGAAAACGATATGGCCCGCGGTATGGCCCGGCGTCTCGAAAACCTTGGCCTTCATGCTGCCGACCGAAACGACATCCCCCTCGGCGACCTTGGTATCGATCATTGGAATCTCGCCGGCTTCCCCGCGCGGCCCGATCACCGCCGCGCCATACTTCTTCTTGAGCGCGGGAATACCCTGAACGTGGTCGCCGTGCTTATGCGTAATCAGCATATGCGTTAGCTTCCAGCCGGCTTGCTCCAGCGCGCGCTCGATGGGCGGCGCTTCCGGCGCATCGATCAAAACGGTGGTGTTGGTGTCCGCTTCATGCAGGATCACCGCGTAATTGTCGCTGAGGCACGGCACGAGCCGGATTTCGACGGCCATTGAACGCTCCAGTTTTCAGGTTTTGGCGAAACTAACACGGAGTTTTGCAGCGGCAAGCCGAGTTAGTCCTTAAGGACGTTTTGATACTAACGCGCGGCAGGGTATTTGTTTTCCCAGTACGCCGGGAAATTCGATGTATCAGGATATTGTCGATCTGCGGAGCTTTTATTCTTCGCCGCTAGGGCAGGTGACGCGGCGGCTGATCAATCGCGTGATCCGCAAGCGTTGGCCGGAGACGCGCGGGATGCGTGTTGTGGGTCTGGGTTATGCGACACCCTATCTCGGAATTTTCCGTCATGAGGGCGAGCGCACGTTCGCCTTCATGCCTGCGACGCAGGGCGTGATGAAATGGCCGACGAAATCGCCGACACTTTCGTCGCTAGTGCACGAAACGCTGTTGCCGTTGCAGGATGCTTCGGTAGATCGCGTGATTGCAATTCACGGACTTGAATCCACGTTTCATGCGAATGAGACCCTCCAGGAAATCTGGCGCGTGCTGGCGGGCGGCGGGCGGCTGATGCTGATTGTTCCGAACCGCCGCGGCGTATGGGCGCGGATGGACACAACGCCCTTCGGTCATGGACGCCCCTATTCGAAATCGCAGCTTGTCGAATTGCTGCGCGAGGCATTGTTCACGCCGGTTGGCTGGGACGAGGCGCTCTGGATGCCGCCATTCGCCAAGGCGTCTTTGCTTGGCACCGCCGTCGCATGGGAGCGGGTGGGAAAGACGCTCTCGCTGCCTTTCGCCGGCGTTCATATCGTTGAAGCAACCAAACAGGTTTGGCGGCCGGTACCGGCGAGAAAAGTGAAAAAAGCCGAGCCGGTTCTGGTTCCTGCTTCAGCGGGGCCAGCGGGAATCTGACTACTTTTTTCGCGAGAGCAAAAATACCGCCTGCTGGCCGAACAGGTTCCACAGCCACCACGGCGCCAGCCAGCGCACCGGCCAGCCGCGGGCGTTGAGCGCAACGGCGCGCTCCATCTTCACATCGACTTCGCGCGTCAGTTCGACGAAATCGCGGATCGTGCAGAAATGAATGTTCTGCGTGTCGTACCAGCTCTCCGGCAGATTGTCGGTGACGGGCATGCGGCCGAAGAAGAGCAGCTTCAGCCGGATGCGCCAGTGTCCGAAATTCGGAAATGAAACGATGGCGTGACGCCCGATGCGCAGCATTTGTTCAAGCACCCAGCGCGGATGCCGGGTGGCCTGAAGCGTTTGCGAGAGGATCACGTAGTCGAAAGCATCATCCGGATAATCGGCGAGATCGATGTCGGCGTCGCCCTGAATCACAGCAAGGCCTTTGGCGACGCAGCGATTCACCCCCGCTTGCGAAAGTTCAATGCCGCGTCCATCGACGCCGCGCGTTTCGACCAGGAGGTGCAACAGCTCTCCGTCGCCACAGCCGACATCGAGCACGCGCGCACCGCTTTTCACCATGTCGGCGACGAAGACATGGTCGACGCGGCGGTTCGCCTGCTGGGGTGCTTCGGTGCGTGTGAGCATTTCAGTCAATTAGTCCGCCTAGATTCCGCGAGAACGGGCGGCGGATTCGAGGAAGCCGCGCGTGATCGCGAACAATTCCGGCTCATCCAGCAGGAAGGCATCGTGGCCCTTGTCGCTCTCGATTTCGGCGAACGACACGGAAGCCCCGGACGCATTCAATGCATGTACGACCTGCCGCGCGTCGCTGGTCGGGAACAGCCAGTCCGAGGTGAAGGACACGACGCAGAAACGAGAGCGCGTGCCTTTAAATGCGTT
>CAZUJE010000110.1:0-9924 GCA_964620215.1 uncultured Hyphomicrobiales bacterium
CTGACCATCAAGCCGAACGAAGACAAATTGCGCACCGATCCGGTGGCGCATGTGAACAATGACTGTGTCGGCTGCGGACTGTGCGGCGAGGTTTCGCACGCGGCGCAGCTTTGTCCGTCATTTGCCGAAATTCAGGTGATCGAGAACCCGTCGCCCTGGGACCGGCTGCGGAATCGGGTTTCACGCGGCATGATCCGGCTGTTCGGCGGCGCGCGGGAGAACGTCCCCGCGCTGGTGCCGGCGGAGTAACCCATGAACGACGCGAAGCCGATCCGCCTGCTGATCGCCGCCTTGGGCGGCGAAGGCGGCGGCGTACTCGCGGAATGGATTTCAAAAGCCGCCATCGCCGCCGGTCATTTCGGCCAGCGCACTTCGATCCCCGGCGTGGCGCAGCGCACCGGCGCCACCACCTATTATCTTGAAATTCTCCCGCGCGACGGGGCGGTGAAAACCGCTCCGGTGCTGGCGCTTAATCCCGCGCCCGGTGAAGTCGATATCATGGTTGCCAGCGAAATGCTGGAAGCCGTGCGCGCCATTCAGGGCGGGCTTGTGAGCGCGGACCGGACATTGTTGATCGCCTCGCAAAGCCGCGTTTTCACCGTGGATGAAAAATCCGCAATGGGCGATGGCCGCCTCGACCCTGAGAAAATGGAAAAGGCCGCGCGCAAATTTTCGCGGCAGGCGGTGATCGCGGATTTCGTCACGGCCGCCGCGGCGGCGAAATCGCAGCTCAATTCGGTGCTGCTCGGCGCGATTGCCGCCTCCAGGGCGCTGCCTGTTTCCGACGACAATTTCCGGTCTGCGATCCGCGACGGAAAGTCGGCGGAGGCTAACCTGCGCGGCTTCGAAGCCGGCCTGAAGCTCGCCGATGGCGCGCGCGCTGAGACCGTGGAGATCGTCAATTCCGCGCCGCCGACCGATGCGGACAATCTGGAAGAGCGCGCACGCAAGATCGTTCCCGCCATCGCCGCCGAAATAGCCGTCGAGGGCGTCCGCCGCCTCGCCGATTTCCAGGGACCGGCCTATGCCGGACTCTATATCGAACGCCTGATCCGTTTCGCTCCCAAGGCCGACGGCGCGTTGATGCGCGAGCTTGCCCGCCATCTGGCCGTCCGGATGAGCTTCGAGGATACGATCCGCGTTGCGCAATTGAAACTGCGCGAAGGCCGCGTCGCCCGGCTGCGCGCTGAATCGAAAGCCAAGGACGGCGATCTCATCGTGGTCAGAGAATTCCTGAAGCCCGGCCCGGAGGAAATTCTCTCCATGTTCACGCCCGGCCTTGGCCGCGCGGCGCTCAGGCTCGTTCACAAGTTGGGCTGGAGCGAAAAATCCTTCCCCATGCGTGTGCGCACCACGCGCTTTGGCGGATTCCTCCGGCTGAAATTGCTCGCTTCGCTCCGCCCATGGCGCCCGCGTACGCTGCGCTATGCCGAGGAGCAAGCCTGGATGGAACGCTGGCTGACGCTCGTGGAATGCTCGCTGAATTTCGATCTTGAGGTTGCCCGCGAAGTCGTGGAAACCGCCCGCCTCGTGAAGGGCTATGGCGAGACCTACAAGCGCGGCATGGGCAACTGGAACAAGATTGCGGACGAGATCATTGAGCCCTATCTCAAGGGCGGGCTTGCACCTGCGCAGTTCGCCGACGCCGTATTGCAGGCGCGGCTGGCGGCGCTGGCCGATCCCGATGGAGCGAGGCTCGATTCTGTCATAGACTCGCTCAAGAACCTTTCGGCGGAACGGCGTATCGCCGCCGAATAGCGCGAACAGCGCAAGGAAAACGATGAGCAAACCGAAACTGGCGCCGGAACCGGATTCCTGGATTCTCCGCCCCGACCCCTCCGATCCGCGCCTCACGGTAAAAGTGAGCGGCGTAGACGAGGCCGGCAAGCCGGTCGAAACATCGGTCGTGGTCGAGCGGCCTTTGACGATTTACCTGAACAGACAGGAAATCGTCACCGCGATGACCATCGGCGACCATCCGGAATATCTCGCGCTCGGTTTTCTCCTCAACCAGAACATGCTGCGAGTGGACGATGATGTCACCGAGATCGATTACGACGACGATCTCGGAGTCGTGGTCGTCCGTACCAAGCGCGCGACGAATTACGAGAAGAAGCTGAAGAAGAAAGTGCAGACGTCGGGCTGCGCGCAAGGTACCGTGTTCGGCGACCTGATGGACGTGATCGAAAACGCGCAGCTGCCGAAATCCGAGTTGCGCACATCCTGGCTTTATTCACTCACCCGCAAAATCAACACGACGCCTTCGCTCTATCTGGAAGCAGGCGCGATCCACGGCTCGGTGCTGTGCGAACGCGACCAGCCGCTCGTCTATATGGAAGACGTGGGCCGCCATAACGCGGTTGATAAAATCGCGGGCTGGATGTTCAAGAACAAAGCCGAAGCCGGTGACAAGATTTTCTACACCACCGGCCGGCTTACATCGGAAATGGTCATCAAGACCGTGCGGATGGGGATTCCGATTCTCGTCTCGCGTTCCGGCTTCACCGCCTGGGGTGTCGAGCTTGCGAAGAAGGCGGGGCTTACTCTCATTGGCCGCGCGCGCGGCAAGCGTTTTGTCGCTCTCTCCGGCGAGGACCGGATCGTTTACGATCAGGATCTCTCCTACGTCGAGGAAGAGAGTTCAAAAAACCGGCGCAAAGCGGCGGTGCATGATGAATGAATTGCATTCGTCATTCCGGGGGCCGAGCGCAGCGAGGCAACCCGGAATCCATGCCGACTGTCAGAATGGATTCCGGGCTCGCCGCTGCGCGGCGCCCCGGAATGACGAGTTCATAACGTGCCTGATTATCCAAAAACTTTAGGCCTCGTACTCGCCGGCGGCCTCGCCCGCCGCATGGGCGGCGGTGACAAGGCGCTCCTCAAAATCGGCAATGAGACGATTCTGGATCGCGTGCTTGGCCGCTTCGGCACGCAATGCGAGCGCGTGATTCTGAACGCGAATGGTGACCCTTCACGCTTCGCACCATTCAATCTTCCGGTCGTCGCCGACGACATTCCAGATTTCGCGGGCCCGCTCGCCGGTATTCTCGCGGGCCTCGACTGGGCCGCGAAAAATTCTCCGGGCACGGAATGGATCGCGAGCGTTCCCGGCGACTGCCCGTTCGTGCCGCGCGATCTGGTTTCAAGATTACATCATGCGCGCGAACAATCCGGTGAGCCGCTCGCCTGCGCCAAGTCGGGAGACTGGCGGCATCCGGTGGCGGCCATCTGGCCGGTGCGGCTGCGCGCCGATCTGCGCAAGGCGCTGATGGAGGAAGGCCTGCATAAAATCGAGGTCTGGACCGGCCGCCATGGCGTTGCCATCGCCGAATGGCCCGACAAGCCGGTTGATCCGTTTTTTAACGTCAATCGTCCGGAGGAACTGGCCGAGGCCGGACGCATCGCAACGCAATATCCAGCAGCCTGATTTTCTTGATTTGAACGGCTCCAGGCTGGTATCCTTCCCGCATAGCCAAACGCTATAAAGTTTCGGGGAGGTATCCAATGCAGTCATTTCTTGCCGCTTGCGCCATTGCCATCGTGGTCGCGCTGGGTTCGGTGTTCGTGCTCGACGGCGTCCAGAAGACCGCGGACCAGGGCTTCACATCCTCGACCGGCGTGCGGCTCTAAGCCGGCGTCTCAGTCCATCAGGGCTTCGTAGGACAGAAAACCAATCGTCTCGCCGGGCTCGATCCGGGTCACATCCTCGGACAGTTCGGCGAGACCGTCGCTTTCAGTCAGTGACGTAATCACGCCCGCGCCATCCTGCGGGTGCTTCACCGCTTCCAGCTTCCCGTCCGCCGCGCGATGCAGGGCCACGCGAACATATTCGCGGCGGTCTTTTTTCTTTTTGTAGCTGAAGGCCGAGCGCACCGGCATCGCCTGATGCGGCTCCGGCGCGGCGCCCATCAGGCGCAGCAAAAACGGCCGCACCACATGAACGAAAGTCACGAACACGGCGACCGGATTTCCCGGCAGGCCGATGAAAGCGGCACCCTTAACGACGCCCATCGCCACCGGGCGGCCCGGCTTGATCGCGAGCCGCCAGAACACGAGCTTGCCGGTTTGCTCAACCGCGGCCTTCACATGATCCGCTTCGCCGGTTGAAACGCCGCCGGAGGTCAGCACCAGATCGTGATCCTTCGCCGCGGCCTGAATATGCCGGCGCAGTGTGTCGGGTTCATCCGGCAATATGCCAAGGTCGGAAGCTTCCACGCCGAGCTTCTTCAGCAATGCAATCAGCAGAATGCGGTTCGAGTCATAAAGGCTCGAGGAATTCAGCGCCGCACCGGGCTCCCTCAGCTCATCGCCGGTTGAAAATACCGCGACCCGCGGCAGCCGCATCACTTTCAGTTCGCGTCGTCCCACCGCCGCCGCCAATGCAATATCCTGCGGATGCAAACGGCGGCCTTTTGGCAGCGCCAGCGAGCCCGCCTTCACATCCTCGCCCGCCAGCCGCCGGTTGGCCCCGTGCTTCAATCCGGCAGGCAAAACGATCTTGTCGCCATCCCGTTTCACATCTTCCTGCATGAACACGGTGTCGGCGCCCTCAGGCATCGGCGCGCCGGTGAAAATGCGAATGGCTTCGCCCTTGCCCGGCGCTTTGGCGATGCTCCTTCCGGCATAGGCTTCGCCGCTCACGCGCAGCGTTGTGTCGCCCGACGCCGCCAGGTCGCCGTGGCGCACCGCGTAGCCATCGACCGCCGAGTTGTCGAAGGGCGGCACCGCTGCCTGCGCCGTCACATCTTCTGCGAGCACGCGGCCGAGCGCATCCCTGAGTAAAACGGATTCGGTTTCCGTGAGCGCGGGCACCTGCTGCGCCATCAATTTTGTGGCGTCCTCGACCGGCATCAGCGGCCCTCCGAACGCGAAGCAATCGTCGGAGAGCTGCGCCATCAGGCCTGCTCCGGCTCGCAGACTTGTTCCAAGGGTGCCGCTTCCACCATCAGCACGTCGGCGATCTTCTCGATGTCGTTGAGATCGATCACCGGCACTTTTGCCTCCGGTATCGGCCCGTCCGAAGCTACCGCGACAATCCAGTCGTCTTCCAGTTGCAGGAGCGGCTTGCCGACGGCCCGGCGGTGAATTTCGAGCTTCGGATGATTGTGCCGTTTGTAGCCTTCCACGACGACGAGATCGACCGGCGCCATCCGTTTCAGAATTTCCATCAGCGGCGGCTCTGGCTCGCCGCGTAATTCATGAATCTGCGCCCAGCGCCGGCTGGAGGAGACGAACACTTCGGATGCGCCGGCCATGCGATGGGTGTGCGAATCCTTCCCCGGCAGATCCACATCGAAGCCGGCATGAGCGTGCTTGACGGTCGAAACCTTTTTGCCGCGCTTCACGAGCACGGGGATCACCTGGGCAAGCAGGGTGGTTTTGCCGGAACCGCTCCATCCGGCGAGGCCGATAATTCGCATGGCCTCTTTATAGAGAGCAAAACGCCCGGCGCAAAAGCACCGGGCGTTGCCGTCTTAAACCTCGTAAAGCGGGCTTATTCGGCCGGCGTCATGCGGGCGCCGCGGGCGTTCTTGCCCATCTCTTCCTCGACCCAGAGCTTGTGGTGCTCCTTGGCCCAGTTGAGATCGACTTCACCCGTCCCCATGGCATCGAAAGCGCCTTCCATGCCGATGGTGCCGATATAGATGTGCGCCAGCATGGCCGCGATCATCAGGACACCGACGATGCCGTGAATGATCTGGGCTAGCTGCATGCCCGCGATGCCCGTGCCGTAGAACGGGAACATCAGGAGATAGCCGGAGATTGCTACCGCGAAACCGCCGAGTACGACGATCCAGTACACGACCTTTTGACCCGCGTTGAAGCGATAGGCCGCCGGATGTTTCTTTCCGACGATGCCGCCGCCCTGCTTGAGCCATTCCACGTCCACCTTGTTCGGAATGTTGTCCTTCAGCCAGATGAAGAAAATGCAGATCAAGCCGATCGCGAAGGGGAAGCTCAGATAGTTGTGAGCGTATTTGCCCCACTGCGAGAAAGTGGTGAAGGCTTCAGGCCCGATCAGCGGCAAGAGCAAGGTTTTGCCGAAGGTCAGGTTGATGCCGGAGATCGCGAGAATGATGAACGTGCTCGCGGTCAGCCAGTGCGTGAAGCGCTCGAACCCGTTAAAGCGGGTGACGGTGCGCCCGGCCTTGCCGCTCGACAGTTTGATCATTCCGCGAACGGAATAGAACACAATCAGAAGAGCCAGCATGCCAACGATGGCAATGCCGCCGATCAAAGTCAGCGTATTCTGATGGAAGTCGCGCCAGGCCTGACCAGCCGGCTGGATCAACACGCCCGAACGGGTGTCCGGAATGCTGACGCGGCCATCGAGCTGGTTGAGCTGCTGAAAGAGCTTGTCTTCGTTGACCGACTGCGCGGTCGGGTTGACCTGCCCCGGTGCCTGTGCGCTCGAAGGTGTCGCAACCGCGATGACCGCGAGCAGCGCCAGCGCTCCGGCGAAATAACGAACATGCGCGAGAAATGCCGCCATGTCTTTTCCTCCCCTATTCCAAATTTTTTCCACGAATGACCGAAACGGCGCGGCGGTTTTCCGCCGCGCCGCAATTCCGATCAGGTCGCGATCGTTTCCTTGTAGGCGGTCTTCCAGCCCCATGCGCCGGAGCCGTAGCCGCGCTTGGAAACACGCTCCTTGTAGATCTGCGCGATGATGTCTCCGTCGCCCGCGAGGAGCGACTTGGTGGAGCACATTTCGGCGCAGAGCGGGAGCTTGCCTTCGGCGAGACGGTTGGATCCGTACTTCACATATTCGGCCGAAGTGGTGTCCGCTTCCGGTCCGCCGGCGCAGAAGGTGCACTTGTCCATCTTGCCGCGCGATCCGAAGTTGCCCACCCGCGGATACTGCGGCGCGCCGAACGGGCACGCATAGAAGCAGTAGCCGCAGCCGATGCAGAGATCCTTCGAGTGAAGGACCACGCCGTCGGCGGTGGTGTAGAAGCAGTTCACCGGGCACACCGCCGCGCAAGGTGCGTCGGTGCAATGCATGCAGGCCATGGAGACAGAGCGCTCGCCGGGTTTGCCGTCATTGATGGTGACGACGCGGCGGCGATTGATGCCCCACGGTACATCGTGTTCGTTCTTGCAGGCGGTGACGCAGGCGTTGCATTCGATGCAACGGTCGGCATCACAAAGGAATTTCATACGTGCCATGTTGATGCCTCCTTACGCCGCCGAGACTTGGCAAAGCGTGGCTTTGGGTTCTTGCATGCCGGTGACCGGGTCGTAGCCGTAGGTGGTGATCGTGTTCACGCTTTCACCGAGCACGATCGGATCGGTTCCCTGCGGATACTTCGAGCGCTCATCCACGCCCTGGAACCAGCCGGCAAAGTGGAACGGCATCCAGGTCGTGCCCTTGCCGACACGCTCTGTGACCAGCGCCTTGACCTTGGCCCTGGAGCCTTCAGCGCCCGAGACCCAGACCCACTGGCCGTCCTTGATGCCGCGCTCGTTCGCGTCGGCAGGATTGATCTCGATAAACGAGTCCTGCTGAAGCTCGGCGAGCCACTTGTTGGAACGGGTTTCTTCGCCGCCGCCTTCGTACTCGACCAGACGGCCGGAGGTGTTGATGAGCGGGAATTGCTTGGCAATGCCCTTATCAACCGCCGCCTTCTGCACCGAGAAGCCGAGGTTCGGGACGCGGAATTGCGCCTTCACGTCGGGCAGCGTCGGATATTTCGCCACGAGATCAGGGCGCGGCGTGTAGATCGGTTCGCGGTGGACCGGCAGCGCATCCGGCAGACCGAACGCGACCGCACGGGCCTTGGCGTTGCCGTAGTGCATCACGCCGTGGACCTGGAGACAGACGCGCTGGATACCGCCGGAGAAGTCCGTGGCCCAGGAAACGCCGTCCGACTTGTCAGGTCCGCCGCCGATCCGCTCGATGGTCGCCCGTTCGGCGTCGGTGAGATCCTTGTCCCAGCCGAGCTTCTTGAGCACGCCGTAGTTGAACTCCGGATAACCGTCCTTGAGGTCGGAGCCCTTGGAGGCGACGCCTTCGGCGAGAAGATTGTGCTTTTCTTCCTTCTCGACCTCCTTGCCGTCCTCCATGACCTTCGTCTTGATCACGCGCTCGACGCCGAAGCGGGCACGGAAGGTGCCGCCGCCGTCCATGACGTGGTCGTCGACATTGTAGAGTCTGTGCGTACCCGGATGCTTGAGCGCCGGGGTACCCCAGCACGGCCACGGCAAACCATAGTAGTCGCCGCCGACCTCCGGGACGCTCTTGTCTGCGCGCAGCGTGACCAGGTCGAACTTGTCCTGGTTCGCCATGTGCGCCTTGAGACGTTCCGGCGACTGGCCGCAATAGCCGGTCGAGAAGCCGCCGCGGTTGATTTCGCGGAGCACGTCCTCGGCCAGCGGAAGATTGTTGGTGACCTTGATGTTCTTGAACATCTTGTCGGCGAAACCGAGCTTCTTCGCGAGCAGGTAGAAGACCTCAAGGTCGTCCTTCGCTTCGAAGATCGGCTTGACGACTGCGTCGTACCACTGGATCGAACGGTTCGAGCAGGTGCGGGAACCGCTGCACTCGAACTGCGTCGCGATCGGAAGGAGATAGGTGTTTTCCTTCCGGTTGCCCATGGTGGCAAAGCTGGTCGGATGCGGGTCCGCTACAACGAGCAGATCCAGCTTCTCGACGCCTTCATAGGCTTTCGGGATACGGGTGACGGTGTTGCCGCCGTGCCCGAAGATCATCATCGCCTTCAGATTGTCTTTCTGGGCGATCTGGTCCTTCGGCGCCGACGCCGCTTCGTACCAGCGGGTCGACGGAATGCCGGCGACGTTCATCATTTTGGGATCGGTGAACTGACCCTGTAGCCAGGCGAAGTCCGTTTCCCAGACACGCGACCAGTGACGCCATGCACCTTCAACGAGGCCGTAGTAGAGCGGCAGCGTCACGATATCGAGGCCGAGATCCGTTGCCCCCTGCACGTTGCAGTGACCGCGGAAGATGTTGGCGCCGTTGCCGACGCCCTGGCCTGCGTTGCCGGTTGCGAGCAGGAGCGTGCAGAACGCGCGGACGTTCGCGGTGCCGACCGTGTGCTGGGTCGCGCCCATGCACCAGACCAGCGTCGATGGGCGCTCTTTGGCGAATTTTTCCGCGACGCGCTTCATCTGCGCCTCGGGAACGCCAGTCACGCGCTCGACTTCCTCGGGTGTCCACTTCGCGCATTCCTTGCGCACTTCATCCATGCCGTACACGCGCTGCTGGATGAATTGCTTGTCTTCCCATCCGTTCTTGAAGATGTGGTGGAGAAGACCCCAGATGATCGGAATGTCGGTGCCGGAGCGGATGCGGACATATTCGTTCGCATGCGCGGCGGTGCGGGTAAGACGCGGTTCGATAACGATGAAGTTCTGCTTCTTGGATTCCTTGCCTTCGAGCAGATGCTGCAATGACACCGGATGCGCTTCGGCCGGGTTGCCGCCCATGACGATGACGGTCTTGGCTTCGCGGATGTCGTTGTAGCTGTTGGTCATCGCGCCGTAGCCCCAGGTATTGGCGACGCCGGCGACGGTGGTGGAGTGGCAGATACGCGCCTGATGGTCGACGTTATTGGTTCCCCAATAAGCCGCCAGCTTGCGGTTCATATAGGCGCCTTCGTTCGAACTTTTCGCCGAACCGAGCCAGTAGACCGAGTCCGATCCGTTGACTTCACGAATCTTGTTCAGCTTGTCGCCGATCTCGTTGATCGCCTGCTCCCAGGAAATTTTCTTCCACTGGCCGCCTTCCATCTTGATCGGATATTTCAGGCGGCGGTCGCCGTGCACGAGTTCGCGGACGGCAGCACCCTTGGCGCAGTGCGAGCCACGATTGATCGGGCTGTCCCAGGCCGGCTCCTGGCCGATCCACACGCCGTTCGCGACTTCCGCGATGACGGTGCAACCGACCGAGCAGTGCGTGCA
>CAZUJE010000111.1:0-9477 GCA_964620215.1 uncultured Hyphomicrobiales bacterium
ATCCCGATCCTTGGCACGTCGCCGGACATGATCGATCTTGCGGAAGACCGCGACAGGTTCAAGTCGCTGCTGGAGAAATTAAATCTCCGCCAGCCCGAAAACGGCATCGCGAAAAGCGCCACGGAGGCGAAGAAGATTGCGGAGCGCATCGGATTTCCCGTCGTCATCCGTCCGTCCTATGTGCTCGGTGGCCGCGCGATGGAAATCGTCCACGATATGCCTTCGCTCGAGCGCTACATGAAAGAGGCCGTCGTCGTATCGGGCAAGAGTCCGGTGCTGATCGACCGCTACCTGTCGGACGCCATCGAAGTGGACGTGGATGCGCTCTCCGACGGCAAGGATGTGTTCGTCGCCGGCATCATGGAGCATATCGAGGAAGCAGGCATTCATTCCGGCGACAGCGCCTGCTCGCTGCCGCCGCGCTCGCTCAGTGAAAAAACGCTGAAGGAACTGGAGCAGGAAACGCGCGCGCTGGCGCTGGCGCTGAAGGTCGGCGGACTGATGAATGTGCAATACGCGATCAAGGACGGCGATATCTATGTGCTCGAAGTGAATCCACGCGCCTCGCGCACAGTGCCGTTCGTTGCGAAAACCATCGGCATTTCCATCGCAAAACTCGCAGCCCGCGTGATGGCGGGTGAGACAGTCGCCAGTTTCAAGCTTGCTAAGCCGAAATTTTCGCACATCGCAGTGAAAGAAGCCGTTTTCCCGTTCGCGCGGTTTCCAGGCGTCGATACGGTGCTCGGGCCGGAGATGCGCTCAACCGGCGAGGTGATGGGTCTCGACTACGACTTCTCGATTGCGTTTGCGAAAAGCCAGATCGGCGGCGGCAGTATGCTGCCGAAAAAAGGCACAGTATTCGTCTCGGTGAAGGAAGTGGACAAACAGCGCATCCTCGAAGCGATCCGCGGTCTTGCTCAACTCGGTTTCAAGATCATCGCCACTTCAGGCACGCAGCGATTTTTGAAGGAAAACGGAATCGAAGCGGAGAAGGTGAACAAGGTTCTGGAGGGACGTCCGCATATCGTGGACGCGATCAAGAACGGCGGCGTGCAACTGGTATTCAACACCACCGAAGGCGCCGAAGCCCTGAAGGATTCCCGCTCGCTGCGCCGCGAGGCCCTCTTGCATAAAGTGCCCTATTACACCACACTTTCAGGTGCCGTCGCAGCGGCACAGGGAATCAAGGCCTATCTGGCCGGTGATTTGGAGGTCCGAGCGCTGCAAACTTATTTCGGCGGCAGCGCCTGACTCTACGCTTGCCCCGGCGGCGACGGGGGTGTTCGTTTTTTGTTCCGCTATCGCAGCGTCCGGATGGGCCGGAGCGCGAAGGCGGTTTTTGACTTTCTCGTCCGGGCAAATTTCCGGCGAGGTGGAGAGAAGAAGATGGAAAAGATCCCGATGACGGCGTCCGGTTTTGCCGCCCTCGAGGCCGAATTGCGCGAACGGCAGACCGTCGAGCGCCCGCGCATTATTTTGCAGATCACCGAGGCTCGCGGCCATGGCGACCTGTCGGAGAACGCCGAATATCATGCCGCGAAGGAATCGCAGTCCCTCAACGAAGGCCGCATCGCGGAGCTTGAGGACAAGATTTCGCGCGCCGAAGTGATCGATGTGTCTAAACTCTCGGGCGACACGATCACCTTTGGCGCGAGTGTGACGCTCATCGACGAAGACACCGACGAAAAGAAAGCTTGGCAGATCGTCGGCGAGACCGAAGCCGACGCGAAGGCCGGCCGTATCTCGATCACTTCCCCCTTGGGACGCGCGCTGATCGGCAAGAAGAAGGGCGCGTCGGTGGAAGTGAATACGCCAAAAGGCGCCAAGGGCTACAAGGTGCTCAAGATCGACTGGCACTGAGGTCCGCACCTCGCCTTGTATTCGCCAGACTGCGCCGCGATCTTCTTCGATCAACGGAGTGAGCGTCATGACCCGCCGCGAATTTGTATCTGGACTGTCCGTCACCGCGCTGGCGCTTGCCATTGCGGCGTCGCCGGAAGCGGCATTCGCGCAGGGCCGTAACGCCATCAATATCGATCTCCGTCCGATCGAATCCCGCGATGGGCGCAATGCGCATACCATTCTGTTGCGGCAGCGCCTTCAACAGAGCCTGGTGCAGGCATTCGCGGGGCGGTCCGTGCCACCGATGACCGTGCGCATTTATCGGATGATTCTGGCGGCCAGTTCATTTTCTGGCGGCGGCGCGCGGGGCAGTGCGGGCACGGATTATCTGGAAGGCGAGATTCTGGTCGGCGGGCGTTCGATTCCGTTGCTCATCACGCAAGATGCGGAGTCGGCGGGATATTGGCGCTCTCCCGACTTTGACCAGAAGCGCGTAATTGGCCTTGCCGATGCTTTCGCCGGATGGGCGAAGCGGAAGGTCTAACCTGTTTCAGTCTTCCAGCGGAACGCTCGCTTCATCCTTGGAGCGGCGCAGCGAGAGCGAAGTTTTCACGTTCCGCACATTGGGGGCGGAGGTGAGTTCAGCGACGAACGCCTGAAACGCCGGGAGATCGGGCGCCACGCATTTCAGGATGAAATCCGTCTCGCCCGACAACATCCAGCATTCACGCACCTGCGGCATCTTGCGGATGTGTTCCTCGAACTTCGCAAGATCAGGCTCCGCCTGGCTGTTCAGATTGACCATCGCAAACGCAATGAGTTCGTAGCCCAGCGTTTTTTCGTCGAGCAGCGCCCGATAGCCGCGGATGATGCCGGCTTCCTCCAGTGCACGCATCCGGCGCAGGCAGGGCGGCGCGGAGATGCCGACGCGGCGGGAGAGTTCGACATTGGTGATCCGCCCGTCGCGCTGTAACTCGCTCAGGATTTTCCAGTCGATCGAATCGAGCTCGTCACGCATGGATTTCCCATTTCCCCGCCGGGGAATTAGCCGCACGTGTATGCGCGAGGGCGTTCCCGCGCAAGCGGTGTGGACCTGAGTCGCGCCAATCGCGAGGCCGTGAACAAGGAATATCAGTTTATCCAAAGGTACTTGCGCTCGGTTTGCAGGATCGGGCCGGACACGCCATATCTAGCTACGGAATTTACGCATCGTGGGAAGTGAAATGGCAAGCGAGCACGTACGTCTCGTGATTATCGGCTCCGGCCCGGCGGGCTACACCGCTGCGATCTATGCCGCGCGCGCCATGCTTGCCCCGGTTCTGATCGCGGGCCAGCAGCCCGGCGGCCAGCTCACTATTACCACCGATGTCGAGAACTATCCGGGTTTTGCCAAGGTCGTGCAGGGGCCGTGGCTGATGGAAGAAATGCGCCAGCAGGCCGAGCATGTCGGCACGCGCATCGTCAGCGATCATGTTTCGAAGCTGGATCTGTCCAAGCGGCCGTTTCGCATGGAGCTGGAATCCGGCGATGTGTTCCTGGCCGACAGTGTGGTTGTCGCTACAGGGGCACAGGCGAAGTGGCTGGATATTCCTTCCGAGCAAAAATTCCGCGGGGCAGGGGTTTCAGCCTGCGCCACCTGTGACGGCTTTTTCTTCCGCAACAAGGAAGTGCTGGTCGTCGGCGGCGGCAATACCGCGGTCGAGGAGGCTTTGTTCCTCACGAATTTTGCGACCAAGGTGACAATCGTTCACCGGCGCGATCATTTCCGCGCGGAGCGCATCTTGCAGGATCGGCTTTTCCGTAACCCTAAAATAGAAGTGATCTGGGATACGCAGATCGATGAAATCCTCGGCGAGCAGTCGCCGCTAAAGGTGAATAAGGTTCGCCTGAAGAATGTGAAAACCGGCGCGATCACCGAAAAGAATTTCGACGGCGTGTTCATCGCGATCGGCCACCAGCCGGCGACCGAGCTTGTGAAGGATCAGTTGAAGATGAAGCCGAACGGCTATGTCTGGACCGCGCCGGATTCGACGGTCACTTCCGTGCCCGGTGTGTTCGCGGCAGGGGACATCACGGACGAGACTTACCGGCAGGCCGTAACAGCGGCTGGCCTGGGCTGCATGGCGGCGCTGGAAGCGGAGCGTTTCCTCGCAGTGGAGGAATCGACGCAGGGCAAGCAGGCGGCGGAATAATGCCTCTTGCGGGGGAGAAGCGGGGCGGGATGGACTGGGACAAGCTGAAAATCTTTCACGTCGTCGCCGACGCGGGCAGTTTCACGCACGCGGGCGAGACGCTGGGGCTCTCGCAATCCGCGGTGAGCCGACAGATTTCCGCGCTGGAAGGCGAACTGAGCGTGCCGCTGTTTCATCGCCATGCGCGCGGCCTGATCCTGACCGAACAGGGCGAGCTTCTTTTCCGCACGGCACATGAAGTGTTCATGAAGCTGGAAGCGGCGAAGACGATGCTCACCGACAGCCGGGAGAAGCCGAACGGCGAACTGCGCGTGACCACGGCACTCGGACTTGGGAGTTACTGGCTGTCGGCGCGGCTCGGCGAGTTTTTCGATTTGTATCCGGACATCCGTATCCAGCTCATTCTGGCGGACGAAGAACTCGATCTCGGCATGCGGGAAGCGGATGTGGCGATCCGGCTGTGGTTGCCGGTGCAGCCCGATCTTGTGCAGCGGAAACTTTTCACGGTGCATTATCACGCCTATGCCTCGCCGGAATACCTGAAGAAGCACGGCCATCCGCGCTCGCCGGAGGAACTGGACGAGCGGCATCGTATTTTGACGATTGGCGGGCATGTGCCGCAGTATTACGAGCGCTTGAACTGGCTGCGCGAGGCCGGACGCAAGCCGAACGATCCGCGCACGCCGGCCATGGTGGTGGACAATGTGGTGGCGCTGAAGGTCGCGGCCGAGCGCGGCGTCGGCATTGCAACGCTGCCGGATTTCCTCACCGAAAGCTCGATCGGGCTGGTGCGGCTTTTCGCCGACACGGAAGCGCCGACGCTCGACGCCTATTTCGTTTATCCCGAAGAACTGCGGTCGGTCGCGCGCGTGCAGGTTTTCCGCGACTTTCTCGTTGCCAAGGCGCAACGCTGGAATTTCTGACAGCCGGTTCGCGGGCCGTTCCGCATCACAGAACAGTCTATTTCCGTGCAGCCTTGCGCTGATGTCATGGCCGCCATGCGGCCTGCCTGCTTACTCACGGGCGCCGACAGGAGGATACTTTGTCCGTGCCTCAATGTTCGCGCGCCTACCTCCCCCACTAGCGCGAACCGCCGGATTCCTGGCAGGTGCCCGTCGAGAGACGGAACTCAGCCGGGCCTTCGGGCCCGGCTTTTATTTTGAGGAAGCTCAGAGATAGAGCTTTTCCTTTTCCATACCCTTGTAGAGATCGGCGACGAATTCGCCGTAGCCATTGAAAAGAAGCGTCGGCACGCGGTCGCCTTTGCCGATGACTTCTTCCGTTGCCTGACTCCAGCGGGGGTGCGCAACCGCCGGGTTCACATTCGCCCAGAAGCCGTATTCGCGCGGCTGCAACTGCTCCCAGAAACTTTTCGGGCGCTGGTCGGTGAAGGTCACGCGCGTGATCGATTTCACGCTCTTGAAGCCGTATTTCCACGGCAGCACCAGACGAATGGGCGCGCCGAACTGTTTTGGCAGCGGCTTGCCGTAAATGCCGGTGGCGATGAAGGCCATCTCGTTGGTGGCTTCCTCGATGGTGACGCCTTCGACATAGGGCCACGGATAGAAAAAGGATGCGCGCTGGGCCGGCGCCATCGCGCTGTCGAGGAAGGTTTCCATGCGAACATATTTCGCTTTGGATAGCGGCTTGGCGAATTCCACGAGCTTTGCCATCGGGAATCCGGTCCAGGGCAGCGCCATCGACCATGCTTCCACGCAGCGCATCCGCATCAGCCGCTCTTCCAGCGGCATCGCCTTGATGAGATCGTCGACGCCGACCGTCTGCTCCTTCTCGACCATGCCGTCGATCTTCACGGTCCAGGGCCGCGTCTTCAGCATTTGCGCGCGGCCGGCGATCTGCTTGTCGCCGCCGAACTCGTAGAAATTATTGTAGTTCGACGAGATGTTTTCCGGCGTCAGCGGGCGGTCGAGGGTGTATTTCGCATTTTGCTTGGCGGGATACATTCCGGCCGTCTGATCTTCCTGTGCCAGCGCTGCGCGCGGAAGCGAAGCGGCGGCGGCGATTACGCCTGCGCTCGCCAGCAGCTTGCGGCGGCTGAAAAACAGATGTTCCGGCGTTGCCTGCGACTCGGGCATTTCCCAGCCGTGGTGGCGAATGATGTGCATGGGACGACTCCAAGTTTTCTTGCTGTTTGCTGGCTAGGGCGTATCGCGCGCGCCCATCACGGGCAAGTCAACAGGTCGTGGGCGGGCCTCACGGGTCGAACAGCAGCGCGATGAAGGCCACAAACAGGACGAGATGCACCGCGCCAACCAATACGTTGGTTCGTGTGCTCCCGAAGGTGAAAGGCATGACTCCGAAGGTGAGGGCGAGCAGCAGCATTTCCTCGCGCTCCAGCCCGAGCGTCACCTCGGAACCCAGAGCGACATTGATGCCGAGCACTGCGGGAATCGTGAGGCCGACGGTGGCGAGTGCGGAACCCAGCGAGATGTTGATGGACCGCTGCAACTGATTGTGCGCGGCGGCGCGGAACGCGCTCATGCCCTCCGGCGCCAGCACCACAACGGCGATCAGCACGCCGACCAGCGCCTCGGGTGCGCCCAACGACTTGATGCCGATGCTGGTTACGGTCGCAAGGGTTTTGCTGAGATAAACAATCGGCAGCAGGGTCAGCAATAAAAGCACCGTGTGATAGAGCGCCTGCTGACTCGAAGGCATGCGTTTTTCGACTGCACCGCGTTTTTTTGCGCGCGCCGGTTGCTCGAAGAAATACGGATGCCGCACCGTCTGAACGGCGAGAAAAACCAGATAGAGCAGCAAAATGAGCAGGGCGAAGACACCGGCCTGAAAAAGCGAGAGCGTCGGCGCGCTATTTGTCGTGAAATTGGGAAGGATCAGCGCGAACACCGCGATTGGCACGATCACCGCGAGGAAGGAGCGCGTGCCCTGTAAATTATATTCCTGCTCGTGATAGCGAAGGCCGCCGAGGATCAGGCAAAGCCCGGCCATCCCGTTCAGCGTGATCATCAGCACGGAAAAAACCGTATCGCGCGCGAAGGCCGAGGCGGCCCCATAAGTGAGTTGCGCCGAGATGATGAAGGAGACCTCGATGACGGTGACCGCCAGCGTCAGCACCAGCGTGCCGTAAGGTTCGCCCAGGAGATGCGCGAGCGTTTCCGCGTGGCGCACCACCGCGAAGGCGCCCCAGAGCACCACCGAGAACAGCCATACAAAAATCAGAGCCGAAGCGAGCGGACCGAAGGAAAGCAGTTGCGGCCCGGCAAACGCCAGAACCAGTCCGCTTCCAATCAAAGCGAGCAAATGAAATTCGGTGCGAATCCGGGCCAACATCGCCGCAAAGATCGCACGATGCGCGTGGTGTGAACAAGCGAAGAGCGAGTTTTTTGCCGCTGACGTTTACTTGTCGGCGATCATCGCCTCGCCCATGCGGACGAAACGGCAGGCCGGGCCTTCATGCCCGAGGCTTTGCATGCTGACGCGGGCGCCTTCGAGCAAAAGGAACAGTTCGTCGGCAACCATTTCCGGCTGGGCCAGCCCCGCCGCCTTGCAGAGTTTCGCGAGCCGCTTGCGCTGTTCCTGCTTGAACTCCTCGATTACGGGGCGGGCGGGATGATCCTTTCCCGGTAGCTCAACCGCGGCATTGGCGAGCGCGCAGCCGCGTTCGTTCTTGGATGCGAGGTGCTCGGCCATCTTGTTCATCCAGCCGCGCAACTGAGCCTTGGGATTGCCGGGGCTGGCTTTTTCAAGCTCTTCCCACAGTGAATTGGCCCCGGCGGCCAGGCGCTTCAGATATTGCGCCACCAGTTCGTCCTTGGAATTGAAGTGGCGATAGAGCGTCATCTTGTTGGTGCCGGCGGCTTCCGCGACCGCCTCCACGCCGACCGCCCGGATGCCCTGCTGATAAAACAACTCCGACGCCGCAGCGAGAATACGCTCGCGCGGTGGCAAGGCTTTTCCGTCCAGCGAAGTCTTTGCCGGGCTTTGGGTGGGGGCTCTTGACATGGATGTTACCGGTCAGTACCTATATGTTACCGATCGGTACTAATGCAAGGCACCGCCATCGCGGGCGAATGCCTTTCAGCCGGCCGGTATGCAGGAGAACCACCATGACCAAAATATTATACCTCAGCAGCAGCCCGCGCGGCAGCGCTTCCTATTCAAGCCAGATCGCAGCGCGCGTGCTCGATGAATTGCGCGAAGCGCATCCCGGCGCAAGCGTTTCCGAGCGCGATCTTTCTCGAGAACCTTTACAACATCTGAACGAGGACTTCACCACAGCACTCGCTACGCCGGGTGAACAACGCTCACCCGCGCAAAAACTGTGGATTGCAAAGGCAGACGCGCTGATCGACGAACTGATTGCCGCCGACATCGTGGTGATCGGCGTCGCTATGATTAATTTCGCGATTCCCTCAACCCTGAAAACCTGGATCGATCATATATCGCGGGCAGGAAGGACTTTTCGTTACACGGATCAGGGAAAACCCGAAGGCCTGCTTACCGGCAAGCGCGTCATCGTCGTGCATGCCAAGGGCGGTATTTATTCGGAGGAGGCAACGCGCGGTTATGACTTCGTTGCGCCCTATCTTCGTCACGTTCTTGGCTTCTTGGGCATTCAGGATGTTCAGGTGATCGATGTGGAGGGCACCGGGCTCGGCGACGAGGCGGTAGCCAAGGCACTCAATCGCGGAAATGAATGCGCGCATGCGGTGGTTGCTCAACTTGAGAACGCCGCCTGAAGGCGAGGAAGGAGACCGCCATGTTTTGCAGCCGCAAGGAACTCACGCTTGACGACATGATCGCCGATCCGATCGTGCAGGCGCTGATGGCCGCGGACGGTGTGGACCCGGAAGCTTTCATCGAAGAGATGGAGCGGATGGCGAAGACGATCCGCGAACGCGATGAGGAGACGGCTGGTTAGGCTGTCTCCCTCGCTTCTTACGCCGCCTTCCTCGAGGCGATGACCTGATCGGCCTGCTTGCCGGTCAATTCCTGCAAATGGTCGAACTTGAAGGAAAGCCCTCCGACGCCGGCGGTGGCCGAACGCACCTCGATGATGAGGTTGCCGATCTCGGATTCGGGCAACATCGACTTCGCCACATCCCAGCCCGGCCAGTTTTCCCGTGCATCAAAGCCGAGAATCTGTCCGCGCCGCTGCGAAAGGATCGCGTTGATTTTCGCCGTGCAGTCGCTCGGGCAGGCGATTTCGACGCTGTGGATTGGCTCCAGCAGCACGGGCGCGCAGTTCGGGAGTGCCTCGCTCATGGCGAGGCGGCCGGCGAGCTGGAACGCCATGTCGGAGCTGTCCACGTCATGATAGGAGCCGTCGGTGAGGGTGACGGCCACATCGACGACTGGAAAACCGAGCGGGCCGGTTTTGAGGAAATCCCGCACGCCATTTTCGACCGATGAAAAATACTGGCGTGGCACCGCGCCGCCGGTGACGGTTTCCTTGAACTGG
>CAZUJE010000112.1:0-9328 GCA_964620215.1 uncultured Hyphomicrobiales bacterium
GGTCGGCGGCGGAGTGCGCACGGTGGAAGACTTGCGCATCCTTCTGGCGTCGGGTGCTGACAAGGTTTCGATCAACACCGCGGCCGTGCAGCGCCGGGAATTTGTGAAAGAAGCCGCCGAGAAATTCGGCGATCAGTGCATTGTCGTTGCGATCGACGCGAAGAAAGTTTCAAAACCCGGCGAAAGAGACCGCTGGGAAATTTTCACCCATGGCGGGCGCAATCCAACCGGCATCAATGCGGTGGATTATGCGCGCGAGGTGGTCAGCCTGGGTGCGGGTGAAATTCTGCTCACCTCCATGGACCGCGACGGCACCAAATCCGGCTACGACGTGCCGCTGACCCATGCGGTCTCATCCGCCGTTGCCGTGCCGGTGATCGCGTCCGGAGGCGTCGGCAATCTCGAACATATGGTCGCAGGCATCCGCGACGGCGGCGCCACCGCCGTGCTGGCGGCGTCGATTTTCCATTTTGGCGAGTACACGATCGGTCAGGCCAAGGTCTTCATGGCGAAGGCGGACTTGCCGGTCCGCCTCGATCCCTGATAGTCCGCCCGGAGAAGGGAAACGCCGTGGCCGATTTCACGCTCGAATCACTGGCAAGGATCATCTCCGAACGCGCCCGCGCGGGGGGCGAACGCTCTTACACGCGCAAATTGCTCGATGAAGGCCCGGAGAAATGCGCGAAAAAACTGGGCGAGGAAGCAGTCGAGACTGCCATCGCGGCCATTTCCGGCGACCCCAAGGCACTCGTCGCCGAATCGGCCGATCTCCTCTATCATCTGCTCGTCGTGCTTGAGGCGCGTGGAGTGGCGCTCTCGGACGTTTATGCCGAACTGGAAAAGCGCACCGCGCGTTCCGGCATCGACGAAAAAGAATCGCGCCGCAAGGACTGATCGGGCTTCGCGAAGAAAACACTGATGGAACAGCGCGTGGACAACCGGCTTTCGCCCTATCGCTTGTTTTCGCGAGCAGAGTGGGCTGCGCGGCGCGAA
Source organism: uncultured Hyphomicrobiales bacterium (assembly GCA_964620215.1). GTDB lineage: Bacteria > Pseudomonadota > Alphaproteobacteria > Rhizobiales > Xanthobacteraceae > JAUSIF01. Next base: position 994 of record CAZUJE010000112.1, read on the forward strand.
GATACGCCGTTGACACTGACGCGCGCCGAAATCGCCGACCTTGAGGCTTTCAACGACCGTCTTTCCCTGCGCGATGTCGAAGACATCTATCTGCCGATGTCGCGGCTGCTTTCAATGTATGTCGCGGCCACGCAACGCCTGTTCCGGGCGATGCAACGCTTTCTCGGCATCGAAGACTCAAAGGTGCCTTATGTGATCGGCGTCGGCGGCTCGGTCGCGGTGGGAAAATCCACGACCGCGCGCGTGTTGCAGGCGCTGCTCGCGCGCTGGCCGAATACACCGAAGGTCGATCTCATCACCACCGACGGATTTTTGCTGCCGAACGCGGTGCTCGAACGCGAAGGCTTGATGGATAAAAAGGGCTTTCCCGAAAGCTACGACGTCGGCGCCCTGTTGCAGTTTTTGTCCGACATCAAGGCCGGCAGCCGGCCGGTGCGCGCGCCGGTGTACAGCCATCTCGTCTATGACGTGGTGCCGTCGGAATATGTAGAAATCGACCGGCCTGACATTCTCATCGTCGAGGGACTGAATGTGTTGCAGGCGGGGCGGATGCCGAGGGACGGCAAGGCGGTTCCTTTCGTCTCGGACTTTTTCGATTTTTCGGTTTACATCGACGCCGAGGAAAACGTGCTCGAAGACTGGTATGTCGAGCGCTTCATGCGTCTGCGCGAGACAGCGTTCAAGGATCCGAAATCCTATTTCCATCGTTACGTTGCGGTGAGCGAGCAGGATGCGAAGGAAACCGCGTTATCGATCTGGCGGACAATCAATCTCGTGAATCTGCACGAGAACATCCTGCCTACGCGCCAGCGCGCGAGCCTCATCTTGGAAAAAGGTGCCGACCACCAAATTAAGACGGTCGCGCTGCGGAAGCTTTAAGGAAATCAGATTGCGTGCGAGAGCCGTTCCGCGCTGCGGGCGGAGCGGGCCTGATCCATTGCCTCGATCAGACGCTCACGGCTGACCGGCTTCGTCACAAATTCATCCATGCCGGCGGACATGCAGGCTTCCCGGTCTTCGGCGAATGCGTTGGCGGTGAGCGCGATCACCGCGACGTTGCCGCCTTCATTGCCGAGCGCGCGGATGCGCCGGGTTGCTTCCAGTCCGTCGAGGCCGGGCAGGTGCAGGTCCATCAGCACCGCATCGTAAGGCGCGCCCATTGCGTGGGCCGTCGCGACAGAGGTCACGGCGGAGATTCCGTCGGACACTACCGTCGGCGCATGGCCGAGCTTCGTGAGCAGTGCCTGCACGAGCAGCGCATTGATGTCGTTGTCCTCGGCCACAAGGACCATCAGCGAGCGGCCCTCGGCGCTGACCTGGCCGGTCATGGAATCAAGTTCAGGCACAAGCGGCGGTGACCAGTCCGGCGTCGTGAGGCGCGCCGCGAGGGAGACCGATCGAATGGGTTTGATGAGATAGCTCTCGAATCCCGCTTCCCGCAGTTCCGGCAATTCGCCGCGTTCGGCAGGTGACAACAGGATATGGCGATAACGGGAATATTGTTTACTCGATTGCACGAGCTTTGCCGCTTCCGCGAAGCCAAAAGCACGATCCACGAGCACATGTGTCCAGGTGCGCTCAGGCAGGATCGACTCCGCGACTTCGGTCTTGGAGGCGAGCGATACATTCGCGCCCCAATGGCCGAGCCGGCGCGCGATCATCGGGCCGACGACCGGCGAGGGAGAGGCGACCAGAATGTTCGCGCCGGTCAGGTCGTTTGCGGGAAACGGAGTTGAGGAGGCTTCGACTTCGGGAAGCTCGACGGCGAAACTGAAGCGCGAACCGTTTTCCTCGTTGCTCTCCAGCGCGATTTCCCCGCCCATGCCTTCGACGATCCGCGCCGCGATGGCGAGGCCGAGCCCGGTGCCGCCGTGACGGCGGGCCAGCGTTGTGTCGCCCTGTTCGAATTCGTGGAAAATCCTGGCGCGCGCATCGGCGCCGATGCCTGGGCCGGTGTCGCTGACTGAAAAACGAATCTTCTTGCCGGCACGCTCGACCACGACGGAGATCCCGCCTTCGTCGGTGAACTTCACCGCGTTACCGGCGAGATTCAAAAGCACCTGCCGCAGGCGGGCCGCATCGCCCGCGACCTTTTCCGGAATTTCGTCTGCGATGTCGGCGGCGATCTCGATGCCTTTGGCCTGCGCGCGCGGCGCGACCAGCTCGACTACGTCCGTCACGAGCGTGGAGAGATTGAACGGCACGGATTCGATCACCAGCCGTCCGGCTTCGATTTTGGAGAAGTCGAGAATTTCTTCAATTAGTCCGAGCAGCGCATCGCCGGAAGTTTTCACGGCGCGCGCGTAGGTTTCCTGCTCGGCCGTGAGCTTGGTGTCGAGCAGCAAATCCGCCATGCCGAGAATGCCGTTGAGCGGTGTGCGCACCTCATGACTGACCACGGCGAGGAAACGCGATTTGGCGCGGCTCGCCGCCTCCGCCGTTTCGCGCGCTTCGGCAAGCGCGCGTTCGGCCATCACGCGGTCGGTGACATCGCGGCCGACGCGCTGCACTTCAATGACGCGGCCTGACTCGTCGCGCATGGAAACTTCCTTCCACGCGATCCAGCGGTTGCCTCCGGGGCTGACAATTTCCTGATCGAAGGTGATCGAGCCGTCCAGGTGCCCGAGTTTCTCGCCCAGTTTTTTTGAATTGAAACCGATGTTGCGGCCGACAATCTCCTCGATCGGTTTTCCAAGAAGCGAGCAAGCAGCGGCACTCGCATGCGTAACCCGGCCAAGCTCGTCCTCGCGCACCACAAGATCGCCTTGCGCATCCACGAGTTCGGTTGCGCGCGCGAAGCGTTCTTCCAGCGACCAGATGCGGTCCTCGCGCGCCTCGATGATTTTTTCCAGGGCGGCGATCCGCGCGGCAAATCCGCGATTGGCGCGCTGGTGATTGTAGAGCGCCACGAGCGCGAAGATGAGAAGACCAGCCAGCATGCCGGCTAGGCCGACTTCGCCGCCCTCGTATGGTGCGACCGTTTCGGATGCATGCGCATGAAATGCGATCACGCTGAAAGCCGCGAGCAGCGCCGAAATACGAAGATAGCCTGCAGGCCTTTGCCCGCGTTCGCCGGTGAGATGTCCCATAGGCGGAGCATCGCATTCGCGGCTTAACGGCGGATTGGATCGGCCGGGTTCCGGCTCCAAAAACGAAATATGGTTTATGGCAATTAAGGATGATCGCTCGAATTTTAGCGATCAGGCCGCCGCCGCCATCCGGTCGTTCAAGGCGCGGTAGGCAAGTGCTTCCGCGAGATGCGGGCGGCCCACATGATCGGAACCGTCGAGATCCGCAATGGTACGAGCGACCTTGAGCACGCGATGATAGCCGCGCGCCGAAAGCCGCATTGCGTCGGAGGCTTCGCGCAGCAGTTTCAGCCCGGGGGCATCGAGCGCGGCGATCTGTTCCAGCAGCGGGCCAGAGGCTTCGGCATTCAGGCGAAGCTCTGCTCTTCCAAGGGTCGCGAAACGCGCCGCCTGAATTTCCCGGGCGCGCGCGACGCGCGCCGCCACTTCGCGGCTTCCCTCCGAGGGCGGCGGCAGCACGAGATCCGAGGCGGAGACCGCAGGCACTTCAATGTGCAAATCGATCCGGTCCAGTAATGGCCCTGACAGCCGCGCCTGGTAATCCGCGGCGCAGCGTACATTCGCGCCGCGCTTGCAGTTGAAGCCAAGATCGTAGGCGCGGCCGCAACGGCAGGGGTTCATCGCGGCGACGAGTTGCAGCTTCGCGGGATACGTAATGCGGTGGTTCGCGCGGGCGATCATCACCTCGCCGGATTCGAGCGGTTGACGCAGCGAATCCAGAACTTGCCCCTGAAATTCCGGCATCTCGTCGAGAAACAGAACACCAAGATGTGCGAGCGAGACTTCTCCGGGCCGCGCCCGCAATCCGCCGCCGACCATCGCCGCCATGCTGGCGGAATGGTGCGGATGCCGGAACGGGCGCTTCGATGTAAGCGCGCCGCCTTCGATGGCTCCCGCCACCGACGCGATCATGGAAACTTCGAGCAGTTCAGGCGGTGTCAGCGGCGGCAGAATTGTCGGGAGCCTGGCCGCGAGCATGGTCTTGCCGGCACCCGGAGGACCGATGAGCAGCAAATTATGTCCGCCGGCCGCTGCGATCTCCAGCGCGCGCTTGGCCGATTCCTGTCCCTTGATGTCGGCGAGATCGAGCGTCTCCTCGGCAATGGTTTTGATTTTTGGCTCGGGGCGCGAGAGCACCTGCGTGCCGCGCAGATGATTGGCGAGCTGGATAAGTGAAGACGGCGCCAGAATTTCCATTTCCGGACTGGCCCATGCAGCTTCCGGTCCGCAGGCTTTCGGGCAGATCAGTCCCTTGCCCTGTGCGTTCGCTGAGACCGCCGCCGGCAACACGCCGGCGACCGGCGCGATGGAGCCGTCCAGACCAAGTTCGCCGACGACTGTGAATCCGGACAGCGCGTCGGGCGGGATGGCGTGGATCGCCGCCATCAGACCGAGCGCGATCGGCAGGTCGTAATGGCTGCCTTCCTTAGGAAGATCAGCGGGCGCCAGATTGATGGTGATTCGCTTGGCGGGCAGCGCGAGGCCGGAAGCGATGAGCGCTGCCCGCACCCGGTCCTTTGCCTCGGACACTGCCTTGTCGCCCAGGCCGACCAGATTGAACGCAGGCAGACCCGGTGCGACCTGGACCTGTACGTCCACCGGCCGCGCTTCCACCCCCTCAAAGGCTACGGTCGAGACGTGCTGGACCATGCCCAACCTCCGCGCGCAGCCTAGCCAAGGCGCGGTTGCAGTGGCGTTTATATACTTTACAAACCCAAGGCAATTTGCTAGATTTTGGAAGGTCAAAAAGGACTTTCCACCATGTCGATCCTCAACCGCCCGTACTTCAAATCCGAAAAAGCGGCCTTCAGCCACTTGGAGAAGCTTCTCTGGGGCGATGAGCCGATCTGCCCGCACTGTGGCGAGGTTGGCCGTGCTGGCCGTCTAAAGGGCGTTAAGGGCAAGAATGGGAAGGAACGTCTCGGCCTGTGGAAGTGCTACGGCTGCCGCAAGCAATTCACGGTGCGCGTCGGCACGGTATTCGAGTCGGCTCATATCCCGCTGCACAAGATGTTGCAGGCGGTTTACCTGATGTGCGCGAGCAAGAAGGGCGTTAGCTCCCATCAGCTACATCGGACTTTAGAAATCACATACAAGTCCGCTTGGTTTCTCACGCACCGCATCCGCGAAGCAATGCGCGATGGTTCGCTTTCACCCATGGGCGGTAGTGGCCAGATCGTCGAAGTGGACGAAACTTGGCACGGTTTTGCCGCTGGCATGTCTCGCAAGAAGCTTAAGCACTTGCCTTGGCAGCAACGCCACGGCTCTGGCTATCGCAACGTAATTCTGACGCTTGTTACGCGCGAAGGAGGTGCCCGCAGCTTCCACGTGGCAGGCACATCGACGGGCGATCTTCTTCCGATCATTCGTGCAAATATCCGCAAGGAAAGCACGGTCATGACGGACGAGGGTTCTTGGTATCGCCCACTGGGCGCAGAGTTCAGCGCCCATGAAACGGTTAGTCATTCCGAAAAGGAATACGTGCGCGGCGATGTGACGACGAACACTGTTGAAGGTTATTTCTCGATCTTCAAGCGCGGGATGCGCGGCGTTTACCAGCATTGTGCCGAGAAGCATTTGCACCGTTACTTGGCTGAATTCGATTTCCGCTACAGCAATCGCATCGCGCTAGGCGTGAATGACGAAGTGCGCGCGGATCGCGCTTTGCAAGGTATCGCGGGCAAGCGGTTGACGTACCGGCGGACTCACGCAGCCTGAATCTTCAAAAAAGCGGAATCTTTCAAGGACTTAGCAAGCCCTTGATAAATAACAAAGATTCCCTATACTATGTATGGGCAGACACGCGCCGGGCTTATCCCGAGTCGCCTTACGGCGGCAGCATCCTCGCGATGTGATCCAGGGACCGGGGGTCTGCCTACTTTTTTCTGTATGAATCGAAATACGCCTCCTGCCTCTCATCGCGCCTCGTTTTAGCGAATGATGGCACCGCAGTTAGGCCGCAGTTCAAAACATGACCTTGCGGATCAACTAACAAATTTGAGCGAAGCAAATCCGCATAAGCAGGCTCGTAGTTTCCGTAGAAGTTCGGCTCGATAGCTTGAAAGTGCGCGCTGCAAAAACAGTCTGCAATCTGCAATCCAGCCCAACGATCATGGGTTTCCACGACGATGTTCTCTACATCGAGAACATCCCAGTAAATTTGTCGAACCGGCTGCATCACCTCACGGCCATCCCTCATCAGAATGAGGTACTCTTTCATCGAGTTGTAATCGGTTCCGCTACGGCGTGAGAAAACGAGTTTCAATTCGCAACTGGAACCTCCGAATCCGTAGCAATGGCGCGTAACTCGCTCCAATAGAAAGCGCAAAAGGTAGTTGTACAAATATCCCTTCTGCTTGAAGGTATTGAACCACTTCGTTCCCGGTAACGTCACTTTGTGCGAGAGCGTCAGGCAAGCTGAAACGTCGAACTTGCCAATCTCCTGACAGGCGACGATTTTCTGCTCGTGCTTGAGGTCGCGGAAATGAAGCGTTTTGGTCTTCTTCTTCGGAAAACGCTTCATAATTTCATTTCGGAGAAAGGGCAGAGCGAGGTCGAAGTCGTGTTCCGCTAGAGCGCAGCCGAGGATCAGCCAGTCGGATTGGCCACCCTCCGCTTTGCCGAGCTTTCCAAATCCTTCGTCGCCAGCCTCGTCGATATACGCTACAAACTTGGTCGCCATGACACGCTCTCAAAAGCGCAGCAAAAGTCAGATTGAGAAGTTCCGGGAAACGGCCCGCGCGCTTGGAGCCGACAAATCGGAGCGCCAGTTCAATACGGTGCTGAAGAAGGTGGCTCGCCCCCCGGAACCCAAGGCCACCAAGCAGAAGCAAAACTGATGCAACAATAGAAATCTGCGATTCTAGGTTGCATGCCAAGGGTTCAAATCGAAGAACCACAAAAGAAATCGCAAAAACAACCTAGGGTTTGGGATGTATACAATCCCGGTTGCAGTTCAAGAACATTTAGGGAACAAAGTTCCACAGACGAACCCAGTTTATTGTTTCCGTTTTAGTCTTTCCCGGACCCGCTCAAGGCTTTCCGCAAAGTCCTCCAGCCGGAAGTTTTGCGGGTCGTCGTGACCGTTACGGATGCCCGCATCGATGACCGCGTGAAATGCCGGGATCAACCAGAACCCCGCCCGCACGCTCGCCACCACATAGACCAAGGCCAGGGTCTCATACTGCGCCGGGCTGAAGCCGGGGTCAGGTGCCTCGTAATCGTTCTTGCCGCGAAACTCGGCCGCACGGCGGCGCGGCTGGATCAACTCGTTATGCAGAAACAGCCCTTTGAGTTTCGAATCAAAATTCGCCGCGGTTTCAAATTTCGTGGCGCGCCACGGCACCCCGAAATCATGCGCGAACAGCACCGCTCCGCTGCGATTGATGAAGGTGTGCGCTCGCTCGATGTCGTTGTCGCAGTGGTAGCGTTTGAGGTTGTTGATCTTTTGATCGGTGTCGATGCTCACCGGCCAGGGCAGTTCGCCGAAATTCGGCGTGCTGGTGTCGTGGATCACGAAATAGGCGGCGGGACGGGCGGCGGGATCGTTGTCGTTGCCGCGCGAGACGGGTTTGTCCAGCGTTGCGGCCATCTCATCAAGCCCGCGTTCTTTCAGGAGGGCAGCAACTTCCGGCTTGTCGGGAAGTTCAAGCGGCTGCCCGACATGACTCGCAAAAAACGGAGGGATGGATTCGCGCTTGCCGCCGAGATGTCCGCCGCGCTTGACCGGCGTGAGCAGGCACGCGGCCTGCTCGGCGGGCGTGCCTCCATAAGAAAGTTTCTCAAAATCGAATTTGCAGTAACCGTTGTGATTGACCGTCAGCGGCGCACGCTTGCCGAAGGAACAGTTGGCGGCTTGCGCAACCGGCGTGCTCATGAGCGCAAAACCGAATGCGAGAACGCGCCAATGCAAGTTCATGGTGTACGCCGCTATTTTTTCCGCTTCGCTTCGATCTTGTCCCAGACCATCGCGGCCACATCGGGACCACCCAAATTTTTAATGGCGCGCACGCCGGTGGGCGAGGTGACGTTGATCTCGGTGAGGAATCCTCCGATCACATCAATGCCGACGAAGAGCAGGCCCCTTTCTTTTAATGACGGACCGATGCGCGCGCAGATTTCCCGTTCGCGCGCAGTGAGATCGGTGGCTTTCGCCGAGCCGCCGCGAACCAGGTTTGAACGCAGATCGCCGTCGGCCGGCACGCGGTTCACGGCGCCCGCGAATTCGCCATCGACAAGAATAATTC
>CAZUJE010000113.1:0-9307 GCA_964620215.1 uncultured Hyphomicrobiales bacterium
CACCACCGCGATCTGCGCGATACCCTCCGCCGACAGCCGCGCCTGATTGTAGAAAATCCGCCCGAAATGCTCGCGGTCGGGAAATACCTCGGTCTGGTGCGGCAGGTTCGCGCCGCCGGAATCCACCAGATACAGGCACGGCAGATTGTTCTCGCCCGCGATCTCCTGCGCGCGGAGATGTTTTTTGACCGTCATCGGAAAATAGGTGCCGCCCTTGATCGTGCTGTCATTGGCGACGATCACGCATTCGCGCCCTTCCACGCGGCCAATGCCGGTAATCAGCCCCGCGCCATGAATCGCGTCGTCATACATGCCGTTGGCGGCGAGCGGGCTCAATTCCAGGAACGGCGAGCCGAGATCGATCAATCGCATGACGCGGTCGCGCGGCAGCAGCTTGCCGCGCTCGGTGTGCTTCGTCCGCGCTTTCTCGGAGCCGCCGAGCGCCGCCTCGGCGCGGCGGCGCGTCAGTTCCTCAACCAGCGCCTTCATCGCCTTGGCGTTGGCCTGGAACTCCTTGGATCGGGGATCGATTTTGGAGTCGATGGCGGGCATGGATTCTCCGGAGGCCGCAAAGGTGCCGTGGCCATGCGTTAAACGCAAATCGGTCCTGATTTGGCGGACGATGCGGCGCGGTGCATAAAGCCCGCCGGATTCCCCGCCTGAAGGCCAGCCATGCCCACCCGCCAGATCGTCACCGCCCTCGCCCTGCTTTGGCTCGCGGGCAATGCGCTGCGGCTCACGATCCTGTCCACGCCGCCGGTGATCCCGCTCATCCACGACGACTTGCACATGAGCGCGACGCAGGTCGGCATCCTTGCCGCGATTCCGATTGTGATGTTCGCCTGCGCGGCGCTACCCGGCTCGCTGCTGATCGCGCGCTTCGGCGCCTCGAACGCGCTGATCGTCGGATTGCTCGTCTGCGCGCTTGGCTCCGCGCTGCGCGGCCTCAGCCCGGATGCGTTGACGCTGTTCGCGACCACCGCGCTGATGGGTGCCGGCGTCGCCATCATGCAGCCCTCGATGCCGCCGCTCGTGCGCCAGTGGATGCCGGACCGCATTGGCTTCGGCACGGCGGTGTTCACCAACGGATTGCTGGTCGGCGAAATTCTGCCGGTGGCGCTGACGCTCACCGTGCTGGTGCCGCTGGTGGGCGGCTGGCGGCTCGCCTTCGCGGCCTGGGCAATTCCGGTGGTGCTGATCGCGCTCGCGGTGATTTTCCTGCGCCCGCGCAACACGCAGCCAAAACCCGCAACGCCGCCGAAGTGGTGGCCGGATTGGCGCTCGAGCCTGATCTGGAAACTCGGGCTTACGTTCGGGACCGTGAACGCGATGTATTTCGCCGCCAACGGTTTCATTCCGGATTATCTAACCCGCTTCCAGCAGCCGGAATTTGTCAGCCTGTCGCTGACCGCATTGAATGTCGGGCAGCTCCCCGCTTCTTTCATCCTGCTGGGGATTGCGCAGAAAATTCAGGGCCGCATCTGGCCGTTTATATTCGGCGGCGCGCTGTCGATTGTCGGCGTCATCGGCATCGTGATGAGCAGCGGCTACTGGTTCGTGTTCTGGGCGGGAATACTCGGCTTCTGCTGCGCCTGGATTCTGGTGCTGGCGCTGGCACTGCCCGCCCTTCTCTGCGCACCGGAGGAAATTGCCCGCACATCCGCGGGTATGTTCACGATCTCATACGGCTTCGCGATCATCATCCCGATCCTGAGCGGCCTTGCGTGGGATCTATCCGGCGACCCCCGCTTCGCATTTCTGCCCTTGGCCCTGTGCGCGGTCTTTCTCGTCGTATTGCCGGGCTTCTACAAATTCGAGCAATACCGTCCCGGCTGACCTTCCGGAATTAAGGAAGTTTTTACCCGCGACGGTCAGTCCCGGTTAACCGCTCTTTCAATCTCGGCGTGTAGCTTCCGCATAGATTTTATGCGGGCGAAAATTCATGCATGGCGTATTTCTTCGCTGTTTAGCGGCTTTCCGCGATTGCCGTTCCGGCAATATCGCAATCATGTTTGCGCTTTGCCTGATGCCGGTGGTGCTGTCGGTTGGCGCCGCGGTCGATTACAGCTTCGCGAACCAGGTGAAGGCGCGCCTCGATGCCGCCGCCGACGCCGCCGCTCTTGCCGCCGTCAGCCAGACCGCGATGGGCAGCAACACAACCCTCGCGAAAACGCTCGCCACCGATATGTTCAACCGCCGTGCCGAGGAAGTGAAGCGATCGACCATCCAGAAGGTCGATGTAAGCGTAAGCGAAAAGAATAACCTCCGCACCGCGGTGGTGACCTACGAAGCAAAAATGCCGGCGGCCTTCATGGGCCTTGCCGGCAAGGAGAATGTTGATATTGGCGGCACCGCGACCGCCGCTTCGTCCACGCCCACCTATATCGATTTCTATCTGCTGCTCGACAACACGCCATCCATGGGCGCCGGCGCAACCACCAACGACATCAGCGTGATGGTGAAGAATACGGCGGACCAGTGCGCTTTCGCCTGTCACGACCAGTCGAATTCCAACAACTACTACAATCTCGCGAAGAAGCTGGGCGTCCAGATGCGCATCGACGTGCTGCGCACCGCCACGCAAAAGCTGATGGATTCCGCTACGCAGTATCAATCCGTGAGCAGCCAGTTCCAGGCTGCGATCTATACATTCGGATCTTCTGCGACCAAGGTCGGCCTGACCACCATCCAGTCGCTGACGTCCAATCTGGCAACGGCGAAAACCGCAGCCAACGCCATCGACCTGATGTCGATCCCGTATCAAAACTACCAGGGCGACACGCAGACGAATTTCGGCCCGATCCTGACCGGCCTGAACAACGCGATCGGCAATCCCGGCACCGGCAATTCCAACGGCTCGCGGCAGAAAATCGTGTTCTTCGTGTCGGACGGCGTCGCCGACCGCGCGCTCGGCTCGCCGTCGTGCTCGCGCTCGACCACCACGAGCCAGGATCCGCAGACCGGCACCAACTACACCCGCTGTCAGGAGCCGATCGATTTCAGCTTCTGCACGACGATGAAAACGCGCGGCATCAAGGTCGCGGTGCTCTACACCACGTATCTGCCGCTGCCGACAAACAACTGGTACAATACCTGGATCGCGCCGTTCCAGTCGCAGATCGCGACCAACATGCAGAGCTGCGCCACTCCCGGCCTCTACTTTGAAGTCAGCCCGTCGCAGGGAATTTCGGAAGCGATGATCGCGCTGTTCGAAAAGACGATGACGCAGGCGCGCCTGACGCAGTAATCCGAAAACTATTCGACGTCGTCCGTGGCCGGATAACGCCACGTCTCGATCATAGCCGCGTCAAACCATTTCCTGAATGCGGGCAGCGCGTAAATCGCGTCCACATAGGCGGCAGAAACCGGATCGACCGGAATTTCATAAGACCGTATGCGCGTCGCGACCGGCGCATACATACAGTCCACCGCCGAGAATGCGCCGAACAGGAAATCGCCGCCCTTGCCGTATTGCTTGCGCGCACCATTCCAGATTTCGGCGATGCGTTTCACGTCGGCTTCAACTTCCGGCGTCAATGCGATCTTCTTCTTGCGGCGAAGATTCATCGGGCAGTGAATGCGGAGCTTCGCGAAACCGGAATGCATCTCGCAGGCAATCGAGCGGGCATGGGCGCGCGCCGCGAATTCCTTCGGCCATAGACCGAGATCGGGGAATTTCTCGCCGAGATGGGCGAGAATGGCGATCGATTCCCAGACCTTCGCCTCGCCGTCGATCAGGATCGGCACCTTGCCGGCGGGCGAATAGCCAAGAATGCGCGAGTGCGTATCCGGCTGGTCGAGCGGAATAAAAATCTCGTCGAAGGTAATATTATGATGCGCGAGTGCCAGCCATGGCCGCAGCGACCACGAGGAGTAGTTCTTGGAGCCGATGACAAGTTGTAGCGGCATGGAACCGTGAAACGGGCAATAACTATTTGAAGCTGCGGACCCGCTCTCCTAGAATGAAATCGAATCTCCGTCCATCAGGTTGGGGGCGTAATGCCGAAGCTTTATCGGGGTGTGGCGTTTTTGCTCGCGGGGAGCCTGTTTGCGGCAGCCTGCCTGCCTGCTTTCGCCGCTTCGCCCAGCCGCAAGGATTTCGGGCAGATTTCACAGCTCGTGCTGAATTCCTTCAACCTCATCAATGAGAAGGACATGGCCGGGGCGCGCGCCGAATGCGAGAAGGCCCGCGAACTCAGCGCGAAATTCAACGATCCATTTTTGAATGCCACGGTGGAAGTCTGCTTCGGCGACGTGGACGATTACGAAAATAAATCCAAGTCAGCCTGCAAGCACTTTGATACGGCGCTGCAACTCTACAAATCAACGCCGGAAAAGCATCCGGCCCGGCGCTCCATGAATAACCAGGTTAAAACGGTGCAAGGAAAACGCGCCCAGCTTTCCTGCTGAGTATCATCCACGAGTGAATACGATTATTTTTTCTTTTCGTATGCCTGCGTCGGGCCGCCGGCTTCTTTCCAGCCCTTGAAGCCCTTCGCGACATGGGCAACCGGCTTTAGTCCCATTTTATGCGCGGTATGCGCGGCAAGCGCGGAACGCATTCCGCCCGCGCAGAAGAACACGAATTTCTTGTCCTCCGCGAAAATCGGCTTGTGATAGGGAGAGTCCGGATCAATCCAGAACTCCAGCATTCCGCGCGTGCAATGAAACGCGCCCGGCACCGCTCCATCGCGCTCCAGTTCGCGCGGGTCGCGAATGTCCACAAGCACGACATCGTCCCGGCCGTGCAGTTTTACCGCGTCCATGGCCGTCAGCGTTTCGATTTCGCGCTCGGCGTCCTCGATCAGTTTCTTGTGTCCCAGCGTGATTTTTTGCGGCATGATTTTCTCCGGCGCGCACAGTCGTGCAGCGCAGCCTCTGCGTCAAGCACGGGAGTAACGCATGAAAATCGAAGCCGTTGTATTCGACGCCTATGGCACGCTTTATGATGTGCAATCGGTGGCCGCGGTCACCGAGGAGGCATTCCCCGGCTACGGCACCGCCATCACGCAGATCTGGCGAATGAAGCAGCTCGAATACACCTGGCTGCGCTCGCTGATGCAGCGGTATGAGAGTTTCTGGAACGTCACGCGCGACGCGCTGCAATTCACCCTCGACGGACTCGGCCTCGAATACAGCGAAGCCGCCTTCGAGAAGATCATGGAGAAGTATCGCTGGCTCGATCTGTACCCCGATGCGCGGGAAGCGATCTCTGGTCTGAGCGGACTAAAACTTGCGATCCTTTCGAACGGCAGTCAGGACATGCTGGACGCGCTGGTGAAGAACACAGGTCTCGACAAGATATTGCAGGCTTCGATCAGCATTGAGAGCAAGCAAATCTTCAAGCCCTCGCCGCGCACCTACGATCTGATCGAGGAAAAGCTCGGCGTGAAGCCGCAAAATACATTGTTTGTTTCGTCCAACGCCTTCGATGCCTGCGGCGCGAAGAGTTACGGGCTGAATGTCGCCTGGATCGAACGGGTGACGGCGGAAGCTTTACGAAAAGAAGTGCGTGACTCCAAAACCCTCGGCCCCGCCACGATCTACAAGGCGATGCGGTTGCGCATGGATCGGCTGGGATTTGATCCCGATTTCCGCGTCGCTTCGCTCGCGGAATTGCCAAAGATCGCCGCGGCAAAATAAAACGGGCGGCGATGACGCCGCCCGCACGCTCTGGGGGCTGGGGAGCTGGGTTGGGGGTGGTTAGCCCGCCATATAGAATGCCACTACGCCCACGATCGCTATGGCACCGGCGGCCCACGCGAATGTCGTCAGTTGGCTTTCCTGCTGTTGGGTTTCCATGGGGACATGACCTCCTCTGGCCGAATGCCTTCCCGAAACAGACCGGGAAATGCACCGGACTGGATCAGCGGGATTTTCACCCACCTTGGACCCATAATACGCCCACATGCAGAAAGTTCAACTTTTGTATTAAGACCTTGGGATAAGATAATAGATCGAATATATTAGAATAATTATTCTACAATAATCTGACTGCTTCCATGATTTAGTCCCACTCCGGCGCCCAGGAGGGATTCTGAGTCCGCCCTCCGGGACTCGCCAGACTCCGGATTTCAGCCATCTCGGCCTCCGCCAGTTCGAAATCAAATATCTCAAAGTTTTCGCTCAGCCGTTCCACCTTGCTGGTGCGCGGGATCACGACGATCCCCTGCTGCACGAAATAGCGCAGGCTGACCTGCGCCGCCGACTTGCCATGCGCCTTGCCGATGCGCGCAAGCAGTTCGTCGCCTTTCACCTTGCCTCTTGCGATGGGGCTGTAGGCGGTAACCGAAATTCCGTGACTGCCGCATGTCTCAATCACCCGGCGCTGGTCGATATAGGGGTGCAGCTCGATCTGGTTGGTGACGAGCGGCTCGCCGGAATGCGCCACGGCCTCATCAATCAGCTTCACGGTGAAATTGGAAACGCCGATGTGTTTCGTAAGCCCTTCGCGTTTCATCTTGCAGAGCGCCGTGAGAGTCTCCGAAAGCGGCACTGACGCATTCGGCCAGTGCAATAGCAGGAGATCGATATATTGCAGGCGCAGTTTTGCGAGGCTCTCCGCCACCGAATGCTCCAGCTCGCCGGCCGCGAAATGCGTCCACCACACTTTGGTCGTGACAAACACTTGCTCGCGCGGAAGCCTCGACGCACGCACGCCCTCGCCTACTTCCCGCTCGTTGTCGTAAATCTGCGCGGTATCGACGTGACGGTAGCCGAGCCGCAGCGCCTGTTCGACGATGCGCGAGCAGACACGCCCGCGCAAATCCCACGTGCCGAGCCCGAGGACCGGGATGGAGGCGCCGTGGGACTGGACCGTCTGCATTTCTGTTCCGTTATTTCTTCCCTGCCCTGAACGCAGCGTAGCGCGCTTTGGTTTCGTCGTTCGGCGGATAAAGGCCGGGCAGCTTCGCGCCCTTCATCACTTCGTCCGCAGCCCAGCTTTCAAACAACTCCTGTTCGACCGCTTCCTTCGCCACGTCCTCGATCAGCGCTTTCGGGACGACGACAACGCCGTCATTGTCGCAGACAATCAGATCGCCCGGGAAAATCGCAACCCCGCCGCATCCGATCGGCTGCTGCCAGGCGACGAATGTAAGCCCAGCGACCGAAGGCGGCGCCGCCACATCCGAGCACCATACCGGCAACTTGCTCGCCTTCACGCCATCGGCATCGCGCACCGAGCCGTCGGTGACGAGTGCCGTGACTTTCCGCACATACATGCGCGCCGCCAGAATGTCGCCGAAAATGCCCGCGTCGGTGACGCCCATCGCGTCGGCGACGCAGATACAGCCTTCCGGCATTTCCTCGATCGCGGCCCGGGTGGAAATCGGCGAGCCCCAGCTTGCCGGCGTCGCCAGATCCTCGCGCGTCGGCACGAAACGGAGCGTGAAGGCCTCCCCGAACAACCGGCCCTGATCGGGGATCAGCGGCTTCGGACCGCTCATGAAGGTGCGGCGGATGCCCTTTTTCAGAAGCACGGTGGTTAGCGTGGCGGTGGAAACTCTGGAATAGGCGTCTTTCAGGGCGGGCGTCAGGCTCATTGCAAACTCGGTTGCGGGGAATTCCGCGAGACCGCGACCATAGCCCCTGCCGCCGGTACAGAAAAGCGAGCCGCTACTGCGCCTGCTTTTCTTCGGCCCGCTGCCGCCACTTCCGGTAGCCTTCGCTGCGCAGATTGCAGGCGGGACATTCGCCGCAGCCATAGCCCCACTCGTGTTTGCGGGTTCGGTCGCCGAGATAGCAGCTGTGGGTTTCCTCAACGATGAGATCGAACAGCGGCTGCCCGCCAAGTTTCAAGGCCAATGCAAACGTGTCCGCCTTGTCGATCCACATCAGCGGCGTATGCACTTCGAAATGCCGGTCCATGCCGAGGCCGAGCGCGAGCTGCATCGCCTTGATCGTGTCGTGGCGGCAGTCGGGATAGCCGGAATAATCCGTCTCGCACATGCCGGCGACGATATGCAACGCGCCGCGCCGGTATGCGAGCGCGCCCGCGAAAGTGAGGAATACAAGATTGCGTCCGGGCACAAAACTTGTCGGTAGCCCGTTCTCGCCCATTTCAATCGCGACATCGCGGGTGAGCGCGGTCTGGGAAATTTCTCCCAGCGCATCCAGCCTGACCATGTGATCCTCGCCCAACCGCTGTTTCCATTGCGGCGACAGCACCGCGATTTTCTCGCGGATCGCCGGGCGCACTTCCAGTTCAACCGCATGGCGCTGGCCGTAATCGAAGCCGACCGTTTCCACGCGCTCAAAGCGCTCAAGCGCCCAGGCCAGACAGACGGTGGAGTCCTGCCCGCCGGAAAAAAGCACGAGCGCGGTTTTTTCCTGTGTACGATTCATCGTCCGGCTCTATCACACGGGATTTTGCCGCGCACCGAGCAATTGAACGCAGCAGCGGGATTCACGATAGTGCGGCGGGGAATCTCATGCCGATAATAAAGGCAGGCGCGTTCGATCTCGATTACGCCGATGCAGGCTCAGGCCTGCCGGTGGTGCTCGTGCATTCCTCCTCCAGCGGCAACCGCCAGTGGCGGAAACTGATGGACGAACTGAAGGACCGCCACCGCGTCATTGCGGTCAATCTCTTTGGTTATGGTGCAACCTCGAAGTGGCCCGGCGAGCGGCCGCTTACCGCTGCCGATCAGGCGGCGCTGGTTGAAGCGGTTGCGGCGCTTGATCCGGACCCGGTCACGCTGATCGGACATTCGCTCGGCGGAGCGGTTTCGCTGGAAGCGGCAATCCGGCTGGGCGAGAAGGTGCGGACGCTGATCGTATTCGAGCCAATCCTTTTCCATCTTCTGCACGCGCACGGAAAAGAAGAGGAGGCGAATGAGATCGATGCGCTCGGCAACGGATTTGCAAGCAGGGGCCGCGCGGGCGACTGGCAGGGTGTGGGCGAATTGTTCATCGACTATTGGTCCGGGGCGGGTAGCTGGGCCGCGATGCCCGAGGAGCGCCGCGCGAACATTCTCCCGATGCTCCCCGCCACCATGCATGAATGGGACATGATCGCAGGCAACAAACGCGCTATCTCCGAATGGAGCGCGATCAAGGCGCCGGTGCATCTCGTGAGTGCGGCGGATTCAAAACGGACAACGCGCGCCGTCGCCACCCTGCTCGCGAAAGCACATCCGCATTGGCATTTTCATGAATTGGCGGGAGGCGGCCACATGGCCCCTGTTGCGCGCGCGGATTTGTTTAATGGGTTGGTGAAGGAAATTTTGGACGAAGCGAAATAGTCAGCCCGTCTTCCCGAACAGTTCCCGCCCGATCAGCAACCGCCTGATCTCGCTCGTCCCCG
>CAZUJE010000114.1:0-2970 GCA_964620215.1 uncultured Hyphomicrobiales bacterium
AGAATGTCGTTGATGACGTCGAGCAGATAGCGCCCGCTGTCCCGGATGTCGCGGCAGTATTCGTGATATTTCTCGGCGCCCAGCTCGCCGAACATCCCCGATTCCATGATCTCGGAAAAACCGATGATCGCATTCAGCGGCGTGCGCAGTTCGTGACTCATATTGGCGAGGAATTCGGACTTGGCCTGATTGGCTTCCTCGGATTTCTGCGCGAGTTCGGCCAGTTGCTGCGCCTGAAATTCGAGCTTTTGTTGCGAGCGGCGCAGGTCGGAGATGGTCGCCATTTTTTCTTTTTCGCTGTCCACGAGTTTTTCCTCGTGTTTTTTCAGTGCCGTGATGTCGGTGCCGATCGAGACGAAGCCGCCGTCGGTGGTGCGTCGTTCGCTGATTTTCAGCCAGTGGCCGTCGCCGGTTCTGGCCTCGAAGGAGCGGGAATCTTCTTCCTCG
This sequence comes from uncultured Hyphomicrobiales bacterium, assembly GCA_964620215.1. GTDB lineage: Bacteria > Pseudomonadota > Alphaproteobacteria > Rhizobiales > Xanthobacteraceae > JAUSIF01. Next base: position 448 of record CAZUJE010000114.1, read on the forward strand.
GATTTGATCGGAACGCGCGTGAGCAATTGGCGTCCGGCGGCCATCACGTCGTGATAGGGCGTGCCGGGCTCGGTCGCGGATTCCGGAAGGTTATGCAGTGTCTGGAATTTGGAATTGCACAGCACCAGGCGATCGTCCGCGTCCCACAGCACGAATGCTTCCGAGATCGTATCGACGGCGGCGCGCAGCCGCATGTCCGAAGTGGCCGTGCGCTGGGCGAGGCGCTTTTCCTCGTTGATGTCCACGCAAATGCCGACGATGTGGCGCGCACCGCTGTCCACCTGCACAAGTTCCGCGCGGGCACGGAGCCAGACCCATTCTCCGTTCGCGTGTCTCATTCTGAAGGCGCGGTCGATGGTGCCGTCGGCGTTGTCCGCGAGATGCTTGGCCACGTCATAGAGGCTGCCGTCGTCGGGATGCACCAGCGCATCCACTTCACCGAAGGACAGCAGTTCCTCGCGCGGCGGAAAGCCGACAATCTCGAACATGGAATCGGACCAGTAAATCTGGCCGCGTGCCAGATCCCAGTCCCACAAGCCGCAGCGTCCGCGGTTTAGCGCCGTATCGATCCGTGCCCGCACCATTTCGAAAATGATATCGGCCTCGCGCGAGCGCGCCGATTGCCAGTGAAAGGCGAAGCCGAGAATGAGCAGCACAAATCCGGCGGTAGCGGCGAGCGTAACGATGATGGCGGAGTCGGCGCGCCAGCGGCTGAGCGCGCGGCTTAGGGGCTGGACGCCCGTCAGCTTTACACGAACAGCTGTCACGTCCTGCGAGACCGCGATGGCCTTCACGCCGTCCTGGAGCACGAATTCGAGCATGGCGGCGCTGCTGCCAAGCGCTTGCGCGGTATCGGCGCCGACAAAATCCGCGAGGCCTTCCTGGGCGTCCTCGGCGGACAGCGCGCTTGCTGTGCTCGCCAGCAATTTTCCATCGGCACCGGTGATAAAAAAATAATATTCCCCGTCCGATGCGGCGGGTGCTGCCCGCATCAGCGCGGACCGGACGCGGCCCCTCGATGTGTCGCCCTGGATTTCGCGGTTGAGCTTTTCGGCCGTGAGCTGCGTCAGCAGCGAGAGTTCCTTGCGCGCATGGGCAATCGCCTCGCTGCGGTTCTCCATAATCAGCACGACCGCGCCGACCGAGAAGGCGACGAGAAAGAAAACGATCAGAAAGGGAACCGCGCGGCGAAGGAAGGGTTCGGATTCGAGCAGCCGCTGATAGGCGTTCCTGCTCAAGGGGCCGTCGGTGCCGCGCACGCCGAGAACGCGCAACTTCGCGTTGCCAGCTTGCACGAGTCCCATCTGCCGGTCTCCCCGCTAAAGTCCGACAATTCCGCGAAGCAGTTGCTTCGTTCTCTCATAAGAATCGAAACAGGACTCCTCTGTCTAGAGTCCGCGGCAAAAAAAGACCGGTGGGAGAACAAACAGAGTCCGGGCGGCGGCGGAATTCAGTCCGAAATGCCGGTCGGCTCTGCATGGCCGATGACCCGGTGAATATCCGGACGCCGTTCGAGCAGTTTCCGTTCCAGCGCATCGACTGCCAGATGCACTTTTTCGACCGGCATCGACGGCTCGGCGCGGCAATGAAAGTTAACGACGAGTCCTTTCGGCGTTTCCCGCACCCGCACCGCATGTACGTCGCGGATCGGCCCACCGTCCTTCACGAGATCCCGCATCACCCCCGCGATCGAATCCTGCGTTGCTGCGGGCGCATCGCGCCCGGTGATGCCCGCCGTCTGTAACGGCTCGATATGGGTCTCGACCTCCACCCCGCCTTCAAAATCCTCCGAAATCGCCATCTCCAGATCGCTCGCGATCTTGTGCGCCTGCCGCAACGAGAGCGATCCATCCACTTCAAGGTCGAGGCTCACCGCGAGTTTCTTGCCTTGCAACTGGTGGACTGTGATGTGATGCACCGCGAGCCCGCGGTTGCGCGCGATCACCATGATCCGTTCAAGCACTGTTTCATCGCTCAGCGCGCGCGGCTCGGTGACAACATTCACTTCCGCGTTTCCAATTTCCTTGATAACGGCCCGTTCCACGGCTTCCTTCAGCTTCGCCACCCGCTCCAGCGGCAAGGTGCGGCTGACGCCGACATTCGCATCGACGAACAGGTTTGCGCCCACCGGCCGCACACGCACCCGGTCGAGCGAAACGACTCCTTTCACTTTCTTCACCGCCGCGGCGACTTTTTCGGATACACCCTCGGGCGCCGTATCGGTGAGCGTGTCGATGGTGCGCCGGCCGAGCCGCCAGCCGGCGATGCAGATGAGAACCGAAACAACCAGCGCCGCGACGGCATCCGCCCAGGGATACCCGAACCATACCAGGCCGAGCCCGACGAGCACCGCCATGGACGACCACATATCGGAGTCAAAATGCAGCGCATCGGCTTCGAGCGCGTGGCTCGAAGTTTCTCCGGCGACTTTGTAAAGCAGCCGCGCGCGAAAAAAATCCGCGACAATGGAAACAATGATGACGCCGAAGGCCCAGATATTGGCTTCGACCGCATGGCTTTCAT